>CANIHR010000141.1 GCA_947467185.1 Bryobacterales bacterium
TGATTGCGACTGACACTTTCGGAAAGCGCGAATAGTCTGGTGACTACAGGTCATGAGGCGTCCTCGATTCGTTCGGCCCTTACGATAAAACGATCGGCCGCCGCGCCAACGAAGTAGAAGGGGTAACAGGTAACCAGGGTCAGGACCTGGTTGACGCTGGGTTCCAGAACGGAAACATCTTCCGGAGGCACGATCCGGATGGATACCACGCGATAGCGGTAGTCGCCCTGAGGTGTGGCCACCGCAATGATGTCGTCCTGCCGAATGTTTCGCAGAGGACGAAAGAAGGTGTCGCGATGGGCGGAGATGGCGGAGTTTCCTGGCTGCCCGGGCAGAGCCGTTCCGACAATGTGTCCCGCCGCATGGCGCAGGATGGCGGAACTGATTCCTTCCACGATCACAACGGAGATGCCGAGGCGGGCAATGTTGACTCGACCAATCACGCCGCCCTTTGCAACGGCGGCGATGGAGAGCGGTGCCGCGTCATTTCGCGCGGTAAGCGCCGCATCCAGAACTTCTCCCTGCGCATGCTGAAAGCGCCACTGGTCACTCACCACAAAAGCGCACCACAACAGTGCGAAAAAAGCGACGGTGAACAGGCTGCGCCAGGCCCACGTCAGCGCGGGCAACCGGAGGGCGGGGCTCATTTCACCTCATCCCCGGCGGCGATGTAGCCTGTACGGGCACGCACAACCAGGTGGCCCTTGCCTGGGGCATGAGCGGTCACTTTCACAGGACGGAACACTCCAGGCTTCGGAGGGTTGGAGGAGATGTAACCGACTGTGTACTGATTGCGGATTTCGTGTGCAATGCTCTCACAGAGCTCGATGACATCAGTAGTCTTTTCGGGGAAGTAGGCAGCGCCACCGGACGCCGACGCGAGACGCCTCAGAGCGGTTGGATTGCGATCTGTTTCGTTTTCGTCAAAGATGCCAATCGCGTAGATGAGCGCACTGGACTGCCCGGTCAATTTCAGCAACTCAGCGAGCTTCAGGGTACTGGTGTTGTCGCCGCCATCGGAGATCACAATCAGCACTTTCTTCTGTGGCCCACCAACCGGAAGGCGGGTGAGGGCAAGTGCGACCGCGTCGTAGACAGCGGTTTGGCCCGCCAGCGGCGCACTCAGAATCGCCTTCTCCAGTTCCTCCGGGCTATTGCTGAAGTGCCGGTCCGGGGGCAGGCCGAGAGCAGCCTTCTCGTTAAAGTTCACAATGAACATCTGATCCGCGGGGTTACTCCATTTCACGAAGGTCCGCGCTGCCGTCAGAACGTCGGGGAGCTTGCGGTGCATACTGCCGCTATGGTCGATGACGAGGCCGACGGTGACGGGGACATCCTCATGACGGAAGACGGTAATTGTCTGCGGCACTCCCTCTTCGCGAACTTCAAACTCGTGTTGCTGCAGGCTGGCAACGAACTGTCCCTTTGCATCCTGCACCACGGGGTTCAACAGCACCAGATTCACGCTGACGGAGATCTGGAACGAATCTGGTTGCTGCTGGGCCACGCTGAGCCTGGCAACCGCGAGGAGCGTGACAACCAGGAGGTAGTTCATCATGCAGCCGCCGTGCAGCCCGGCAGAGAAGCGGCCTCAATCGGGCGATATTCCGGCGCCCACATAGTAGCCTGGACTCTTCGCCCGATGTCGCCCATCTTGACCTGGGCCAGACCCTCGGCCTGGGCTGCTTCGGCTACCGCAACCGCAACGAAAGCGGAGATACTCCGGAGGTCGTCAATATGCGGGAGGAGTGAAGATCCAGGCTGACGGACGGTTACCAGGCTAGACACCGCATTAGCCGCGGCGGCCAGCATCCCGTCGGTAATAAGTCGGGCGCCAGAGACGATTGCTCCGAGCACCAGACCGGGGTAAAGGACAGCGTTATCGGCCTGGCCTATCACATATGTCAGACCTTTCCACGTAACCGGCACGGAGGGATTACCTGTAACCATAAGGACTCTGCCATCCGTCCAGGACAGAAGATCCGCCGGGGTGGCTGCCGTCGCCGCAGGGAGCCCGATCGAGAAGATGATCGGGCGTTCGGTGTGAGCCGCCATGTCTCTGACAATCGCTTCGGTAAACATATCCGGTGCGGACGCAGTTCCAATCAGGATCGTGGGATGAATGCGGTGGACAACTTCGGCCAGACTGACTTCGGCAGATCCGCACTCGCGGGCCCACGAGCGGCTCTCCGCCGCCGAACGAAGCCAGGACGTCTGGTATTCGAAGCGTTGCCCGAGAGGGTGATCATTCAGAAGGCCATGCTTGTCAACTAGCCAAAAGCGTTTGGTGGCGGCTTCCGGAGACAAGCCCTCGCGAATCATCGCAGCGCGCAACTGGTCTGCAATACCCATGCCTGCAGTCCCGGCGCCGACAATGACGATTCGCTGGTTTCGCAGCGGCGTGCCACAAACGCGAATCGCGGAGATCGTGGCAGCCAGGACGATAGCACCCGTCCCCAAAATTCCATCACTGAAGGTGCAAATACTGTCACGGTATCTGTTCAGTATCCGGCGCCCGTTTCCGGGTGCCAGATCCTCCCACTGGACAATAGCCTTCGGGAACATGCGATGGGCAGTCTTCACGTAGAGATCGATGAAGGCATAATACTTTTCACCACGGACCCGTTTGTGCCGATTGCCAATGTACATCGGATCGTTGAGGAGACTCTCGCGGTCAGTGCCCACATCGAGCATGACAGGCATAACTCGCGCGGGATCCACACCGCCGGCAGCCGTGTAGATGGCCAACTTTCCGATGGACACCTCCATACCGCCCACGCCCCAATCGCCCAACCCCAGGACTTCTTCAGCATCCGTGGCCAACATCAAGTCGATGTCTTCCGGACCAGCCCCAAAGTTCGCGAAGGCCGCCTCGATAGAATCGGGATGGTCGACGGAGAGATAGACACCCCGGGGGCGTCTGGACTCCAGATGGTAATGCTGCATCGCCACGCCGACGGTCCGGTCATTGACGATGGGGATCATTTCCCGCAAGTGCTCGGAGAAGAGGCGAAAAAACAGAACTTCATTGCGGTCGTGCAGCGCAGTCAGGTAAACGTTCTTCCCCAGTGAGTCGGGAAGCATATCGTACTGGATGAAGGCTCGCCGGACCTGCATCTCGAGCGTACTGATTTCCGGTGGCAGCAGCCCGGTCAGGCCCAGTTCGCTTCGCTCCCCCGCGGTAAAGGCAGTGCCCTTGTTCAGTTGTGGAGAATTCAGAACATCGAAGCCGCGGGCTGAGGTGGTATGGGCGCTCAGGGCATTCTTATGAGAGCGAACCCGGCGCTCTCTTGGCAGACTTTTTGTATAGTTCATTTGTAATACCTGTCTTCCCTCAACGCCGACGCGGATCCACTTCCCGCGCCGGGTGCAACCCCATTCAAGCCGGTGTTAACGGGCGCGGAGCGAATAAGCCCGAACGACGAAGCCGCCGCCCAGAGCAAGCAACCCAAGCAGCAGGAACGAAGGCAGGGAACTTCCTGTTTTCGGCAGCATCGGGGCGGGTTCGTTCGACGCGACCAGAACTTCGGCCGGTGGGGCTGTGATGACTTCCGCCAAAGGCACGGTTTCACCGGTAGGCTTGTAAGCCATAATCGGGGCGCGAGACATCTGCACCGCAACCGGTGCGTCGGCCGTCCGAATCGGTTCAGCGACTTCAACCGGAAGCTGCTCGTCGGTATAAAGAACCGGGACGTTGCTCGTCTTTGCGAGTTCCATAGCTACGGCTTTCGGGTAGACGAACTCTTCGCCCCAGTTGCGGCCCGGGTAGAACCAGGCCCGGAGGGCTTCCGGCTGACCTGCGGGACGCTCGCGGAAGGTGATCACAGTCTTGTCCGTGGCCTGCAGACGATAGTTCGGGATCGCGAGGATCGTGGCGTAGACAGTAGTTTCTTCTTTGTTGAAGATCTGGACGATATGACGATCGGATTGCGAATTCAGGATCTTGAATACGTATGTACCGGCGGGCAGAACACCCCAGCCAACAAGGTGAACGCCAGGGATTTCCACGGGGCCGCTGAACGTGATAGTTGTTTTGCGGTTCCAGTCGTCGGCACGGGCGCCTGAAGTGATTGCGAGCCCGAGGAGGGCGGCACAACAGACGGTTGTAACTGCTTTGAATAGTTTCATAATCTTGGTTTCCTTTTCGCTGACTGTGCTGCACTGTTTGGCGGCGGCATACTCGGCAACTTACGGAAGGCATTTGACTGGCCTTGCCGCATAATTGACGAGATCTCCATTGATTCCTTTGTTTAGGAAGATCCCGTCGGGGGGTGAGCAGACCCGGTCGTGACCCCTTACCGTCACCTGACCAAATGCCGACGGAGTGAGTGGCGGTTCCCTTCACAAGTAGCGAGGTGATGCCGGATTTCATTGCTCATGATGCGCCGTACGAGCTTCGCCAGCGGATGTTGGATATCGGCTCACAGGCCCGGATGATCGTCCTCGCGAGGCCCACCTTGCAAGGTCCCGGGAAACTCTTTCCGGGATTCGAGAGAATGGCCGCTCCGGGGAGTGACAGCGGACTCCCCGGACAACAAAACGCCGGACACGAGGCGCGTTACTACCACCGCCTCTGCATCCGGCTGAACTACATTACACTCTGACAACCACGGTCCACCCTGCGATCACTAAAAGCAACGACGGCCGTCGAGATCCCACCCTTCACAGTCATCTCGTCGGGGTCATGAACGACGTGGGGAATCCCATGTTGCCCGCAGGTGCCGTTTGACGCTGCACCGTCAACCTGACCAGATCCGGTCGCAGGCGCCTTAACCTTTGAGACGGAAGTTTGTAACGTCCCCCCACAGACCCACAGCCTGCAACACCCAAACACAGACGGCAACCACAACAACAATATTGAGGATGGTCTTAATGCTGGATGCCATCGGGATGAAGCGATTGATGAGATATAACCCAACTCCAACGATGATCAGAATCACTACGAGGTTCAGCAACGGCATATTTACTTGTTCTCCTGAAGGAACGTTTGCAATCCGTCACCCAACGGAACGCGACAATTGCCGCCCGCTTTCACGCCTGGCCCCAGGCGTGCCACTTTGTCCTTCGACTGAAGGAGCACCATGGCATCAAACACGGCAGTTTACGGACTATACAAAGATCGGCGGGGAGTGGAAGACGCGGTCTCTTCCCTGAAGAACAGCGGCTTCCGCAACACGGATATCTCCGTGTTGTTCCCTGAAAATCAGGGCTCAAAGGACTTCGCCGTTCAGAAGAATACCAAGGCGCCGGAAGGAAGCCTGGCGGGCGGCACCTCCGGAGCGGTGGCGGGGGGCGTGCTCGGCTGGCTGGCCGGAATTGGTCTCCTCGCGATTCCCGGCATCGGACCGTTTGTGGCGGCAGGGCCCCTGATGGCGCTGCTCGCCGGAGTTGGCGCGGGCGGGGCCCTCGGGGCCATCGTTGGGTCCCTGGTTGGCATGGGGATCCCGGAGTACGAGGCAAAACGCTATGAGGGCCGAATCCGCGAAGGCGGCATTTTGTTCTCGGTCCACTGCGACAGCCCGGAATGGGTGAAGCGGGCGGAAGACCTGCTGAAGCAGACGGGCGCGGAAGATATTGCATCCGCGGCCGAGGCGGGCGCCGACTTTCAGGTGAGCGATCGCCCATCACATATCTCCGCGTAGGTTGCTGCCGCCGAACTGGGCATCAACGTGCGCTGCACAAAATAGTTCACTCGCTTCACTGAAGCAGAAAGACGGTTACAAATGGAAAAAAGCACAGTAGATCAGGTCAAGGGCGCGTTCCACGAAGCAAAGGGCGCGGTGAAGGAGTCGGTCGGTCAGATGACGAACAAACCGGAACTGACGGCGGAAGGTCATGACGAGAAGATCGCCGGCAAGGTGCAGCAGAAGGTCGGTCAGGTTGAACGGGTGATGGAGAAATAGTTCCCCCCCGGCGGAGGCGCAGGGACACTATCAACGTCCCTGTCGCCCCGCCTGCCTGAGGTGACAACGATGAACAAGATATTTGGAATCGCCCTGGTCGTTCTTGGACTCGCAGGTTTGGCGTGGGGTGGCTTTACTTACACGACGAAAGAGAAAGTGATCGACGTGGGCCCGATCCATGCCACGCGCGACGAGACGCACAATATCCCGGTGCCCCCGATAGCAGGCGGCATCGCACTGGTCGGCGGCATTGCCCTGCTGGTCATGGGACGAAACAACTAAGAAAGGTAGGTGTCGTTTATGATTCTTCTTCTGATTGTGTTACTGCTCGTCTTTGGCGGCGGAGGTGGGTACTACGGGCACACCCGATGGGGTGCCGGCGGTGGGGCTGGGGTGGGACTGGGAACGATCCTGCTGATTCTGCTGCTGGCGTATGTGCTGGGTGCTTTTCGCTAGTCTTCACCCGGTATTCGGAAGGGCGTGGATCGAAGGGTCCACGCCCTTTTCCTGTTTACGCGGCGAAGGAAAACTCTTCTTCCGTCCGGGAGGTCGGCGTCGCCCGTTCGCGGTCGGACTTTTCCTGGCATTTGATACAAAGGGCAGCCCAGGGAACAGCTGCCAGACGGCGTGGCGAGATCGGCTCGTCACAATCAAGGCATTCGCCGAAGGTCCCCGCATTGACTCGCCGAAGCGCGGCGGCCAGTTCCGCCAGACGCCTGGAGTTGCGCTCCAGATTGCTGATCGCATAGTCCCGATCGCTGGCATTCTGCAGGCGGTCCATTTCGTCCGGCGCCGCGACGGTCGCCAGCCGATCCCAGCTTGTGCCTCCCGCCCCTAACAGCTCCGCCCGCGAGCTTTCCAATACCTGACGAAAACTACTGATTTCTGTGTGTGTCATGATTCCTCTTGCTGATTCTGAATTTCGGTTCGAGTTACTTAGTTCGTTGTTGCTTTTTGTGACTTTACCTGCAGCTCATTTACTACCTGCTGCACATTGAGAATGCCCTCAGCAATCGTGTTGGCCCTGGTCCGGATGGCTTGTGAGTCTACTTTTCCGCTTAGCGTCACTACGTGGTTGTTCACCGAATAGTGAACGACATCACTGAGCTTTTCACCCACCAGTGCCGCTTCCAGATTGCTCTCGATTCCTTTGTCCAGCGCCGAGTTCACTTTTCGGGACGCCTCCTCGCCTCCCGGAGGGACAACAGCGATTTGATTAGAAATCACCTGATCCCCGGCGGCGGCCTGCGCGACACTTTCGGCCTGGGCTTTGTCAGCCTCCGCGGCCACATGTCCGGTTAGTGTGACGACGCCCTTGTCCCGATCCTGATCCGTTTTGACATCCGCCAGACCAGCCTGCGAGATCGCGGCGCGGACTTTGTCATTAACATCTGCGGACTTTGCGGCCTTGCTGCAATTTGCCAGCAGGGCAGCACCGGTAATCACCAGGACGCACGCGCCGCGTCCTCGACCAATCCAATTCAACCTGTTCATTTCGGATTCTTCTTTCCTGACCCAGGCGACTCAACTACTGCACCGGGAGGTCGTTCCACTCCATGCAGGACAAGGACCGGAGATGTACCAGACCCGCCACAGCGGTCACAGTACGACAGGCGTGCGTCACGGCGAAGTACACCTCGGCGACCGCCTAACTACTAATGGTCAGATGACCAAATAGAGACAGAGCGGCGGTTCAGGACAGTGCAAATACACGCCAGGGCGTTGCTTTCGCTTCGGCTCTCCGATTGCGTGTCCAGTCTGTGGAGATACACACGAATGAAACGAATCATCCTCTTTACAGCAATGGGCCTCGGCCTGGCGGCAACAACTTTGATGAGCACCGGGTGCGATATGCGAGGCCGTGACGGCGCCGCCGGTGCAAATGGTTCCAACGGCGCGAACGGCTCTAACGGAGCGTCCGGTGTGCAGGGACGCGAAGGCATGGAAGGCGCGCGCGGGATGGAAGGTGCTGCCGGGGCCTCGGGAGCCTCAGGAGCCGAGGGCAAGACGGGCGCCGACGGCAGCACCGGACAGCGTGGCACAGCAGGTGCGGAAGGCGCGGAAGGCGCAAAGGGTCGCCCGGGGAGCCGCCCGTAATGACACGCGGGCCGCAGTCAGGAACCTTCGCGTTACTACTGGCCCTGAGCCTTCCGGGGGGCATCCCCCTGAAGGCTCAGGACAGTAATGAGCTCACCTGCTCATCCAACGGACGAGGGCGCACTTTTTGCACCGCCGATACCCGAGGCGGCGTGCAATTGCTTCGCTCCAATGGCCGCGTCATCTGCCAACAGGGCAGGAATTGGGACTTTGATACACGCGGAGTCTGGGTAGATCAGGGTTGCGATGGCGATTTCAGTCTTTCATCGGCGCGACCGCGCGGCCAGGGACCGGGACGGCGATCCTCAACTGGAAGTCTGGCGCCTGGCACCACTATCATGGTGCGGACCAACGAACGTATTGACACCCGCAAACTGGATGGCCGGGTTTTTAGCGCCGTAGTGCAGACCGATGTTCTGGACGCTGGCGGCAATGTCGCAATTCCGCGGGGTTCCGAAGCCGAGTTGCTGGTGAGAAGCGCCACGAATCGCGAACTGACCCTGGACCTGGATTCCGTAATCGTTAACGGAGAACGATATGCCGTGTCTGCCGACACGGAAGTTTTGAGCGGAGGACAAAAGGCCGGAATTGGCTCGAACCAGAGAACCGCTAAGTTTGTCGGCGGCGGAGCACTCCTCGGTACACTTCTCGGAGCTATTGCGGGGGGAGGCCAGGGAGCCGCCATCGGCGCCGCCGCCGGTGCCGGTGCCGGAGCTGGTACTCAGTTGTTAACGAGGGGCAGTGCCATCCGCGTCCCCGTTGAGTCCATCCTTACCTTCCAGCTTGATCAAACCATGCAGATCGGCATTCCCGACCGCGGCGTCAACCGCCGGGGTCGCCACTACCACCAGAACTAAGCATTGGGTTTCAGTCCCCCCTGAGTGACCATATTTGGTCACTCAGGGGGGGGGACTGCCGTTTGGGGAGGCAAATCATTTTCACCCGGTGGCGGAATATGGTCATGTTTTGCCGGGATTTATTTTTATAAGTGGTAGGATAGGGGTTAGTTGTTGTATCCGGATTAATCTCGGACGCGATAGCTGGAAAGTGCAAACGCTATGAGCTCCTCTGGCTCTATGTTGCAGGCCACTATCTGGTTAGAGAAGTACGGACCGCAAGAGCTCGCCGCTCTCTGCAGTTCGATAGCCAGTAATCCTTTCTCTCCTATACTCACCGAAGAGGTTGGTTCTCTCCATACTATTCGCGACTGTGCTTTGTGCCTCCTCGACGAGGAAGGTTGCATCGCGGCGTGGTATCCCGGAGCGGAGGAGTTGTACGGTTACGCATCCGCAGAAGTCATTGGCAGGCATGTTTCCCTTCTGTACGGGGTGAAGGACAGCAACGGCCGCTCGGTTGCCGATGTGGAACTGGCACGAGTCCGTGATGAGAGACACGCGGGTAGCGAAACCTGGCAGACCAGAAAAAACGGCAGCCGCTTCTGGGCGAACTCGATCACCATGGCGTTGCGCGATGAGGACGGGTACCTGCGAGGTTTTGCGCGTGCCGTCCGCGATTTCAGCGAGCGCCATGAGCGCGACGAAAAACTGCGCCACAGCCGGGACGCCGAAAAACAACTACCAAAGGCCTCGCAAGACGTTGGAACCATCTATGGCAAACCCGGTCAACTGCCGGAAGTAAACGATGCCTTTCTGGAACTGGTGGGATACAAACGCGAGGACATCGGTTCCGGCCAGTTGCAATGGCAGGAACTGACCCCCGAGGAATTCAGCTCTTTCGATGACATTGCTCACGAAGAGGCCTTGCGCTTTGGGGTAAGTGTTCCGTACGAGAAGGAACTGATCCGCAAGAATGGCGACCGGGTGCGGGTTTTGGTCGCGACAGCCGTACTTCGGCTCTGCCCGTTTGAGTCGATTTCGTTTATCCGCCAGGTCGGAGTACCAGAGCCCCCTGAAGAAGAGGAAGAGGACGCTGCACCCACCAAACCAGGCGACTTCGCGGAAATCGTGGGCGCCAGTCCGCCGCTCCGCAGGATGGAGCGCGAGATTGAAATGGTCTCGCCCACCGACACCACGGTTCTGGTTCTGGGAGAGACTGGGACGGGCAAAGAACTGGTTGCCAGGGCAATTCACATGCGCAGTGGGCGCCGCAACATGCCGTTTGTGACGCTGAACTGCGCTGCCATCCCAACCGGGCTCCTGGAAAGCGAACTCTTCGGTTACGAGCGCGGCGCCTTCACCGGAGCCCTGCAGCAAAAGATCGGGCGCTTCGAGATGGCGCATCGGGGCACCTTGTTCCTGGACGAGGTCGGCGACATCCCCATCGACCTCCAGCCAAAGTTGCTGCGAGCACTCCAGGAAAAGTCGTTTGAGCGACTGGGCGGCAAAAAGACCATCATGATCGATGTCCGCCTGGTAGCCGCGACGAATCGCAATTTGACGCAGATGATGGGCGACAAGCTGTTTCGCAGCGACCTTTACTACCGTCTGCGAGTCTTCCCCATCACAACTCCCGCACTCCGGGACAGACCAGGGGACATTCCGTTACTCGCACGCTTCTTCATGAAGAAATACGGCGGGAAGATGGGTAAAGATATCGAGACGATTCCGGCGGAAACAATGGCTGCCATGGTAGCCTGGCAGTGGCCCGGCAATGTCCGCGAGCTGGAGAATTTCATCGAACGTTCCGTCATCCTGTCGAGGGGTCCCGCCCTTCGTGCACCACTTCAGGAGATTCGGGGCGAGACGCCCCAACCCGGAGGCAATACGACTCTGGAACAGGTGGAGCGCGAACATATCATTCGCACCTTCCGGGAATGCAATGGTGTGGTCACAGCCACGGCCACCCGCCTGGGCCTTCACCGCACCACTCTCAATGCCATGATGCGCAAGCTGGGCATCACCCGCAAAGATCTGCTGACGTAAACTGCCGGTGAAGCAGCGGATACTCTCCGCGTACCCCACCGGCGTCTCCGTTAGAACGTAATCGCGATCGCCAGGCGAACATACGGATACCGGTTGTTGTAGAAATAGTAGCCGTCGTCATAGTCGATGTATACATCGTCAGAGTTGTACCAGAAATCGTCCCAGTATTCAGGCCACGGATCCAGGATCAGGAATGAGTAGCCGCCGTAGTCGAAGCGGGGGTACCCCAGATACATAACGGGTCTGCTGCGCAGACGGAAGAAATTCTGGTTGCCGAATGAGATATTGAACGTGGCCTGGGGAACATAGTAACCGCCGTACCCGCCACGCTGAGTCCACGTCCGATGTTCACTGGACCAGTTCTGCGCCTTATTCTGCTGCCAGGTGCCACGTCCCTGCCAGGCACCCTGCTGTTGCCAGCCACGTTGCTGTTGCCACGCCTGGGCCTGAGTTCTGGAACGCTGTGGCATCGGCTGCCGATCCTGGTTCTGATTCCTCTGCGCCTGCTGCTGTTGCTGTGGCTGCTGTTGTCTCCGCTGTTCCTGCTGGCGAGGTTGTTGCGCCTGAGCTGCGGGTTGAGGGCGCGACTGCTCCTGGCGCTGCGGCTGTGCGCGCTCCGCCTGCTGTGGCCGCTGCTGTTCCTGTCGCTGGGCCTGCGGCCGGTCCGGTTGCGGCTGTCGGCCCTGTTCGTTCTGCCTGCCGTTGCCCTGCTGCTTCTCGCCTTGTTTATCGCTCTTCTTCTCGCCCTGTGCGTTGCCGGGGATGGGGGCGCACAGAAACATCAGGGACGCCAATGAGGCGGTAAGTCCTGTAAGTCTCATTCTGTTTACTCCTGACACTCTTCAGGCACGTTGACAACCTTTACTGCCTGGCTACCCGCGTGCACCATCTACTGCGAGTTACGAAGGAGTTTTCACTATGAGTTTCACCATCAAGGGCAATCTGTCTGTTTTGGTTCTGGCGCTGGCCCCCATGCTCAGCGCAGCCCCGCAATTGCGTCTCGACAAGACCACTATCGGCACAGTCAACCTCACATCCGGGATCAACGGAGGAGAGTTTGTACAGGCTACCAATGTGGGCGACGGCAGCCTCACTCTGACTGCCACCACCTCTGACAGCTGGCTATCCGTCAATATCGGCCTGAAGGGTTCGTGCGCGGCCAACAACGGCAACTGCTATCTCATCGGGATTGGCCTGACGATGACTGACCTGCCTCCCGCCATTTATACAGGCACGGTCACTCTCACCGATGTAAACGCAATCGACTCCCCGCAGGACATTACGATCACTGTGAATACCGCGGGTGTCCCCTCAAGCCCCATCAACGCGTATGTTTCTGTGGCTGGCCTCTATACCTCCACCGACATCTTCCCTGTCTTCACAACCGGCGTCGGTTCGCAGGCTGCCGTTAGTACCCAGAGCGGCGGCAACTGGCTCCGGTACCTGGATGGGGCTCTCGCGCCCCACCTGATTCAGGTTGCAGCGCAGGTGGGCCAGGCGCCTGGTCTTTACCTCGGACAGGTGGCGCTGTTTGGGTCTTCGGTCGCATCCGACAATAAAACAATCGTTGTCCGGCTGAACATCACCAACGACCCAATCATCGAGCGAGAGAGTATTGTGCCGGTGCGTCTGACCAGTTTCCAGAACGGTCCGGTGCAGAACTCTGAGGTGAAGCTGAATAATGCGGGTGCAGGCACGCTGACGATCACGGCTGCAACCAGCACTTCGACTTTCCTGACGGCCTCCGTCAGCGGGTCATCCTCCATCATCGTTTCCGCCAGCCCGAATGGCCTCGCACCTGGACTCTACTCCGGAAGAGTGACGCTGACGTCGAATGCCGCCAACAACGCTCTCATCTCCATCCCTGTGCAGCTTCTTGTCGCGATTCCCGGCGTCCCCCTGATCACTTCCTCAGGCATTGTGAACGGCGGCAATGGCGCGAGTGGCCCGCTGTCACCTGGCGACATCGGCGCCATCTACGGTAACCAACTGGCCCCGGCGGGCAGTAGTTCCACCAGCGACACAACACCTCTGCCGACGCTCCTCGGCGGTGCCCAGGTACTGGTCAACAATGTCCCGGTTCCCTTGTACTATGTCTCTCCCGGACAGATTAACTTCCAGGTACCATATTCGCTGCTTTCCGGTCAGGCCACCACCGTTCGGGTAGTCTCAAATGGCCAACCCGGCAACATACGGCCACTCAGCATCGTCACCACTGCGCCGACACTCCTCGCGTTCGTCTCCTTTCTCAAGGGGAACTACGGCGTGATTGTGAATTCGGCGGATGGCAGCCTGACCATGCCCACAGGTACCGTCGTTCCCGGCTTCCGGACCCATCCGGCAAAACCTGGTGACGTCGTTACTGTTTATGCAATTGGCTTCGGTCAAACCTCGCCCGGCGCTACGGAAGGACAGGCGGCCGCAGCATCAGCATTCTCTACCGTCTCGCCCGTTGCGGCAACTTTTGGCGGCGGCTTCGGTGGCTCCGCCATTGTAGTGACACCGCTGTTTACCGGCCTGACACCAACCCTGGTTGGCCTTTACCAGAGCAACGTGCGGATTCCCGACGGCGTCATCCTGGGCGCCGCGACTCCTCTTAGTATTACTGTGAATGGCGTGCAGAGCACACCCGTCATGCTGGCAATCTCAGCCACCGGCAACTAACTATTAAGCAAACAAAAAGGGGGGACGCGCGGGGTGTACCCCGAACGTCCCCCTTTACTCATTTCCCGCAGCCTTCTATTTCGGTGGGCAGGGCGCTGTTGGCGCATGGACGGTGGAACAGTGTCCGCACATCTTTTTCAGGTCGGCATCGGCGGTCTTGTACCGCTCCTCAAACGTCCGAACCTGCACCTCAGCTTCATCCCGGCCAAGACCGTAATGCTCCTGGACCTTGCCCACAATCTGTTCGCGCCGGCCAGCGATTACGTCGAGCTCATCGCCCGTGATTTTCCCCCACTGCTCCAGCATCTTCCCTTTGAACTGTTTCCAGTCTCCCGCAAGTATGTCGTTATTCATGCCGTTATCTCCTGGACTGTAATTCGTGCGTCCCACTTTCATTCGGCACGCGAGGCACCAATTCAGGGGAACTGCAGGATTCGGAGCCCCGTGCCTCTGGGCGTACCGCGGCTACGACCGCGTTCGGTCAATTGACCGCCCGTGGTCAACAACCCGGCGCGACGTATGACTGGTCAATCCCCCGGAAATGCACGGATAGCCTTTTGTCTCAGCAAAAGCGGCTGTTGGCTGCTGCCGTGCACTTAGTGAGACGTCAGTCAGAATGCTCCCCGATTCAGGACTGACCGAAAAGGTTTACCTATGCGAATGACATTAGTAGCAACACTGGCGATCGCGCCGCTGCTCACGCCGTTGATGGCGAAAGATATGGAACCGACGAAGCGCCTCGCTGAGGCCTCGGCTGTGTTCTCCGAGATTATGGCGACGCCGGACAAGGGCA
>CANIHR010000142.1 GCA_947467185.1 Bryobacterales bacterium
AGCGGCTGAAGCGTATTATCCAGACCCATCGCCAGGGAATTCCGGGGGGCTACATCTGCCGGACGGCGGCGGAAGGCAAGACCGAGGAAGAACTGCAGAAGGACATGCACTTTCTCTATAACCTCTGGCTCGATATGCGCCAGAAGGCGGAGAAGCGTCCGGCTCCGGTGCTGTTGCACCACGACCTGGATCTGGTACAGCGGATTCTGCGTGACCAGCTGACGGTTTCGTTCAAGACCATCTGGGTGGACAGCGAGGAGTTGTACGAGAGCGTTCTGCGATTTGCGGAACGGTTCCAGCCGGCGCTGGTTTCGCGTGTGAAGCTGTACACGCGGCCTGCTCCAATCTTCGACGAATTCGGCGTGACGGCTGAAATCGAGAAGGCTCTGCGACCGAAGGTCTGGCTGAAGTCGGGCGGCTATATCGTGATCAACCAGACGGAAGCTCTGGTAGCGATCGATATCAATACCGGCAAGTATGTGGGCAAGTCGAACCGGCTTGAAGACACGATCGTGAAGATCAACACGGATGCCATTAAGGAGATCGTGCGGCAGATTCGCATTCGCGATCTGGGTGGGATCATCGTGGTTGATTTTATCGACATGGATGAGCGCAAGAACAAGCAGAAAGTGATGCAGGCTCTGGAAGAGGCGATGCGGGTTGACCGTGCGCCTTACAAGATTCTGCAGTTCAACGACTTCGGGCTGGTGGCGATTACCCGGAAGCGTGTGAAGCAGTCACTGGAGCGGACGCTTTGTTCGCCGTGCCCGTATTGCGAGGGCGCGGGACATGTGAAGAGCGCGAACACGGTGGTGGCGGAGATTCTGACGGAAGCGACGAAGATGCGGAAGGTGTTCGACGACAAGGACGGGAACGTGGTCCTGCGGGTGAACCCGGAAGTGGGCAAGGTCCTGAAGAATAACCGGAATCAGTTCCTGCAAGAGATTGAAGAGACGCTGGGGCGCGCGGTGCTGGTGAAGAGCGACCCGCAGTTGCACCAGTCGAAGTTCGATCTGGCGTAACGATTTCGCATAATAGCGAGATGAAGTATCTCGCTCTCATAGTTGCTCTCTGTTTTCCCTTCGGGCTTGCCGCTCAAACCGGCAAGCCCGATTTGCTTGTGCAGAAGGTGGTTTCCGAGGTCTCGAAAGACCGCATTGGGGCGACGATGAAGCGCTTGGGGGACTTCGGGACGCGCAGTGTCTTTTCCGATACGGACGAGCCGAATCATGGCATCAAGGCGGCCCGGACGTGGATCTATAACGAATTCAAGAGCTACAGCCCGCGCCTGGAAGTGTCGTATGACCCGTGGAAAGTGAAGAAGCAGACCCGCATTTTCCGGGACGTGGAGCTGGTGAATGTGGTCGCCGTGCTGCCGGGGACGACGCAGCCGGAAAAGCGGATCATTATCAGTGGTCACTATGACTCGCTGGCGATAGTGACGCGGGCGGGAGCGGCGGATTTCCGGGCAAATGGGGATGGGGCCACGGATGCGATGGATCCGGAGAAGTCGGCTTTGGCACCAGCGCCTGGGGTTAGCGATGACGCGAGCGGGACGGCGGTTGTGATGGAACTCGCTCGGGTGATGAGCCAATACAAGTTCGAAAAGACGCTGGTGTTTGTGGCGTTCGCGGGCGAGGAGGTGGGGCTGGTGGGCAGCACGCTCTATGCGGACCGGGCTAAGGAGCAGGGGCAGAAGATCGAGGCTGTGCTCAACAACGATATTGTTGGCAACGATGTGATGGGTGACGGGCGGGCGCAAAGTGGTCTGGTGCGCGTGTTTTCCGAAGAGCCGGCGGACTCCAACTCGCGGGAACTGGCGCGGTATGTTCGGGAAGTCGCGATGAAGTACGTCCCCGCATTCCGGGCGGATCTGGTGTTCCGCAATGACCGGTTTAGTCGGGGTGGCGACCATACGCCGTTTGTGGCGAATGGGTTTGCCGGGGTGCGATTTACGACTCCGGCGGAGAATCTGGGCGTGCAGCATACGCCGAATGACACGTTCGATAAAGCCTCGCCCGCTTATACCGCGAATGTGGCGAAGGTGAATGCGGCTGCGGCCGCGAGTCTAGCGCTGGCGCCTCCGGCTCCGGAAGTGAATCGGGAAATCACGACGGGTGTGAACAAGGGAAAGCAGACACCGAATCTGGCGCGCGGGAAGTCATTGTATGACGCGGTGCTGCGCTGGAAGGACGCGAACGTGGAGGATCTGGCGGGTTATGCGGTGGTGATGCGGCCGACGACCGCGCCGTTCTGGGAGCGGGAGATCTTTGTGGGCAAGGCGACCGAGTACACGTTCGAAGGGCTGAGTATCGACGACATCGTGATCGGCGTGAAGGCAATTGACAAGGACGGGAATGAGAGCCTCGTGTCGCCGTATATCGCCACGCCATATCCGCGGCGGCCGATTGAGCTGGTGCAGTAAGGGGCCTACGCGCTGAGTTCGCGGAGGTCGTCGATCCAGTAATCGGGTTCCCAGCGGGCCATTTCGGCGTGGTTGCCGTAACCGTAGCGGACGGCGCAGATTTTCACGCCGGCGCGGCGGCCGGCTTCCATGTCAGCCGGGGAGTCGCCGATGAAGAGGCACTGGTCGGGGCTGCCGCCGAGGCCCTGCAGGGAGCGGAGAACGACGTCGGGTTCGGGCTTGCAGGGGAAGCCGTCGGTACCCTGGACGTGGTGGAACGCGGGCAGAAATTCGAACTGGTCAAGGATGGCGCGGGTTGTGGGGGTGCCTTTGGTGGTGGCGGTTCCCTTGCGGCCTCCCAGGCGACGGACGCCTTCGAGCGCACCGGGATACGGCTTCGTTGCAGCGTGGCCACGGGCCAGGTAGAGGGTTCGGTAGGAGGCGATCAGGTCGTCGAGTTGCTTGCGGTCGTAGTGGGGCAGGACTTCCGAAAAACAGACGTCGAGGTGGTAGCCAACAAAGCGGGTGAGGGACGGGACAGGCGGGGGATCGGGAACGTGCGGGGCGAGGGTGTCGCGGATGGCACTGCAGATATCGACGGCACTATCCAGTAACGTGCCGTCGATATCAAACAGGTAATACGGGTACTTCGGAATCACTTACGCGGCTGCCGGGCTTTCGCCTTCCATCCCGATGCGGCGGCCAGCGCCACCTTCGGGCCGGATGACCTGCTGGGTTGCGGACGCGCCACCCGACGGAGGAGTCATCGGGGGGAGGGTTCCGTTGTCCATCAGGATGCGAACTTCCGCTCCGTCGAGGCTTTCGCGTTCGAGCAGGGCTTCGGCCACACGGATCAGACCTTCGGAATGTTCCTTGATGATGGCTTCGGCGCGGCTGTAAGCGGTCGAGATGATGCGCTTCACTTCTTCGTCAATCTTGATGGCGGTTTCTTCGGAGTAGTCGCGGTGCTGTGCGATCTCACGGCCGAGGAAAATCTGCTCATCTTTTTTGCCGAAGCTCATGGGGCCAAGCTGGCTCATACCCCATTCGCAGACCATTTTGCGGGCCATGTCGCTGGCACGTTCGATGTCGTTGCCGGCACCGGTGGTCATCTGCTGCAGGTAGAGTTCTTCGGCGATACGACCGCCCATCAGGATGGCGAGCTGGTCGTCACAGAAGACCTTGGAATAGTTGTGCTTGTCGTCGGTCGGCAGCTGCATGGTGATGCCGAGCGCCATCCCGCGGGGGATGATGCTGACTTTGTGCAGCGGATCGGCGTGCGGGGCGACCATCGCGACGATGGCGTGACCGGCTTCGTGATAGGCGGTGGTGCGCTTTTCGTCGTCGGTCAGGATCATGGAGCGACGTTCGGCGCCCATCAGGATCTTGTCCTTGGCGATTTCGAAATCGACCATCATGGCGACCTTGCGGCTCTGACGGGCGGCGTTGAGGGCTGCTTCGTTCACCAGGTTTGCGAGTTCAGCGCCAGCCAAACCGGGTGTCCCACGAGCCAGAACTGAGAGATCCACATCGTCGCCGAGCGGAACCTTCTTGGTGTGAACGCGGAGGATGGCTTCGCGGCCACCGACATCGGGACGGCCAACCGTGACGCGGCGGTCAAAACGACCGGGGCGGAGGAGGGCGGGATCGAGAACGTCGGGCCGGTTGGTGGCGGCCACCAGGATGACGCCTTCGTTGGATTCGAAGCCGTCCATTTCGACGAGAAGCTGGTTGAGAGTCTGTTCGCGTTCATCGTGACCGCCGCCGAGACCAGCGCCGCGATGGCGACCGACGGCGTCGATTTCGTCGATGAAGACGATGCAGGGGGCGTTCTTCTTGCCCTGTTCGAAGAGGTCGCGGACACGGCTGGCGCCGACGCCGACGAACATTTCCACGAAGTCAGAACCCGAAATGGAGAAGAACGGCACGTTGGCTTCGCCAGCGATGGCGCGGGCGAGGAGGGTCTTACCGGTGCCGGGGGATCCCATCAGCAGGACACCCTTTGGGATGCGGCCACCGAGTTTCTGGAACTTCTGCGGTTCGCGCAGGAATTCGATGATTTCTTCGAGCTCTTCTTTGGCCTCTTCGACGCCGGCGACGTCCTTGAACGTCACTTTGCGCTGCTGGGAGGAGTGGAGACGGGCGCGGCTCTTGCCGAAGCTAAGGGCCTTGTTGCCACCCGACTGCATCTGGCGCATCATGAAGACCCAGAAGCCGATGAGCAGAATGAATGGCGAGTACTGGACGATGAGGGAAACCCAGCCGACCGAGGCGGGATCCGTGAACGTCATGGCGACCTTCTTTTCGCTGAGAAGATCGAACAGTTTCGGGTAATTGTTCGGGACAACCGTGTGGAATGCATCACGGCCGTTCATGAACTCGCCCTTCACTTCGTTGACGTTGATGTTGACGTTCTTGATGTTCCCGGCGTCAACTTCCGCCAGGAATTCGCTGAAATTCAGCGGACGGTCAACCTTGCCGTGACCCTGCTTGACGACTACCCAGAGCAGGACAGCAACTGACACCAAAATAACCCAGAAAATGACCGTTTTTACGTTCGAATTCACAGTACCTCCGCACCCTTACGGGTACTCCGGCGAGGGCTCACATCGTGAGACTCCCCGTACCCCTTCACACCGTTAGACGCGGCGGACAGGCTAATCGATTCCATTCCATCCGGCGGACAGCTCCCGGACGACCAACACCTGAGCCACACCAGCCCCGGCTGCATACTCCGCTGCGACTCCGAATCGCCTGGTCCAGACCACGGAAAGACGATTTGCGATGACCGGCCAGGCGCGCCGTTCCCAAAGAGGGACGCGGTATTCCTGGAACAACGTCTTAATTTTTTCAGCGTGAGCGGCTCCCCGAACCTGAAGCGCGTCGCCCGGACGCCAGTTTCTCAATACCAAAGATCCCGTAAAACTCGCAGGATCTATCACATCCAAATCACTATTATATACGCGGCTGTGGCTAACCAGTTCCATTTCCACGCTTAACCGGCGCTCCGGGAGGTCCGTTTGGCCTGGAACCGCGAGGTCAACCTCGAAGTGGCGGTCCAGACGGCTGTCGTGGCCGAGCGGAAAAATCCGAAGCCAGTCGAAGGAGCGGTAGACATCGACGCCGGGAAGCTGAAGACGGCCACTGCCTTCGCGGGCGGCACAGAGGCGTCGGATGGCCTCGATGTGGAGGAAATCAAGGCCCCGGAGGTTGCCGCGAACGAGTTCGAGGGCGCGGCGGAGGAGGCGGCGCTGGGTGGCGAGGTGGAGATTGAGCAGTGCGGAGGTCTCGAGCAGGACGGTTTCGCCGTCGTGGTTCAGGTGGGTTGCGGCCAGGCGGTCGAGTTCGGTGGTCCAGTAGTCTTCTTCAGCGCGGGCCCATTCGGCGGTTCCGGCGAGGGTGGACGGGAGGGACGGGTTCAGAGTGGTGAGCATCGGCATCACTTCGTGGCGGATTCGGTTGCGCAGGAAGGTGGTGTCGGTGTTCGAGGAGTCCTCGCGCCAGGTCGCACCCAGTTCGCTGAGCCAGGAGCGCACGGTGGCGCGGGGGATGTCGAGGAGGGGACGGACGATACCGGCGGTGGTTTCGGGAAGGATCGCGGCGAGGCCGGCGGTCCCGGCACCCCGGAGGAATCGGGAGAGGACGGTTTCTGCCTGGTCGTCGAGAGTGTGGCCGGTGGCAACGGCGGCGCAGAGACCTTCGGCGAGGCACTGCGAAAACCAGGTGTAGCGCTGGCGGCGGGCTTCCTGTTCCAGGTTTCCTGCCGCTGGCGGAAGGGTTGCGACGGTGCAGGGGAGGCCAAGGCTGGCGGCGAGTTGCTGCACGAAGGTGGCATCGGCGTCGGACTCCTCGCCGCGAAGCTGGTGGTTGACGTGGAGGACGTGGCAGACGAGGTCGGCCTGGTGCAGGGCGTGGAGGAGGAGAACGGAATCTGCGCCGCCGGAGACGGCCACCCCGAGGCGTCTGGCGAATTGCGGATGGCTGGCCGCAAGACCCTGGGAAAACTCCTGCAAACTACGGCTCAATGGAAAACGTATCCTCTAAACATGCGATTCGGCTTATTCACCCTGCTCGTTGCTGCGACGGTACTGGCTCAGGAGCCCCCTGAAGTCGCGATCAAGGTGGATGTCAGCCTTGTGAACGTTGCTTTCATCGTACGCGACCGTGCGGGCACCCTCAACCGAAATCTCGCAAAGGACGATATTGAGATCTTCGAAGACGGCGTGAAGCAGGACGTTCGGTTCTTCGGGAAGTCGGGCGATCAGCCCTTGCGCCTCGCGCTGGCGGCGGATATGAGTGGCAGCCAGGAGAAGTTCATGAAGCAGCACCACCGAGACATTGAGCGGTTCCTGGAGTCTGCGGTGACTCCGAAGGATAAGGCGCTGCTGGTGTGTTTCGGGAATCATATCCGGGTGGTGAGCGATTTTACGTCGAAGGTGGGGAACATCATGGAGGCGCTGGATCGGTTCCAGAAGGGCTACCGGCAGTTCCCGGAGCTGGAGCCGGATGACACGCGGAGCGGAGGAACGGCGCTATTTGATTCGGTGTTTCTGACGGCGGGCGAGAAGCTGGCGGAGGCGACGGGTGAGCGTAAAGCCATGATTCTGTTCAGCGATGGGGAGGATAACTCCAGCGCCCACGATCTGATGGATGCGATCGAGGCGGCGCAGTCGGCCGATTCGGTGATCTACACGGTGCGGTACACCGAGGCGAAGCACGGGGAGTTGTCCGCGCGGGCGCGGTATGGGGTGCGGGAGATGGACCGACTGGCGAAGGAGACGGGTGGTGCCGCGTTTGATGCGTCGTCGAAAAGCGTAAGCAAGGCACTGGGCGAGGTGGCCGAGGAGCTGCGGTCGATGTACGACGTGGGGTATATGAGTACGAATCCGAACCGCGACGGCAGCTTCCGGAAGGTTGTGATCCGGGTGAAGCAGGATGGGGCGGTGGTGAGGAGTAAGCCGGGATATTTCGCGCGGCCTTAGTTCATGGACGGTAGTCGCGGGGAAGGTGGTGACTCACGTCTCGGCTTTATGCAACAGGCGCACGATTCAGTGCGGCTAACTCGGACGCATACTCTTGATGCCTGATGTATAGAAGAATGGTACTGGATGTCGAGGGACCGAAGACGATTCCCTTTTGAATCGTCGTCGCCATCACGTACGCCGGAAACCCAAATAGAATATAGACGAACATGTTGATAAATGGGGCCGACGGGGGCATCAAGATGAACGCGACGAGGACACTTGCCCCGCCGACCACAAACCCCAGCGTCCAGTTTCTTGATTGCTTTTCTGTACAACTCGCACAATGGGGAACCTTGGCAGTCCACCACTCCAGCTTTTGAGCAACGACATAGTTCGCTGTCTGGCGTGACTCGGACCGCTCCTCAATCGTCGTCGCCACTTCTCGTGAGAGGCAAATGGGACACATTGCGGGGAAGACTGCGGCGTTGGTGTGGAGGGCCAAACGCCTCCACTTTCTAACAATGAAGCGCTTAACCACCCATCCGACTCCAGCTGCCGTCAAGGCCGCGAGTATGCTCACGAGTGACATGAGCCGCAGTATAACAACATTTTGCCCCGCCGGAGGATGCCACCAGCGCCGTTGCCGGTCCATGGTCGGTGGTGACATTGATTGATCGCGAGGCGAAGGCGCGATTGCTGGGTAGTCACCGGCGACACAGAATCTCAGGCCGTCAGACCATCCAGTCTTCGAGCCGGAGATCATCAAGCCGGGCGAACTCCCGGGTGTTGTGCGTAACCAGGACGCGTGAGGATCTGGCCGCAATTCCGGCGATAAGCACATCATAGGGACCGATGCGCTTTCCGATACTGTCGAGGTGAGCGCGGAATATGCCGGATTTTCCCGAGGCCGCCGGGTTACCGGGAGCACTCTGAATGTCCGGCAAAAGATCCGGCAACGGAGGTGGCTTTGCTCTGGGTGCTGACTTCGCGAGGCTCCGAAGTGGAGTTCTGCCACCGTCACAGCGGAGATAGCGACCCGGTTGGGTTCCCGGCTCGCGAATCGCTATAAAACTGCTCTGTTGCGTCCCCTCATCAGCTCGATCGCGATATCCGTCTCGCGCAAATACCGGGTCAACGGGTGCGGGATTCGTAAAGAGGCTGCGGCGGCCGCGTGAAGTCTTCGTCCATCAGGCCGATGACTTCTGTGAAAAGCTCCGCTGGCCAGCCGTTGCGGATCGCGCGGTCGATGAGGGATTGGGAAAGGACAGGAGATCCGGGAAGCGCCCGCATTTCGGATACGAGCGCTTCCACGGAATCCATAGTCTTAGTATGCCTCGAAATTACGTGCTGCGGAGGGCCTGGTCGAGGTCGGCGGTGATGTCGGCCGGGTCTTCGATGCCTACCGAGAGGCGCAGAAGGTTATCCTGTATCCCGAGGCGGGCGCGGTGCTTCGGGGCGAGGTCTCGATGGGAGGCCATTGCCGGGTAGAGGATGATGCTGTGGACGTCGCCGAGTGACGTCGCGGGGACGACCATCCGGAGGGCGTTCATCACGCTGAAGATCTGTTCGCGGGCCGCGCCTTTCACTTCAAAGCTGACCATCGCGCCGTAAAGGCCGGGGGTGAAGAGGCGGCTGATGTTGGCGGCGTCGGGGTGGTTCGGGTCTCCGGGGAAGTAAACGCGGTCGATGCCGGGGTGGCTGGCGAGCCAGGTGGCCACGGCCTGGGCGTTGGCGCACTGGCGTTCCATGCGGAGCGGGAAGGTCTTAATACCGCGCATCGCGAGATACGACTCGAAGGGTCCGAGCGTGAGGCCGAGCATGCGGGAAATGTCCCGCAGAGGGCCGTAGTGCTGTTCGTCTGCGACAACGATGCCGCCCATTACGTCGCCGTGTCCGGAGAGGTACTTCGTCAGGCTGTGGACGACGATTGAAGCGCCATGTTCGAGCGGGCGGTTGATGAGGGGCGTCGCGAAGGTGTTATCGACGATGAGCGGGATGTCCCTCGCCTTCGCGAGGGTGCCGATATGGTCGAGGGCGGGAACGCGCAGCAGGGGGTTGGCGATCGACTCCATCAGGATCGCGCCCGGGCGGTGTTCTTCAATCGCGGCGGCGACGGCGCCGGTGTCGTCGAAATCGACGAAGTGGACTTCCACGCCGGCGGGCTCAAAGGCCTTGACCATCATGTTCAGCGTGGCTCCGTAGAGGAGCTTGGCGGCGACGACGACACGGCGACGGTCGAGGAGCGCAGTGTTGACGGCCATGTGCAGAGCGGCCATGCCGGAGCTGCAGGCGAGTGCGCCCGCGCCACCTTCCAGAGCGGTGCAGAGCTCTTCGAGTGCGTCATTGGTGGGGTTCGAGTAACGGGCGTAGCTCTGCCCCTTCTGTTCCTTGCCGAAAACCCGGTCGAGGTCGCCCAGATCGTTGTAAAAGTAGCTGGTGGCGGTGTAGATGGGGGTGGTGACAGGAAAGCCCGTACCGTTGGAGCCGTCACGCTTGCGGTCGCCCGCGTGAACGGCTTTGGTCTGAATGTTCATGGCTGTATCTATTTACTTACGCTTCCAGCGGACACCATCTTTGGTGTCTTCCAGAATGACGCCTTTTTCGAGCAGTTCGTTGCGGATCTGGTCGGCGCGGGCGAAGTCGCGGGATTTTTTGGCTGCGGTGCGGGCGGCGATGAGAGCTTCCACATCGTCGGCTGAGATGGCTCCGGCGGCTTCGGACGGGGTGAGGACTTCGAAGACGGAATCGAACAGGACCATCAGTTCCAGAGCGCGGGCGCGGTTGCCTTCGAGGAAAGTACCGGCGTCGAGGGCGACGTTGGCATCCCGGAGGAATTCGAAGACAGCACCGAGCGCTTCGGCGGTGTTGAGGTCGTCGTCCATACCGGCGCGGAAGCCGAGATGGGCGGAGTTGGCTTTGGCTTCGATCTCGTCATTGAGACCTTCGGCAAGCTTTGCCGTTTCCAGGCGGAGCTTGAAGTTGCGGAGGCGGTCAATGGCCGTCTTCGCGGAGTTCAGGCCTTCGAAGGTGAAGTTCAAACCCTTGCGATACGGGACGGACGCGAGCAAGTAACGAACGGACTCGGGCGTGAAACCGCGGCCGAATAGATCGCGCAGGGTATAGAAATTGCCGAGCGATTTCGACATCTTCTGGCCATCGACCAGCAGGAATTCAGAGTGAACCCAGAACTTTGCGAAGGGCTTACCGGTGAGAGCTTCGGACTGCGCGATTTCGTTTTCGTGGTGCGGGAAGATCAGGTCAACGCCGCCGGCGTGAAGGTCGAGCGTGGCTCCCAGGTAGTGGTAGGCCATGACTGAGCATTCAATGTGCCAGCCGGGGCGGCCAGGGCCGATGCAGGTGTCCCAGTTCGGTTCGCCTTCTTTGGGGGCTTTCCAGAGGGCGAAGTCGCGGGCGTCGCTCTTTTCGTATTCATCGACGTCGACGCGGGCACCGGCCACCATGCCGCTGAAGTCGTTGTGGGAAAGTTTGCCGTATTCGGCGAATTTGGCGATGCGGAAGTAGACGGAGCCGTCGCTGCGATAGGTGAAGCCGTCGGCTTCCAGCTTCGCGATGGATTCGGCCATCTCATTGATATGGTCGGTGGCGCGAACGATGTGTTCGGGGCGTTCGAGGCGGAGGGTACCGCAATCGTCGAGGAAGGCCTGGGTGAAGTTATCCGTGTAGTCGCGCAGGGATTTGCCCTGCGCGACCGCATTGCGGATGATTTTGTCGTCCACGTCGGTGATGTTCATGACGTGGTCCAACTGGAAACCGGACGCGCGCAGCCAGCGGCGGAGCAGATCGTAGAAAACGAACGTCCGGAAATTGCCAATGTGGGCGAAGTCATAGACTGTCGGCCCACACGTGTACATCTTCACGGTGTTATCGGAAAGGGGCTGAAAAGGCTCAACCCGTTGAGTCAGAGTGTTGTGAAGCTGTAACGACATGGCTTTGGTACTTCAATGATACGGCAGGGCCCCCAGGGCCCTTTTTTAGACGCGCTCGAGATCGGCTTTCCAGGTCTTGATGGCGGCCTTGATTTCCTTGTTGGAAAGGCCCTTGTCGGCAGCCTTATTGGCGAGTTCGACAAATTCGGCGTCGGAAGCGAAGCGGAGACCAACGATCTGGCTGAGGGTGAGGCGGGAATCGAGCATTTTGCCGCCGGTGAGGACGTAATAGCGGAAGCGTTCTTCGGCGCGGATGGCGCGATCCTGGGCACCCAGGGCGAAGATGCGGGCTGCCAGGGCGGCACCCAGCAGGCACAGAGAGAGCGCGCAAATCAGCGAAGCGCTGTAGAGGTTCGAGTGATCATTCAGGGAATGGAAGAGGTTCACGAACGACCCGATGATGGTCAGGAAAATAACGGGAACCAGGACCTTATGGAAAGGGGTGACGAACTGAGTGTGATTGGCGAGATTCTGTTCTGACATGGTCTTTTGGAAAACTCCTCCGTCAAGTATACCCGCTTTTAAATAATTCGCTGCCACTTTATCCGGGTATATGCGATACGAAATCCGGCCCGTTCGGCGTTGCGCTGGGAGCCGCTGCCGGCGAGCGCTCCCATGACGGCGACACCGCATCCGGAGCGGACCGCGGTGCGGAGTCTTTCCTCCAAAAGAGCCCTTTGCGCGCCCTGGCCGCGAGCGGCCGGAATGGTACACGCTCCGGCGAACATGGCGACCGGACCGCGCAGATTCAGGCCTCCGGCGGCGATGGGTTCACCGTTCGCATGGGCCAGAAAGCCCTGCAGACCTTCGGTGTTCAGCATGATGCGCATCAGGTCGGTCAGAAAGTCGGCCAGGCCGGGTGTTTCGCTCCAGCCTTCCAGGTTGATGCGGACGTAGGTTTCGGAGTCTTCGGGCGTGATGGCCCGGACCGTGACGTTGCCGGGCGCATGGGGCGCGGGTGGGAACGCGGTCAGATCCCGGTAGAGCATGCTGGTGAATTCGATGGGGGTGTAACCCCGGGAAACGAGCAGGGGCCAGAGGGAACCGTCGGCCATGGGGCTGATTTCGTGGTTGATGGACGCGCCGCGTTCGATAAAGAAGGCTTCGAGGCGGTCAAGGTCGCCTGCGGTGACCGGACCGGAGAGGCCGAGGCCGAAGGTCTGGGTGACGGGGGAATCGGGGCCATCGAACATGGCGCGGGCACCGGCGATTTCCTGCCAGACTGCTCCCACTTCGGGTTGGAGTTTGCGGCGGGCCTCCACATAGGCGCAACCAGCCTCGCCCTCGGCGGTTTCAATAAGGCGGCTCAGGGCGAGATCGGCAAGAAGCATCTTCTCATTATGCCTGGTAAACCCCGGGGCATTATGCCCGTAAAACCGGGGGCGGAAAACAATGCTATAGTCAGAGCGGATGGCCGTTTTTGTGCGCCCCCAGTTCGCTCCCCCTCCCTCCTTTCTGAAGGCTTCCACCCACCCTGCATGATTGCCAGCATCCCAACAGGTAAAGGAATTGAAGGACTGTTTGGAACCCGCGACGAAAATATGCGCCTCCTTGAGCTTGGGCTCAATGTCAGCACGCGGCTTGCAAATGGTTCGATAGAAATTGAAGGTGAGCGCGACTCCGTCTTGCGCGCGGGCCAGATTCTGGAGGACTATTTTGCCCTGATTCACGAGGGTATGGTCTTTCAGAACACCGATCTGACGAGCCTCATAAAAGTGGTTGCGACCGACCCGGAAGTCACGTTCCGGGCGCTGGCAAACAGCGGCAAGCAGCGGACGTTCGGGCGCAAGGTGCTGACCCCGAAATCGGTGACACAGCGCCGGTATCTGGAAGCGATTGAGCGCAACGACCTGGTATTTGGTTTGGGGCCAGCGGGTACGGGCAAAACGTACCTGGCGGTGGCGATGGCGGTGCAGGCTCTGATCGCGAAGAAGGTCAGCCGGATCATCCTGACTCGTCCGGCGGTGGAAGCGGGCGAAAAGCTGGGCTTTCTGCCGGGTACGCTGCAGGAGAAGATCGACCCGTATCTCCGCCCCCTGTATGACGCCCTGCATGACATGCTGGAGCCGGAAAAGATCGAAAAACTCCTGGAGCGGCACGCCATCGAGATCGCGCCGCTGGCCTTTATGCGCGGTCGGACGCTGAGTGACAGCTTCATTATTCTGGACGAAGCGCAGAACACCACACAGGAACAGATGAAGATGGTGCTGACGCGCCAGGGCTTTAATTCGAAGACTGTGGTGACGGGCGACCTGACGCAGATCGACTTGCCGGGTGGACGTAAGAGCGGTTTGCTGGATGCGGTGGACGTGCTGCGCGGCGTGGAAGGTATCTCGTTTGTGCAGTTCGACGAGAAGGATGTGGTGCGCCACAGCCTGGTCCAAAAGATTGTACGGGCTTACGAAAAGTACAATGAAAGTGTGGTGGGGCGTCAGATGAGTCTCAAACTGGCGGAACCGCCCGCACAAAACACCGAACCGATCGCCGGCGCGCCGCGCGACGCTGTATGAAATCCGACCCACTTATAACCTTCCGGCGCAAGCCGGGCCAACTCGATATTGAAAGTCTCGAAGACTTCGCTGAAGCGCTTCGTCTCCGCGTCCTGCGCGGCCGGGAGTTCCACTGCCTGATTACGGGCGACGCGGAACTGCGGCGGCTGAACGGGCAGTTCCGGGGCAAGGATGCGCCGACGGACGTGCTGTCGTTTCCACAGGAAGACGGGCCCGCTGATACAAACAAGGGCTATGCCGGGGATCTGGCGATCTCACTGGCCCGGGCGCGCGTACAGGCGAAACAGTTTGGCCACTCGATTGAAACGGAAATCCGAGTCCTGATGCTGCATGGTGTGCTGCACCTTAAGGGGATGGACCACGAAACGGATTCCGGCGAAATGGCAACAACTGAGAAGCGGTGGCGGAAGACGCTGGAACTCCCCGCCGGCTTAGTCGAACGGACGAAGTAAATGCTCCTCGCAGTTTTGATTCTG
>CANIHR010000143.1 GCA_947467185.1 Bryobacterales bacterium
TCTTCCTGGAACTTTTCGGCCAGCTTCTTAGCTTCGTCGGCAGTACCGCCGCGCTTCATCATGGCCTGCCAGTCGTTCTTGAACTTGTACTTATCGGTCGGCTTGGCCATGTACTTCACCCAGCGGTCGAGCAGTTCAAAATCGAGGCGGCGGGATTCCACCACCTGAGCGGCTTCCTTCCTGGTTTTGCCCGAAACATCGAACACGCCCTGCAGATAATTCGAAGTCTGGTAGACCAGAGTCCGCGAAAGTTCGGTCGAGAGATTCGTGTTCATCTCGCCCAGCATCTTCTGCTTCACATCAACGGATTCCTGAAGCTTTTCGTACTCATCCACGACCTTCTTCGGGGCCCGGGCATACTCCTCGTAAATGGTGTTGTAGAAGACGCCGGCCAGCGCATAGTAGTCGGTCTGGGGAATCGGATCGTACTTATGGTCGTGGCAGCGGGCGCACTGCACGGTCAGGCCGAGGAAGCCGCGAGTGACCGCGTCCACACGGTCATGACGTTCATCGGCCCGGGTCACTTCGTTAGCGCCATTGTCGTAGTACCACGGCCCAAGTCCGAGGAAACCGGTCGCCGGAAGCATCTTCGTGCGAACCTTTTTGTCCATCAGGTCGCCGGCAATCTGCGCCTTAACGAACTGGTCATAGGGGATATCGTCGTTGAACGCCTGGACAACCCAGTCGCGGTAGGCCCATGCGTTGGGATACGGCCGGTAGCCACGCGGATTCGGATTCAGACTGCGATAGTCGTCTTCGCCATAACGCGCGACATCAAGCCAGACGCGCCCCCAGCGCTCGCCGTAGTGAGGAGAGGCCAGCAGACGATCCACCACTTTGGCAAAGGCATCCGCCGACAGATCTTTGTCGAACGCGGCGTACTCGTCATTAGTGGGCAGCAGGCCGGTCAGATCCAGAGTGGCCCGACGGAGCAAATCATGCTTCGACGCCGTACCGACCGGATGCAGACCTTCCTTTTCCAGGCGGGAAAGAACGAAACGGTCAATCTCCGTCTTCGCCCACTTGCTGTCTTTCGTAGAAGGCACAGCCGGAGCGGCCAGCGGCTTGAAAGACCAGAACTGGCGGCGTTCCGGCGTGATCACATACTTACCGGGGACACTCGCGACGACGGGAGCGGAGCTCTTCGGCCACGCAGCGCCACCCTTAATCCACGCTTCCAGATCCGCAATTTCCGAATCTTTGAGTTTGTTGCCCGAGGGCATTTTCAGGTTGGGATCAACGTGCTTTACCGCTTTGATCAGAAGGCTGTTTTCGGGGTCGCCCACCACGATGGCGGCACCACGTTTGCCGCCTTTCTTCATAAACTCCAGGCTGTCGAGGCGGAGACCACTCAACGCCGAATTCGTGTGACAGCCATAGCAACTGTTGGCCAGAATGGGCCGAATCTTGTTTTCGAAGAACTCAGGACTGGAAGCGTTCGTTCCCTGAGCGTGCAGCATGGGCACCTGCAGGAAGGAAAGAACGGTAACAGCTAAACCGGCGGTATTGAGATTCAATCGAGACATAGACCCTTCAAACGAGAATTTGAAAAGACGCAGCAAAACGGCGCGCCGAATTACAGGTGCCGACAGGGCAGGTTTGAGAGGGGAGACAGGAGGCCCAGGCTGACAGAGCCAGGAGTTCGAAGCGCTCAGCGAGGCAAAATGAGCACTCAGGGAACTGTTCGAAACGTATCACAGAAACTTACGAAAAGTCAATGCAAAGGCTTGTAAACACGCTATACTAAGAGTTTCCCGTCCCTTGCGATTCCCCGTCGGAATCACAGGTCCTTAACCCCCGTCCGGCTTTCCACAAACACAACTTCAGAGGTGCAGGAAACGCCATGCGTGTCTTCATTGGATTACTCACTACCACCGTACTCAGCCTGAGCGCCGCCACGACCGGCAAGCCTGTTACGCCGGTCGCCCCCAAACAAGGCATCAAGACGCCTGGGGTGCAGATGCCATTCGCTCAGTTGAAAACGGAAGCGACGCTCGCCACTCCCGACAAGCCGACCTGGCTCTATTTCTCCGCCCAGGGTGCCGGGAACCTCTACGCCCCCGCAACCGATAAAGTTCTCAAGTTCGAAGCAAAGGCCAACAAGCCCGTTGACCCGATTCCCGCAGTGAAGAAGCCCTGCGGCGGCATCGTCAACGCCTTTACCAGCCTCTGGGTGCCATCGTGCGGTGATGGTTCCCTGCTCCGCCTCGATCCCCGCTCCCTGAAAGTGAAAGCCACCATCCCGACCGGTGCCGCCGACCTCCGCGGCTCAGTTGCAGCCAGCGCCGACAGCGTCTGGATCGTCGCCGATGGCAAGCAGACCATTCTCCGTATCGATCCCGACCAGGATGCCGTTGTGGCCGAACTGCGCGTGCCCCCCGGCTGCGCCAGCCTCACCTTCGCGGAAAACTCGCTCTGGATGACCTGCCCTGCGGATAACAAAGTCCTCCGCATCAACCCCGCCACCAATCTGGTGGACAAACGCATCGATGTAGGCGGTAAGCCTCACGCGCTGGTCAGCGGTCAGGGGGCAATCTGGGTTCTCTGCGGCAAAGAAGGCAAGATTGACCGCATCGACCCCAAGTCCGATAAAGTCTCGCGCTCCATCGATCTTGGTACGCCCGACACCACTGGGGCACTGGCCTTTGGTGAAGGTTTCCTCTGGGTTACCCAGACCGGCTTCCCCCTTTCCCGCATCGACCTGACTGACGAAAAGGAAAAGGTCGTGCAGCAGTTCTGGGGTGAAGGTGGTGGTGGCCTGCTCACTTCCGCCGGTGCCATTTGGCTCTCCAATCTCAACAACGGGACTATTTCCCGGATCGACCCCAAGCTTGTCCTGGCGACACTCGCCGAATAACTTACCGGAGCCAATCAGATGAACGCACAACGTTTTCTCCAGGTCTCGACCTTCCTGGTCGTGGGCGCTTATGCCCCTTTTCTGCTGATGAAGGCTCAACAGCCGCCGGAAGCCACACAGGGTACCCCAGCCGCACAGGCTCCCACCGACGGTCCGCCTCCCGCACAGCGTAAGAAGGGGCCACCTCGTCCGCCAAAACCCGGTGTCAGTACTCCCGGCGTCAAGCGCGAGATGACCACCATCACGCCGCTCGCCGTGTTCACTACGGGTGGCACGCCCGACTGGCAGGTAGTTACGGAAGATGCCGTCTGGGTCTCCAATGGACCCACCAACACGCTGCACCGCATGGACATCAAGACGAACCAGTTGGCCGATCCTATAGCCGTGGGCAAACGTCCCTGCTCCGGCCTGACAGCCGGTTTTGGCAGCGTGTGGGTTCCGAACTGCGGTGACAAAACGGTTTCCCGTGTCGACATCAAAACGAATACGGTCGTCGCCACCATCGCGGCAACGCCGGCTGAAAGCGAAGGCGGTATCGCCGCCAGTGACGACGCCGTCTGGCTGGTTACGGATGCCACTGGCAAGCTCTCCCGTATCGACCCGAAGACTAATACAGTTGCCGCCACCATCGACATCCCCGCCGGTTCCGCATCGGTCGTATACGGCGATGGCGCCGTCTGGGTGACCACGCCGAAAGCCAACATGCTGACACGCGTGGACGTCAAAACTAACAAGGTAACTGACTCCATCGAGACCGGCCCCGGTCCCCGCTTCGCCACTTTTGGCGGCGGTGCGGTCTGGACCCTGAATCAGGGAGACGGCACTGTTTCCCGTGTCGATGTGAGGACCCGTAAGGTCGTCGCAAACATCGAATGCGGTATCCCCGGCACCGGCGGCGAAATCGCCTACGGGCTGGGCCATGTCTGGGCAACCGCGTTCCAGATTCCGATCACTGAAATCGACCCTGCGACCAACACGGCAATTCGTCAGTGGGTGGGAGCAGGTGGCGATTCCATCCGTGCGGCGCACGGTTCCGTCTGGTTGTCCAACCTTCGCGAACACAACGTGTGGCGTATTGATCCTTCGAAGTTCTAAGAGCACGAAACGCAATAAGGCCCCGTAGCGAGAGCATCGCGACGGGGCCTTTTCTATTCGGGAATGTCTCTACGAGTACGCTTCAGCTAACTGCGGTTCCCCAGCCTGCTCCACCTGATGGATCAGCCGGTCCAGTTCATCGCGCCGCAGTTGCCCATCATCGTTGCGGGATGAAGCCGGAACACTCAGGTCCGCAATCACGTTCGAGCTGCCCTGTGAATTCTGCTTACCCAACACCACAACGCGGGTTCCCAGATACAGCGCCTCGTGCAGGTTGTGCGTCACGAAGAGGATTGTCGTCCCCGTCTCCGCCCACAGCGTCCGCAGCAGACGCTGCATCCCGCTCCGTGTGGCCGGGTCGAGCGCTGAAAACGCCTCGTCCATCAACAGAATCTTCGGCCGCATAATCAGGGCCTGCGCGATCGCCACACGCTGCTGCATACCGCCCGAGAGCTGGTCGGGATACTTATGCGCGTCCATCGGATCCAGGCCCATCTGCTTCAGCAGCGCATGGGCCGTTTCCCGCAGCTCCCGGCGACGGCGGAAGAACTTCGGCGTCATCCGCCCCAGAATATTGAACTCTTCCATCTCCGGCCCGAACGTGATGTTGTCCAGCACGGTCTTATCTGGAAAGAGCGAGTACTTCTGGGGCACATAACCACGATTGCGATCCGGCCGGGCCAGCACTTCTCCTTCGATCAATACACGCCCGGAGGTCGGAGCTTCCGCTCCCAGGATTAACCGCAGCATGGTTGACTTTCCGCAACCCGTCTGACCGCAGACCGCGATAAACTCCCCGCGCTGGATCTCCAGGTTCAAGCCAGCCAGAACCGTCTTCGGGGCCTGACCATGAACGGGATAGACAACACCAATACCTTCGAGTTCAATAAGCTTCGCCATCGGTTATGCCTCCCGGAACCACGGATGGAGCCGCTTGTTCGCCACCTTCATGCCAAGGTCCACCAGGAATAATAAGAGCGCCACCCAGAGCACGTACGGGATGATGACGTTCATCCCCATGTGCCGCCGCAGCAGTGCGATACGGAATGCCAGGCCGTCCTGCGATGCGATCATCTCACCCGCGAACAGGAACAGCATCACCGCCTTCAGATTCAGCCGGATGCTGTTCAGCACACGAGGCAGAATCTGCTTCATCACGATCCGATAAGTGACGCCGAAATCATGCGCGCCCAGCGTGAAGCCCTTCACGATCTGTTCCTTCGGCACACTCTTCGTCAGGTTGAAGGTGTCGAGAATAATCGTGGGCGTCACCCCGATCACAATCAGCATGATTTTCGACAGCTCGTCAATCCCGAACGCAATGAACAGGATCGGCAACACCGACAACGCCACGATTTTGTCGAAGAACAAAATGAACCGCAGGAACAGTTCACCGATGACCGGGAACATTCCCATATGGAGGCCCAGGAAGACCGCGGGAATCAGCAACAGCATCGCCCACAGGAAACGCTTCGCCGACGCCACGGTGTCGGTCCACAACATACTCGTGAAGAACTTCGTCGCCATTGAGGCATTCGCGAGTTCATCGGGAGCCGCTTCTTCGCTATCCGGCTTCAGGAACGCATTCTCCACACCCTCAGCCAGTTGGTTCAGACTCGGGATCACCTTGTCGTCCGGATTCTCAAGATGCCGGTTGTGCGAAGCATAGAAATACATCGCGATGCCCGCAATGAACAGAAACCACGACAGCGTCCAGGTAATCGAGCGTCCCGGCGTTGCATCTATTCGCCACAACATCAGAGTTTCCCCTGTGCCGCCATCTGCATGAACGTCGTATCAAAGCGGAGGCGGACCCGGTCAGACTTGCCCTGCACGGTGCCGTCGGGGAACTTAATCGCAACATCATCCACCGACTTCGTCGAAGCGCCCAGCAGACCATGCGAGAAGCAGAACTGGCGGACCAGGTTCATCTTGGTTTTGAAATCCGGTGCCGAAGTAAAGGCCACAGCCGACTGCGGCGTGGCAAATAGATTAGTCGTAGACAACTGCTCTTTGTAAGATTCCAGTGTGTCTTCGGAAGCCGAAGCAATGGCGCGCAGGACGGTATCAGCCTGCGGTCCCTTCGCCGTCATCATCTGTGTCGTTTCATACCACGCGCCAGCCAGTGCCTTCGCAAACTTTTGACCCGATCCATCGGGCCGGTTGATGATGTCGGTGCGAACCACCATCAGATCCACAATTTCCCCAGGAATCTGCGAAGAGTTAAACAACATCTTCACACCTTTCGTCTTGCCGATCTGCGACACCATCGGCTTCCAGGTCACAACCGCGTCCTGGTTGGTATCCGCAATGAAGGCGGTGGCGATGTCGGAATCCGACGTATTCACCAGCTTTACTTTCTTCATCTGCGCTTCCATCCCGTTCAGGGTCATGGCGCGCTCAAAGAGGTATTCGGAAACTGTCTTCTGCACCAGCAGGGTCTTCTTGCCCACCAACTGCTGAATCGTCAGGCCATTCCGCGCCAGCAGCGCGTCATTACCGTTCGAGTAGTCGCCCGTAATGACAGCTGTCGTGTCGATGCCGGCCGCGGCGGGCATGTCCAGAGCCTCCATGTTCGTCATCGCACAGGCGTCGATATTCTTACCGACGAAAGCATCCAGGGATGGTGCGTAATCGAACCTTTGGACCCGGATGTTGATCCCGTATTTGTCGGCCCACTTTTTCAGAATCCCGGACTTGCTCATGTACTGCCAGGGGTTCCAGCCAACGTAAACAGACCAGCCAACTACAAATGACGGTTTATCGGCGGCGGGTGCGGATCCAGCGAAGGAAGTCAGTAAAAGTGCGGTGGAAAGTAGTGTCGAAGCGATTCGCGTGGTCAAGTCGATGCCCTCTGTGGCCACAAACTTTGTGGACGGAAAGGGGGCGCACGGGGCCACCTCGAAAGTACGATTGTAGCGCGGGAGCACGGGTTATTCACGTATAGCGGCCATCACTTTTTTCGATTGTTGCTATCGACGGATTTCTGCGATAGTTCGTAGTATGTTGTCCCTACGACTGCAAGGCGAACGAAAGATCTCGCTTGCGGTGATGCTCCGACTGACTGCCATGGATGTGTGCTGCGGCCCGCCCAGTGGCGTTCCCTTCTCATTCTGAGATCAGCGTCTTAGACGCACCCCGACAGACAACCGCCAGTGGCGGTTTCGTTACGAAAGACTGCCCATGTGGCGGTGTGAGGAGAGGTCTGTGCTTTTGTGGGAAGACATCGTGCAGGGTGGAGCCAGCTGGGCTCTGCACCTGCGTCGCGGCAACACGCTGCGCATTGAAGATCTGGAGGGTGGAGCCAATGTGCCGACTCTCCTTTACAACTCGGATAACTACGTGGAGCGCTACAACATGCCCGACACGCTGAAAGCGCAGCACATCGCGCATCTGACTACGGGGTTCGTTCTGTACTCCGACATGGGACGCGTTCTCGCCTCGATCACGGGCGACAGCTGCGGCTGGCATGACCCGCTGGCTGGCTTCAATAACGCCGCCTCTGTCGCGGCTAAATACGGTGCCGACACCTACCAGGACAAACGGAACGACTGGCATCGTAACAGCCACGACAATTTCATCCAGGAAGTGGCGAAGTACGGTCTGGCCCTGCGCGATCTGGGCCCAACGGTCAACTTCTTCTCAAAGGTTCAGGTCGGTCTGGATGGCGCCATGCACTACGTCCCGGGTAACTCCAAAGCCGGCGATACCGTTGAAATCCGGGCCGAGATGAACCTCCTCGTCGTGCTCGACACCGGTCAGCATCCCCTTGACCCCAGCACCACATACGCACCGAAGCCCGTCAAAATCACCGTCCTGAAAGGCATGCCTGCCGACGAGAACGATCCCTGCCGTCATTCCCACCCCGAAAACGCTCGTGGCTTCATCAATACGGAAAGGTACTTCGCTTAAATGTCGACACTGACTGAAAGTCCTTTGAAAGTCGCTGACGCCTGCTACGACGCTGTCATCGGTGCCGGCGATTACTGGATCCACGAAATCGCCGCCGGGCAGACCTTCCGAATCGTCGACCTGGGCGGTAACCAGGCCGTTGACACGCTTTTCTACAGCGCGACCGATACCTCCGAACGCTACAGCGCGACCGACACCATCGTCGCCCAAAGCAACATCTATCTGACCACCGGCACGGTTCTCTACTCGAACCTGCGGAACCCGCTCCTCACTATCACCGCCGACACGTGTGGCCGCCACGACACCCTCGGCGGCGCCTGCGCCGTAGAGAGCAATCAGGTCCGGTATGCCATTGAGAAGCGCCACATGCACGCCTGCCGCAACAGCTTTCTGCTGGCCGTGGCAGACCCCATGTGGGATATCACGAAACGTGACATCACCGCGAACATCAACTTCTTCATGAATGTGCCGGTCACTCCGGAAGGCAAGCTGACCTTCGAGGATGGCATCTCAGACGCTTTGAAGTACGTGGAAATGCGCGCGGAAACCGATGTCATCTGCGTCATCAGCAACTGCCCGCAGCTGAATAACCCCTGCAACGGTTACAACCCAACGCCCGTGCAGGTTCTGATCTGGAATGCCGAGGGGTACTAGGATGTTCCGCAAAGTTCTGATTGCCAATCGGGGAGCGATCGCGTGCCGCGTGATTCGCACTCTGGACAAAATGGGGATTGGGTCGGTGGCCGTTTATTCGGACGCCGACCGGCACTCCCTGCACGTCGCGCAGGCGAAGGAGGCGGTACTGTTGGGCCCCGCTCCCGCCGCGCAAAGTTATCTGGATATCGACAAGGTCATCGCCGCCGCGAAGAAGACCGGCGCGCAGGCCATTCATCCAGGCTATGGCTTCCTCAGCGAGAACGCAGCCTTTGCCCAGGCTTGCGAACAGGAAGGTATCGCCTTCATTGGCCCCACGCCCTCGCAGATGAGGGCCTTCGGACTGAAGCACACGGCGCGTGAAATCGCAGGTGCCAACGGTGTCCCCCTGCTGCCCGGAACGGCGCTGCTGCACTCCGCCGACCACGCTCTCACCAAGGCACTGCGGATTGGTCTGCCCGTCATGCTGAAGAGTACAGCTGGTGGTGGTGGGATTGGCATGCGACTCTGCCATCACGCCTCCGAAGTGGCAGAAGCCTACGAATCGGTGGAGCGGACCAGCAAGGCCAGCTTCAAAGACGGCGGCATCTTCCTCGAAAAATTCGTCAGCCGCGCACGCCACATCGAAGTGCAGATCTTCGGCGATGGCCATGGCAATGTTCTGGAACTGGGCGAACGCGACTGTTCCGTGCAACGACGCAACCAGAAAGTTATTGAAGAAACGCCCGCGCCAGGCCTTCCCGCGAAGGTCCGGGAAAAGCTCCTCGAATCCGCCGTTCGCCTCGGCGAGGCCGTGCGTTATCGCTCCGCCGGCACTGTCGAGTTCGTCTACGACGCCGATGCCAATGAGTTCTACTTCCTCGAAGTCAATACGCGTTTGCAGGTGGAACACGGTGTCACTGAAGAAGTCACCGGCGTCGATCTTGTCGAGTGGATGGTGAGGATTGCAGCCGGTGAACCCCTGCCCGCAAAGCCTGTAAACACAGGCCATTCCATTCAGGTCCGCGTCTATGCGGAAGACCCCGCACGCAATTTCCAGCCCAGCGCCGGACTCCTCACCGAAGCCCGCTTCTCGCCCCTTTCCCGCGTGGAAACCTGGGTGGAAAATGGCACCGAAGTTACCCCGTTCTACGACCCCCTGCTGGCCAAGATTATCGTCAAAGACGACAGTCGTGCCGCAGCTCTCGCGAAGCTGGAAACCGCTCTTGCCGACACCCACTTCTCTGGTATTGAAACCAACCTCGAATACCTGCAGGAAGTTGCGGTCAGCGAGGGCTTCCGCCAAGGTGGCATAACCACCAGTTTCCTGAAGACATTCCCGTATCGCCCGCACACCATCGAGATCCTCGACGGCGGTACGATGACGACCGTTCAGGACTACCCCGCTCGCCTCGGCTACTGGCACGTCGGCGTGCCACCTTCCGGCCCCATGGACGCGCTGTCCTTCCGCATCGCCAACCGCCTTCTGGGCAATGAAGAAGGCGCCCCGGGCCTCGAATGCACGGTCACCGGCCCCACTCTCCGCTTCGATACCGCAACCTCGATTGCGGTCACCGGCGCGGACTTCAGCGCCACCTTAAACGGCAAGCCTGTTTACACTTACACGGTTGTCGATGTTGCCCCGGGCGACACGCTCGAACTCCCGCAATGCGGGGAGACCGGATCCCGCGCGTACATCGCTTTCCGCGGCGGCCTCGACATTCCGAAGTACCTCGGCAGCGCCAGCACCTTCACGCTGGGCAAGTTCGGCGGACACGGTGGACGAGCCCTCCAGACCGGCGATATTCTGCACCTCGCCAACGCCGTCGCGGCCGAAGACACGACACCCGTCCCCGTCGCGGAACCCATCACCAACAACTGGACGATCGGCGTCCACTACGGCCCGCACGGAGCCCCGGATTTCTTCACCGAAGAGGACATCACCGCGTTCTTCTCGGCCCCCTGGAGAGTCCACTACAACTCCAGCCGGACCGGTGTCCGCCTCATCGGCCCCAAGCCTAAATGGGCGCGGCATGATGGTGGCGAAGCTGGCCTCCACCCCTCCAATATTCACGACAACGCCTACGCCATCGGCGCCATCGACTTCACGGGTGACATGCCCGTCATCCTGGGTCCCGATGGCCCCAGCCTCGGCGGTTTCGTCTGCCCCGCCGTCATCACGCATGACGAACTCTGGAAGATGGGGCAACTGCGTCCTGGCGGCACGATCCACTTCCGCCGCGTCAACCAGGAACCGGCGATCGTTAAAACCATCGCGCCAGGTGTCGTCGCCCGCGCCGCTGGTGACCGTTACCTGCTCATCGAATACGGTGAAGCGATCCTCGACCTCAACCTGCGCTTCCGCGTTCAGGAACTCCTCGCCTGGTTCGAGCGCGAAAAGCCCAAAGGCATTATTGACCTGACGCCCGGCATTCGCTCACTACAGGTTCACTATGATTCCGGCATCCTGACGCGCACCGCACTCCTCACGCTGCTCGACCGCGCCGAAGGCGAACTCCCCGATCTCGAAAACCTCGAAATCCCGACCCGGATCATCCACCTCCCGCTCTCGTGGGATGATCCTGCCACGCGCCTGGCCATCGAGAAGTACATGAAGTCCGTCCGGCCCGATGCGCCGTGGTGCCCCAGCAACATCGAATTCATCCGCCGCATCAACGGCCTTGACTCGATTGAAGATGTACAGAAGATTGTCTTCGGAGCCAGCTATCTGGTGATGGGCCTGGGCGATGTCTATCTCGGCGCACCGGTCGCGACGCCGCTTGACCCGCGTCATCGCCTCGTCACCACCAAGTACAACCCGGCCCGTACCTGGACTGCGGAAAACTCGGTCGGCATCGGTGGCGCTTACATGTGCGTTTATGGCATGGAAGGCCCAGGCGGTTACCAGTTCGTGGGCCGCACCGTTCAGATGTGGAACACCTTCCGCACCACGAAGGAATTCACGCCCGGCAACCCGTGGCTCCTGCGCTTCTTCGATCAGATTCGCTTCTATCCCGTGGGTGCCGACGAACTGCTCGACATGCGCGATCGCTTCCCCCACGGCAAGTTCGAGCTCAACATCGAGCACGAGACTTTCCGCCTCGGCGAGTACCACAAATTCCTCGACGGCATTCGTCCCGAAGCGCAGGCCTTCAAGAAGACCCAGCAGGCTGCGTTCGATGCCGAACGCGACCGCTGGCGCGCCGCCAATCTTGACCGTGAGATGGAAGCGCCGGAAGTGGAAGTCGTAACCACCAGCCAGCCGACGCCGCAGGGTTGCCGGGCTTTAAAGTCCCCCGCCCACGCCAGCGTCTGGAACATCTCCGTCAAAGCCGGCGACTACGTGAAAGCGGGTGACCGCCTCGTGATCGTGGAATCCATGAAAATGGAAATTGCCATCGCCGCGCCAACCTCTGGCGTTGTGGTGGAGATTCTCTGCCTGCAGGGCGCTCGCGTTTCCGCCGGCCAGAGTCTGGTATTCCTTCGTCCGGAGGCTGCGTAATGGAAAAGCTCATCGCCCGAATTCGTGACGTCTACACGAAAATCCGCCAGCACGGCGAATGCCCCGTCTGGATCTCGCTCGTACCCGAAGAAATCACCATCGGGCGCGCTGAAGATCTCGACCTGAAACTGCCGCTCGCCGGCATGCTCTTTGCCATCAAGGACAACATCGACCTCGTCGGTATCGCCACCACCGCCGGCTGCCCCGCGTTCGCGTATGTCCCCACCGAATCCGCCACCGTCGTCCAGCGCCTGATGGCCGCCGGCGCAATCCCAATCGGTAAGACCAATCTCGACCAGTTCGCCACAGGCCTGGTGGGCACCCGTTCTCCCTACGGGTCGCCCTCCAGCGTCTTTAATCCCGACTACATCTCGGGCGGCTCCAGTTCCGGGTCTGCCGTGGCTGTCGCCTCGGGCCTGGTCGATTTCTCCCTCGGCACCGATACCGCAGGGTCCGGCCGTGTCCCCGCCTCGCTCAATAACATCCTCGGTCTGAAACCCACCTGCGGCGCACTCTCCACCAAAGGTGTCGTCCCCGCGTGCCGAACTCTCGACTGCGTCTCGATCTTCACGCACGATGCCACCATCGCCGCGAAGGTCCTCGAAGCGGCACGCGGGTACGACGCGACCGATGGCTATTCCCGCCCCACCGGGCAGCGCCGCGCCTGGTCCACCAAAGCTTTCCGCTTCGGAGTTCCCTCCCCCGACCAGCTCGAATTCTTCGGGGACGAATCGGCCCGCGAACTCTATTACGAAGCCGTCGCCGACTACGAAGCGCGTGGCGGCACCAAAGTCGAGTTCGACTTCACGCCCTTCCGCGACATAGCCCAACTCCTCTACGCCGGACCTTGGGTCGCCGAGCGCCTCGCCGCCATCAAAGACTTCGCGGCTGCGAACCCCGACGCCCTCCATCCCGTCACCGCCGCCATCATCCTGAAAGCCGAAGCCATCTCCGCCGTCTCCGCTTTCGAAGCCGAATACAAGCTGGCCGACCTCCGCCGCGCCGCAGAGCGCGAACTCGCCACCTTCGACTTCATGCTGCTGCCCACCAACGGAGCCGCCTACACCCACGCCGAAATCGCTGCCGAACCCATCGCACTAAACACCAACCTCGGCTACTACACTAACTTCGTCAACCTTCTCGATCTGGCCGCCCTCGCCGCACCCGCTGGTTTCCGAGCTAACGGCATGCCCTTCGGCGTCACGCTCATCGGCCCCGCCTGGTCAGACGAGGCGCTGCTCGCGACCGCCGCACAATCCGCGCCGTACTGCCCACCGGGTTACACCCCGCTCGCCGTCTGCGGAGCCCACCTCTCGGGCATGCCGCTGAACTACCAGCTTCGCGACGCCGGAGCCTTCCTTATTGAAGCGTGCCGAACCGCGCCCACATATCGCTTTTACGCGCTCAAAGGCACCGTACCACCCAAACCAGGCCTCGTCTACTCCCACAACGCGGGCAGCCGCATCGACGTGGAAGTCTGGGCTGTTCCCGAGAACACCTTTGGACGCTTCGTAGCAGCTGTTCCCGCACCTCTCGCCATTGGCAGCGCGACCCTCGAATCGGGCCGTGTCGTCAAATCTTTCGTCTGCGAACCCTATGCTGTTTCCGACGCGATAGAAATTACCCACCTGGGCGGATGGAAACAATTTATAGGACAAAGGTCCCCAACAGTTTGACGCAGGGTCGTCAAACGACCAATAATATAGAAAGCTGCTTCAAGCGGTCGAATAAGAACTCGACGTAGAGTTCACCCCCTTCCCACGCTGTAATTTCACTGCCCCCTCGTCCGGCGCATCCCGGTCCCCGTGTGTTCACCTGCCAGAATCCTGTTCAAAATTCCTGGAGGGAATCATTTTGAGAGTCTTAACGACAGCTGTCTCCTTACTCGTCTTTACCGCCAGCCTTTGGGCGCAGGGTGCTTCATCCCTGCGTGGCACAGTCACCGATCCCACCAAAGCCGTGATTGCCACGGCAAAGCTCACGCTCACCGATAAAGAAGCGGGTATTGCCCGCACGACGGTCACGTCGGCATCGGGAGAATACCAGTTCCTGCAGATGCGCCCGGGTACTTACTCCCTGAGCGTTGAATCCACCGGCTTCTCCACAAAGAACGTCGATAACATCAAGTTGCTCGTCGATACACCTTCCACCGTGGACATCGCCCTCGATGTCGCGTCCAGTTCCTCCACCGTCA
>CANIHR010000144.1 GCA_947467185.1 Bryobacterales bacterium
AATGAGAACCTCGCACCGCATCATTTTCAGCCTGATCGCCGCTCTCGGCCTCGCCTGGAGTTGCGCCCACGATACCTCGCTCCGCGAATACCTCAACCTTGCGTTCTGGCAGCCCTTTGTCCGCCACACCAGGCACTTCGAAAAGACGGGGATCAAACGAGCTAACACCCCGTTCGCGGGCATGCAAAAGACTCCGGGCAGCTCTCCCCTGGCCAAACTTCGCACCGCCTATCAGGAAATCGCCACACCCGAAGCGCAGGACTACCAAGCCGGGAAGTACGACGCTCTGCTGGCCGCCGCGCGGGCCGACCAAAGCTTATCCCCACGCGAACGAGAAGAGGTCGAACTGGTCGCCATCAAGATCGCGATGCGCGATGCGGAAGGCATAGATATCAACAAACTGGACGAGGTAAAGCTGTCCTTCCAAACCTTCCTGAGGACCACCAAAATCCCGGAATACGCCAGTGAAACCCGGGGCTGGATTGCCCATATCGACTACGAACGGGGCAACCGCACAGCTGCCGGAAAAGCCTACTTCGACGAACTCAACCGTCAGGGCTCGAACCTCGGCCAGGAGACGATTCTGAACTCCCTGCGGCTCACCTATGGCCTCAATGGCGGGGACGATCTCCGCGATCACCTGGAAGACTATTTCGATTCACCCGAACACGCCGCGTTTGCCGTTACGCTCGTGACGAACCATCGGAACCGGCCACTCTGGGACGACGAACCGGCATCGCCCCCACCCTACGCGCGTATTCTGCAGTTACTCGAAAAGCACCGCGAACTATTCCGCAAGCCGGGTGGCTCCAGCCTTCTCGCCGCCCTCGGCATGCGGGTCGCGCTCGGTTCGGGTGATATTCCCGGTGCCCTCAAAATCGCCAGCGAAGTTCCCGCCGGAGATCCCGTCGCAAACGAACCGGCGTTTCTCTGGATGTTGGCCTCCGCTCGCTTTCTGTCGCGTGACTACGCGGGGGCGGAAGACCCACTGCTGCGCCTCTATTTTTCGCCCCTTGCTGCTGCGCCACAAAAGGCGGCCGCCGCCTATGGACTCTGCGGTGTGTATGCCAAGACGGGGAACCAACTCGAACAACTGCGTTTTGCCCTTTTACCAAAAGACAGATATCCGGATCCGGGGAATTACCCATCTATGGATAGCGAGTTTTATATCTACTGGGCAACGTCCGGTTTCGATCTCGGCCTGATCCTCGATACCGAAGCCCCCATCGAAGTCCTGCGCGAGTTCCTCGAAAAATACCCCACCGCAGCCAACATCAATTTAGTGCAATACTCGCTCGCCGTCCGTCTCGCCCGCGAGGACCAGTACGCTGAAGCAGCCGACTTCTACACGCGAGCCAAAGCCCCCACCCGAGCTGCCCGCATGAGAGCGGTTGCGAAGCTCTACAACGAAGCTTTCGCCTCTGGCCTGACGGGCAACGACCAATACGCCGCCAAAATCCACTTCGCCGAATTCCTCAGCGCCAACAACGAACGCATCTACTTCAACGACCGCCTCTGGAACGGCTTCCAGCGCGAAGGAGTCTCCGCCGAAAGTGACGGCCGTCTCACCGGCGAAGAACGGGAACGCCTCACGAAAGGTGAACGCAAACTTCGTGACGATCAGGAAGAATACTGGCGCGCGTACCAACTCCTTCGCCCCGTCATCGCCGAAGCCGGACACACCGACCTCGGAACAAAAGCCGTGCGCCTCGCCCTCACCAGCCTGCGCCGCATCAGAACTGAACGTTTCGGCCGCGCCGAAGAAATCCGCGCCGCCGACATCGAACTCTCAAAGTGGCTGAAGCAGAATTGACTCTGTTTTCACCAGGCCACTCAACGGGAAACAACAGTTACTTTGAGGGCTCGCTGCTCTGAAACCAAGTAAAAGTTTCCGTCCGACGAAGGCATCTCAAAGGTAGACCGCATCCGAAAACAGTCGAGGTCGGGAGCCAGCCACTCTGTCGCTCTGTCTTTACCGACTGGCGTGACAACCCGTACCACAGTGTAGTTCAGCACAGTTTCGTGACCAGGCATCAGAGGCCGCGCCGTTCTACCGGGGAAAATACATCCGTCTCCTTCACGGGTCCATGCGGGCCAGATGATCTTTCGACCATCGTCGCCCAACTGCCTCCCGGTGAGTTGGTACCAGGTGAAGTTGACAGGGTCCGTAAGTCGCCTGACTGCTGTTTCCAACGGACTGTCAGGAAAGGAACTGGCAAGGGTAATTACGCGTCCATTGTGTTGGAACACCGTCTGGCGCATCCTGACTCGAGGATGACCGTCATTCGGATAGTCAATGTATTCATCGTCGACAGTAAACCGAATCGGAACAAAAGGCGAAACAAAACTCATCTGCGGAAAGGCCGCCACAACAACCAGGAAGCAGACCACTGCGGTGGCTGCAATTCCCGCCAGCCCCTTCACCAGACTCGAAAATAATTCCGGACTGAAGGAGAATCGCCGCCGACGCCTGGTCTCCTGCTTCGTTTGGGATACGAACCCCGCCCGAACCCTGCTGCGCAACGAAGCAGGCACTGGCGGCGCGGCCCACTGGTTCAGAATTTCATCGAGTTCTGTGTCGTTCATCGTCTTCTCTCCGCACCCTGGGCGTGGTTGCTAAGAGTCAATTTCAACTGCGCCCGTGCTCGTTGCAGACGCGACTTGACAGTGGTCACTTCAACCTCCAGAACACTCGCAATTTCGGCCAGCGAAAGATACTCGTAGTGAGCCAGCAGGAGAACCTCCCTCTGCCCCTCTGGCAGTTGGCTGATAGCCAACGAGACCGTCTCTGCCAGTTCCACTTGCAGAAGATGACTTTCCTGTGATGGGTCAGACTGTGCGACGAAGTCGCTGTCACAGTCAGGCCCACGCGCCATTCGCAACTTGAGTGACAGGTTTCGAACAACCCCAAAGAGGTAAGTCCGGAGCGGCGCACGTGCCGGATCATAGGAACTCTGTGGACGCAGCAGCCCGAGAAAGCACTCCTGGACCACATCCTCTGCGTCTGACACAGACCCGGTCAGCCGGAACGCGAAGCGAAACAATGGTGCATGGTGCTCGTCAAACAACCGCAGGAGGTCTGCTTCCCGTCCATTTCGCGCTGCTTCCACCAGATCCATGTGCGTTCAGACAGTATTACCGCACAAACGAAAAAGGAATCGGAGAAAGTGAAAAATTACCGGTCCCGCTCCACCCCGTTATTCCACGCCGCGAACATCTCATCCTCGCCAGGAACCTTCACCGGACGCACTAACCGGAACCCCAGCCACTGCGCATCCGTGTGATACCAGATGCTCTTCGGCAACTGCGGATCCTGCATTTTCCAACTCGCATCCGAAGGCACCCGAGTCCCGCACCGGCATTTCTCCGCGCCATCCGCCCAGTTCCCGCCGCGCACCGCATGGGGATACGACTTCGTCGACTTTACCCACGCACCTGCAGGCGCCCCCGCCGGATATGATCCATACTGATCCAGCGTCCACTCCATCACGTTGCCCAGCATGTCGTACAAGCCCCACGCATTGGGCTTCTTCGCGGCCACCTTCTGATACTTCCCATCCGCGTTGTCATCGAACCAGGCGTACTCACCCAACTGCTTCGGATCATCGCCCGACGGATACGCCGTCGTCGACCCCGCGCGGCACGCATACTCCCACTCCGCCTCGGTCGGCAAACGATAAAACTGCCCCGTCTTGGCGCTCAGCCACTGCGCATATTTATTCGCCGCATGCTGCGTCATGCTGATCGCCGGAAACCCATTGATCCCCATGCCAAAGCTCATTTCCACATAAGGCCTCGTCGGGCGACTCACCGCATCCACCCGCTCATCCTTCGTGGTCTCGCCCGCCTGCTTCGCAAACATGAACAGACGGTACTCGTCCCACGTCACCTCATGCGCCGACATCCAGAACGGCTCCACCTTGACGGCATGTACCGGACCCTCGTCCTTCCGATGCCCCTTCTCCGAATCCGGAGTCCCCATGCGGAACTCGCCGCCCGGGATCGGCACCATCTGGAATGTCACGTCGGAGTTCGGAATCTTTGCCGTATACGGCTTCACGTCACCCGCCGGGGCCGACACAACCTTCTCGCGAATCCGCCGAACCAGCGCCATATTGTCCGCGCCACCCACCCCTGCGCCGCCCGTCTCCAGCACCAGATTCGCCGGCCACACCGCTCCCGCGCGAACCCACTCGCGCAGCGCCGATTGTTCCGCCGCCGTCATCCGTTCGCCCGGAGGCATCGAGCCCGATTCCACCGAAGCCAGCACCACATTCGGCTTCGTCTTCTCCATGCCCGACGAAGTGTCCAGCCGAACCCCGCCCAACTGCCGGATGCCGCCATGGCACCCGGTGCAGTTCTGCTCCAGCATCGGCTTTACATCTTTGGTGAAGTCGACGGCCCCAAATAGAGGAGCCGCCGCAAGAAGAACTACCGCGCCGAACCTCACAGGAACTTCGTGATCCCAGGCAACGGCATCGGAGACGGCTTAAAGCTGCCATTCCAGTCAATCGGTGAAGGCGGCATCAAGCTCTCCTGGGAATTCAGAGCCTGATCCCACGTGATCTGCTGCCCCGTATACGCGGCCATCCGACCCATGATCGCCAGCATCGTGCTCGTCGCCAGGCGCTCGCCGTCGTTGATCACTTTGCCCTTCCGAATCGACGCGAACAGTTCGTCATGCTCCTTCTGATACATGTCGTACTTCTGGCCTTCGAAGCTCCACGTCGTCTTGCCCGTGATTCGCGGATTCGGCCCGCGGCCAATCGTGCAGACGCCCTGCGTGCCCAGAATGTAGTCCGAATTTTCGTTGTAGCAACCCTCGCTCTGGCGATTCGCCACGAACGCACGCACTCCATTCGGATACAGATAATTCACTTCGAAGTGGTCATAAATATTCCCGCCCTCGGCCGGAATCTGACGCCCGCCCACACCCACGCAACTCACGGGCGGCTGATCATGCATTGCCCACGCCACCTTGTCCACACTGTGCACGGCCTGCTCCACCAGACTGTCGCCGCAAAGCCACGAGAAGTTGTACCAGTTCCGAACCTGCCACTCGATGTCGCTGATCCCCGCGGGCCGAGTCGAAGCGGGCGGCATCGGCTTCACCGGACTCGTGTAATACGTGGCGTAATAGGCCACAATATCGCCGATCGCAGCCTTATTGTGGATCTGGTCAAACGTGTCCACAATGTGATTCGCATACCGCCAGCAGAACCCCGCCACCAGATTCAGGTTCTTCTGCTTCGCCATCTTCACCGACTCCAGCACGTGCCGGATCCCGGGCGCATCCGTCGCCACAGGCTTCTCACAGAACACGTTCTTGCCGGCTTCGATACAGGCCCGCAGATGAGCCGGACGGAAACCCGGAGGCGTGGCCAGCAGCACCACATCCACACCGCTCTTCAGCAGCTTTTCAAACGCATCCAGACCTGTAAACTGCCGCGACTTGTCCACCGAAATCTTCGCCGCAGCCTTCGCCCCCTGCTGCTTCGTCAGCGTGTCGAGACAGGCATCCACCTTCTCCTGAGCCACATCCGCCACCGCCCACAGCATCGAATAATCGTCGGCGTTCATCGCCTGATTCGCGGCGCCCGTACCGCGGCCGCCGCAGCCCACCAGGCCAACCTTAATCACTTCCCCGGCAGGGGTCCCTTTCAGCAGGGCTGGAGCCCCGGCGAGCAGCGCGGTGGTAGTCGCGGTGCCCCGGAAGAAATCGCGGCGCGTGGCCTGAGTTAGCGATAACTGGTTGGGGGTGTTCATGGCTGCCATTTTAACGGATCGGTGCAGTTGGTTTATCATGAGATCCGATGAACCGCCGAACTTTCCTCTCCACAACAGCCCTCGCCGCCGCGGGAGCCTCGATGTCCGCGGCCAAAACGCGCGACATCCGTAAGGGCATCATGTACGCCACCATCGACATGAAAGTTTCGGTTCTGGAGAAGTTCAAAGCAGTGAAGGAAGCCGGCTTCGCGGGTATCGAGCCCATGAGCCACATGACGCAGAGCGAAGTGCTGGACGCCTTCGCCGCCACCGGTCTGAAGGCCGCCAGCGTCTGCTGCAACACCCACTGGAAACAGCCGCTCTCTGACCCAGATGCTGCCGTCCGCAAAGCCGGCCTCGATGGCCTGCTGCAGTCTCTCCGCGATGCAAAGGCCTACGGTGCCACTTCGGTCCTGTTCGTCCCCGCCACCGTCACGAAGCAGGTCTCCTATGCCGACGCCTGGACCCGTTCGCAGGCCGGTATCCGGCAGGCCCTGCCCCTCGCCAAAGAGCTCGGCGTGAAGATCGCGATCGAGAACGTCTGGAACCAGTTCCTGCTCAGTCCCCTCGAAGCGGCGCGCTACGTCGACGAGTTTGCGAGCCCGAAGGTCGGCTGGCACCTCGATCTCGGCAACATCGTCAACTACGGTTTCCCCGAGCAGTGGGTCCGTATCCTCGGCAAGCGCATCACCAAGCTCCACATCAAGGAATACAGCCGCAAGAAGCGCGACACCGAAGGCCCCTACGCCGGCTTTAAAGTCCCCTTCAACACGGGCGACAACGACTGGCCCGCCGTCATGGCCGCTCTCGATGAGGTCGGCTACACCGGCTGGGGCATCGCCGAGCAGGGCGGCGGCGATTCGCTCGAAGGCCTCAAGACTCTCGCCGCCGGCATGGACAAGATCTTCGCTTCGTAACTAGAAGCTGATCCGTCCCGACAACTGGGCATTCCGCGGAGACCGCGCGCTCGACACCACCCCGAAATCCGCGCCTCCCAGCGTGAAGCCCGGAATGTTGAAGATCGCGTGGTTCAGCAGATTGTAAAACTCCGCGCGAACTTCCAGTTTCACCTTCTCGCTCAACGAGAAGCTCTTCTCCAGCGTCACGTCCGTCGTCACCACCGGAGCACCACGGAAACCACCGCGTGGTGAGTTTCCAAACTTCAGCGCCGCCGGATTCGCGAAGGCTGTCGTATCGAACCACTTACTCACCGTCCGCTGATCCAGGTCTGCAGACTTCAGCAGATTCGGCCGCAGCGAGCCAGCCGGGAATGCGTTGGTCGTATTCGCCGACGTAATCACCGTGAAGGTCGGCCCCGATTCCGCCGTCTGCAACAGCCCGGCCTTCCAGCCGCCCAGAGCATTGTTCAGCAAACGGCTGCCCTTCCACTTCGGCAACTCGTACAGCACGGTCACCACCAGGCGGTGCGGCACGTCGCTGCCACTACGACCCTTGTCCAGACGGCGATTGTACGCATCCATGTAGCTGCCGGTCGCGCCGAACTCCTGCGAAGCTTCCACGTCGTCCAGAAACTTTGAGAACGTGTAATGGGCAAGGAACGCGAAGGAAGTCGTCATCCGCTTTTCCGCCCGAATGAAGCCACCGTGATACGTGGAGTTCCCGATCGACGGGTTGATCCATGTCACGTTGTTGAACTGCGGGAAAGGCCGTACCAGCTGTGCAGCGCCCGTAGTCATCAGCTGCGGCGGCACCTGGTTCAGCGTCAGATCATTGGCCGTCAGCGAATGGCTCACGTTGCCGATGTACCCGCCCTCCACCAGCAGATTCCGCGCGACCTCCCGCTGGATATTGAGGTTGTACTGGTAGGAAATCGGGGCCACCTGGTTGGGGTTAAAGAAGGCGACCGAAGTATTCACTCGCTGCCCCACGGCCACTGCACCGAACGCGGGAGTCAGAGGCTGGCGAACCGCTGCCGGGAACCCGCCCCGCAACTGCAGAGCACTCTGCGTCTCTGCCTGTGCCGCCGAATAGCTGGCCGAAGTCGAGAAGCCCAGCGAAGCCGTATCCCCGATCGTATTGCTCACCGTCTGGCCGTAGAAAAAGCCACCGCCTCCACGAATCACCGTCTCGTGCGTCCCCGGAATCCGGTACGCAAAGCCCAGACGCGGACCAATGTTGTTGTAGTCGGTCGCAAATGCGCGGACCGGCGTGCCGTTGATACCCGCGAACCTCACAACACCCGGCGTGCCCGACACCGGATTGATCGCCTTCGGGTCGAACGAGTTCATCTTGTTGTCTACTTCCTTGCGAGGAAACTCGGCTTCCCAGCGCAGGCCGGCATTGATCGTCAGGCGGTCGGAAACGCGCCAGTCGTCCTGCATATAAAGCGCGAGGTACGAGGCCCGCGTCCGGATCTTGTCCGAGACCTGAATACTCGCCGCATTCACTTCCCCCAGCAGGAAGCTCGCCAGCGAATTGCCAGTCGTCGCTGAAGACCCCGGCAGATCGGTAATCAGCGGGCTGATTGTGAACGTGCCAGCGCTCCCGCGATCACGGATTTCATCGTTGCCCGCAAACCGGTATTCCCCGCCAAACTTCAGCGCATGGCGCCCCTTCACCCAGGTCAGGCTGTCCAGAAACTGCTGGTCGATAATCGGCGTCTGGAAGCGATAAACCGCAGTCGGATTACCCAGCGCGGCACCCGTTGTGGGGATCGTCACGTTGCCCGCCACAAAGCCCGCAGGTACGCCGTAGCCAGGGATCGTGAACGAGGGGAACGCCGCACTGCTCACGCCCGTCAGGCCAATCTTCGCCGCCAGATTTTCGGTCTGCCCGGGACGCGAATCGAGGAACTTACGCCGCAGGTAGGTGTAGCGGAAGTCATTCGTCAGGTTGGAACTGAACACGCGTGTATAAGAACCCAGAATGCTCTGCACCCGGACGTCGGTAATATCCGCCAGCGGATCGGCCGCCGGATTCCCGTATGTGCCGGTGTTGCTGGTATTCGCGTCGTTGATGTAATACCGCGCCGTCACCAGGTCCTTTTCCGTGACCTGATGATCCAGCCGGCCCACCACAATGTTGCGCCCCAGAGAGTTCCGGCTCGCACCCACAAAGTTGTTCGCGTTCGTCGCGGTCCCGGCACGATTCGCCTTCGGGAAGTAGCTCATGGCCGCGTGCGCCACCGGATCAAAACGTGAGGCCGGAATGGCATTGCCCGGGAAAGGCTGACGAGTGGCCGCCGTGAAGCCCGTCGTCGGGTCGTAGATGCGAACCAGGTTGCCCGAAGTGCTGCGGAGGTCTGAAAAATCACCCGTCAGGTTCAGCGCAGTCGGCACTGTCGAGGTCGTCTCAAAAGCCGTCAGTTGGCGCGTCTGTTCCCAGGTCGCAAAAAAGTGTGTTTTGTCTTTCTGGATCGGTCCGCCGAAGCTGCCGCCATACTGGTTGAGCTTCACCGGAGCGCGCCGAGCCGAGAAGAAGTTCCGCGCATTCACCACATCGTTCTGTAGCGATTCGAACACACTCCCGTGATAGGCATTGGTGCCCGCACGCGTGGTCATCGTGATGATGCCGCCGGTCGAGTGCCCGAACTCAGCCGCGTAGTTATTCGCGATCACCTTGAACTCCTGCATCGCGTCCACCGGCAGGCTCGTGAGCTGCTGTGGCCGCGTCAAACCCACCGCGTTGGACACATTGCCGCCGTCCAGCGTGAACGCCTGGTTCCGCGCCCGACCACCCGCCACACTAAACACCGGATAATTCTCCGCTGTTCCCGCTCCGTTGTCGATCATCACCACACCCGGCGAAAGTGATGCCAGGGAAGACGCCGCCCGGTTCGGCAGAGGCAAACCAGCCAGCATCTGCCGGGTCACAATCTGCCCGAAGTTGGAGGTCTGGCTGTCCGTGATGGGGGCCGACTCGGTCACTGTCACCGTTTCCGTCGCCTTCCCCAGATCCAGCGTCAGATCCACCGCCACCACCTGGCCTACTTCCACATGTATCGGACCACGAACCAGCTTTTGGAAGCCTTCCGATTCCACGTCCAGTCGATAGTCGCCCGGCAGGAGCGAACCCGCCCGGTAAATCCCCACTTCATTACTGGAGATTGCCGCCCGCGCCCCGCTCGCCTCATTCGAAACCGTGATTTTGGCGCTGGGCAGGACCGAACCCGTGGCGTCTTTCACCGTACCGGTGATGGTGGAGGTACCACTCTGGGCAAGCAGAAAAGACGCGGAGAAAAGGGTGATTACAAAGAGTTTCATACAGGACCGAAACCAAATCCTAACTTACTCTATCGAATTAGTCAACTTAAAGACCACAAAATCGACAGTTCAGGTAGACTATTGCTTTTTACAGGTCCAGCGGAGTGTCTGCAACTGCGAACTGGAGTTCGTGCAGACGGTGATAGGTGCCACCCAGCGCCATCAGTTCGTCGTGGGTCCCGATTTCGGCGATACGGCCCTTATCGAGGACGACGATCTTGTCGGCACGCCGAACGGTCGAGATCCGGTGCGCGATCACGATGACAGTCCGACCGGTCATCAGGTTCGCCAGCGCCTTCTGCACCAGCATTTCCGATTCGTTATCGAGGTGCGACGTCGCTTCGTCCAGAATCAGGATGGGCGAATTCCGGAAGATCGCCCGGGCGATCGCCAGTCGCTGTCGCTGCCCACCGGAGAGCTTCAGACCACGTTCCCCGATGATCGTTTCGTAACCCTGCGGCATCTGCTCGATGAAATCGTGTGCCAAAGCGGCCTTCGCGGCCTCAATCAGACGAGTCTTATCCGCCCCCGCCTGACCGTAGGCAATGTTCGCCGCCACCGTGTCATTGAACAGGAACGTCTCCTGCGCCACCAGGCTGATGTTTTCCCGCAGCGACGCCAGCGAGATCTCACGGACATCCACGCCGTCAATCTTCACCGCCCCGGCAACCGGATCGCGGAAACGCGGCAGCAGGCTGGCAAACGTGCTCTTCCCCGCCCCGCTCGGCCCAACCAGCGCGACAATCTCGCCAGCCCCAATCCGCAGCGTCACGTCGTCCAGTTGCTTCGATTCCGCCGTCGGGTACTGGAAACTCACGCCGTCGTAGGCGATGGCGTCGCGGAAACCCTTCAGCGTCTTCGCCCCCGGATCGCTGGTGATTTCTTCCGGCTGATCCAGGTACCCAAATACCTTCTCCGACGCCCCGATCGCCTGCTGAAAGATGTTGTGCAGGTTCGTCAGGCGCTTAAACGGCTCATAGAGGAACAGAAGCGCCAGCAGGAAGCTCATAAAGTCCCCGGCCTTCAGTTGCCCCCTCTGGATCTCGGTCCGACCGTACCAAAGCAGCCAGACAAAGGTAAACGCGCCGGCCAGTTCGATGAACGGCGAAGGAATACCTTGCAGCAGAACCTTGCGCATATTCACGTGCAGCAAACGGTCGGCGGCAGCTCGAAAACGCCCAGCCTCGTACTGCTCGGCCCCGAACGCTTTCACCACCTGATGCCCGGAAATCGCTTCCTGCAGGACCTCGTTCAGTTCGCCGGTCGCATCCTGCGTCCGCCGTGCCGTGCGCCGAATCCGGCTCCCCAGTTTTGCGGTGGGGATCATGATGAACGGCAGCAGCAGGAACGCGAACAGCGCCAGACGCCAGTCAGTTCCGAATACGACAATCATGAGCCCGATCAGCGAGAACGTCTGCCGCAGAAGATCGGCGAACATGTCCGAGCAGGCGGTCTGAATGCGCTCAATATCGCTCATCACGGACGACATCAGCCGCCCGGTCGAGTTCGACTCGAAGAAGTCCGCCCCATGACGCAGCAACTTCGCGAACACCTGGTTCCGGAGATCCGTTACAACCCGAAACCCGACGTAATTCGTCAGATAATCTCCGAGGTAATCGCATGCCCCGCGCACCAGAAAGATCACCAGGATCGAGATCGCGACAAGCGTGAAGATGTTGTGGATGGACGCCGGGAACAGATTCTCCAGATAGATCGTGTGATTGATCAGCGGGATGGTAAAGATCGGCTCCGGCGTGGCATCCATGGAAGGCTGCAGCACCCGGCTAATCACAGGCTTAATCAGCAACGTCCGGGCAGCTGTCATCGCGCCCATAATCGCCATCAGGACGACGGACAGCAATAACAACCCCGCATAGCGCCGCGTATATCCGGCGAGCCGCAGCCCCGCGCTCAAGCGCGAACCCCGTCGTGCGCCACATTCAGCCGTTGCAGCGCCAGAATCGCCTGATTTACATCGATGTCGGTGATCGGGTCCGACTTCAGAACCTCGGCTTCGGTCCGCCACGGACTCCAGATTTCGTGATCCGAGGGACCGAAGAATATCAACTCTGGCACGCCAAACGAGGCCGCCATATGCGCCGGTCCCGAGTCATTGCCGATAAACAGGGCAGCTTCGCTCACCAGCCGGATCACTTCGGCCAAAGGCGCGCCCGCCACGGTCTGGAAGCGCTGAAACCGCGAGACATCCTCGCCGCCGGCGCCGATAAACACCGGCTCGAGGCCCAGTGACCGCCGGATGTAACGGGCTAATTCGAGGAAGTTCGCCGCTGGCCAGGTTTTCTCAGGAGTCGCCGCGAAGGGATGAATCACAGCATAAGGGACGGAGGGAACGTTCGCCGATGTCGAAGTGGAAACCGGCAGACTGGCCCGGGGAATCTCGGTGATCGGCACGCCCAGATGGAACATCGCGGCCGCCATGTGCTCGGCGGTATGCACGCGCCGCGTAATACCCAGGATTTCCTGGGCGGTCGGAATCCGGACGTTGTAGACCCACGAAGGCTTGAAAATATCGAACCCGGCACGATGCGAAGCGCCCGACAGAGCAGTTAACCGCGCACTGCGGGTGCCGCCGTGGAAGTTGATGCAGAGGTCGGGAGAAAATGCTCGGAACGCGCGGCTCCGGGGAGCAATCACCTTCGATACCGCAGGGTGATTCTGAAATACCCCGGCGAAACGATCCTCCACCGCGACGCCAATTTCCAGATCCGGACGCGCCGCTTTCAGCAGCGAAATCGCCGGGGTCGAAAGAATGCAGTCGCCCAGCGACCGCAGGCGGATGATGCCAACGCGGCTCCCCGGTTCGAGGTGCTTCAGAATGTCGATTTGTGCGGTGGAAGGCAAACGCTAGTCGGCGATCGTTGCCTCGTCGATCAGCATCACGGGAATATCGTCCCGCACGGGATAGACGCGGCGGCAACCGACGCATTTCAGGCCGGTTGAGTCGGAGTTGAGTTCGACCTTCGCCTTGCAGGCGGGGCAGATGAGGATTTCGAGAAGGTCGGGGCTGAGAGCCATGGGAACCTTCATTTTAGCAGCTATTGAAAGCTTGATACAGCTTCGGGAGCTTTATACAGCTTCGCGGCTGGCGTCTTTGTAAGGCGTCCGCAGGTACTTCGCGGCTTCTTCCTGTGCGCCCTGCGTGTTGTCCCGCGTCCGCTGTGCCTGGGTGTACTCGTTGACGGCGCGATCGCGCTGGCCGCTGATGTCAAAAATCTTGCCCAGATAGATGTGGATCCACACTTCCACCCACTTCGGCTGGATGTCGCCATTCAGCGCTTCGCGGAATTCATTGGCCGCCGACTGGTAGCTGTGCTGCAGGAAGAACACCTCGCCGACGCGATAATGCGCCATCGAGCTGTTGCGCTGCGTATCGAGGGCCTTCTGGTATTCCTTCAGCGCATCGGCCAGTTCCCCAACCTGGGCAAACTGCTCACCGCGGCGAATCGCCACTTCCACACGAGTCTGCGGACTCATGCGCAGGACCTTGTTCGAGGGGTCGATTGAAACCTTTTTCGGCTTACCGAAGGTATCGACGGAGAATTCCGACGACGTACCCATCACTTCCACACGCTTGTCTTCGGGGTTGCCTTCTGTCTCGATATGGAGGTCAACCGGCATCCGGAAAGTATCCAGATCCTGGGCGATCTTGCCCTGAACACGGAAGCCTTTGGCGGTCCGGAAGATGGTGTATTCGAGCTTGAATTCCGGGGCACCACTCGATTCAATCCACTGAATGAAGAAGTAGCGGAGCTCCTCGCCCATCGCCGCTTCGCAGGCCTTGCGGAAATCTTCGGTGGTCGCCGATTGCCAGGCCTTCTGTTCCAGGAACATCTTGATGGCCTTGAAGAACTTGTCGTCGCCCATGGTGGCGCGCAGCATCTGGACGACCGCGGCACCCTTGCCGCCCGTCAGAGCCCAGTATTCCGGCGAATAATCTTCCAGCCGCGAAGCCTGAATCAGCGGGACGTTCTCGATGGTGAGCGCGGTGATCCCGGCGTCCTTCATGCGCTGTTCCAGCGCTGAGGCACCCTTCTCTTTTTCCGTCCACAACGCCTCGGCATAAAGCGCCATGCCGTTTTCCAGC
>CANIHR010000145.1 GCA_947467185.1 Bryobacterales bacterium
CCAGCGCGCCTTCGGTTACACCGATGAGGACGTCCGTACGCTCATGACCCCCATGGGCGCCAACGGCGAAGAGCCCCTCGGCTCCATGGGTATCGACACCCCGCTGGCCTGCCTCTCCGACAAGCCCCAGCCCCTCTTCAACTACTTCAAGCAGCTCTTCGCACAGGTCACCAATCCGCCCATCGATCCCATCCGCGAAGAGATGGTCATGTCGCTCGTCAGCTACATCGGCACTGAGCGCAACATCCTGGCCGAAACCCCGCAGCACTGCCACACGCTCAAGCTGCCGCACCCCATCGTCACCAACCGCGAAATCGAAAAGCTGCGCCGCGTCTCTCAGGGCGACTTCCTCGCCACCACGCTGCCCATCATGTTCCCCGTGGATGACGACGAACGTGGCATGGAACGCGCTCTCGAAGGCGTCTGCCGCCGCGCGTCACTCGCAGTCCAGGCCGGCTACTCCATCCTGATTCTCTCGGATCGCGGCGTCGACGAAAAGTTCGCGCCCATCCCCAGCCTGCTCGCGCTCACCGCCGTGCACAACCACCTGATCCGCGAAGGTTCGCGTACTCAGGTCGCGCTGCTCATCGAATCAGGCGAGCCCCGCGAAGTCATGCACTACGCGCTGCTCATCGGTTACGGTGCCAGCGCCATCAACCCCTATCTCGCTCTCGAAACCATGGAAGACCTCGCCCTGCGTGGTCTCCTGCCCGAAGGCGTCACCGCCGAAAAGGCCCAGTATCACTACATCAAGGCCATCAACAAGGGTCTCCTTAAGGTCTTCTCGAAGATGGGCATCTCCACGCTGCAGAGCTACCGCGGCGCACAGGTCTTCGAAGCCATTGGCCTCAACAGCGAGCTGGTGAAGAAGTACTTCACCGGCACTGCCAGCCGCATCGAAGGTGTCGGCCTGGATGTCCTCGCCAAAGAAGCGCGCATGAAGCACGCCTCCGCTTACCAGTCGCCCACCGAAGGCGATACCGAACTCCCCGTCGGCGGCAACTATGCCTACCGCGTCCGCGGCGAACTCCACCTGCTGAATCCCCCCATGATCAGCAAGATGCAGCAGGCTGTCCGCACCAATAACTTCAAGACCTTCCAGGAATACACGGACACGGTCGATGAGCAAAGCCGCGCGCTCTGCACCCTCCGCGGCCTCTTCAAGTTCAAGACCGGCAATCCGATCCCGCTGGAAGACGTCGAACCCGCCACCGAAATCGTGAAGCGTTTCGCCACCGGCGCGATGTCCTTCGGCTCCATCTCGAAGGAAGCCCACGAAACTCTCGCCATCGCCATGAACCGCATCGGCGGGCGCAGCAACACCGGCGAGGGCGGGGAAGACGCCGAACGTTTCACCCGCGATGCCAACGGCGACCTCCGCCGCTCGGCCATCAAGCAGGTCGCCTCCGGCCGCTTCGGTGTCACCACCCACTACCTCGTCAATGCCGACGAACTCCAGATCAAAATGGCGCAGGGTGCCAAGCCTGGCGAAGGTGGTCAGCTCCCCGGCCATAAGGTCGATGACGTTATCGCCCGCGTCCGTCACTCCGTCGCCGGCGTCGGCCTCATCTCGCCCCCGCCGCACCACGACATCTACTCCATCGAAGATCTCGCGCAGCTGATCTACGATCTGAAGAACGTCAACCCTGCCGCCCGCATCTCCGTCAAGCTCGTCGCCGAAACCGGCGTCGGCACCGTTGCCGCGGGTGTCGCCAAGGCTCACGCCGACGTGGTTCTCATCTCCGGTCACGATGGCGGCACCGGCGCTTCGCCCCTCACCTCCATCCGCCATGCCGGCGCGCCCTGGGAACTCGGCCTCGCCGAAACCCAGCAGGTCCTCGTCATGAACGATCTCCGCAGCCGCATCCGCGTCCAGACTGACGGCAAACTCGCCTCCGGCCGTGACGTTGCCATCGCCGCCCTGCTCGGCGCCGAAGAGTTCGGCTTCTCCACCATGCCCCTCGTCGCCGTCGGCTGCATCATGATGCGCAAGTGCCACCTCAACACTTGCCCCGTCGGTATCGCCACGCAGGACCCCGTCCTCCGCGCCAAGTTCAACGGCCAGCCCGAAGACGTCATCAACTTCTTCTTCTTCATCGCCGAACAGCTTCGCGCCATCATGGCTCAGCTCGGCTTCCGTAAGGTTGACGAAATGGTCGGCCGTGTCGACATGCTCGACACCCGCGAAGCCGTTGATCACTGGAAGGCGAAGGGCCTCGATTTCTCGCAGCTCCTCTACAATCCACCCGCTCCCTCCCGCGTCTCCCGCCGCTGCACCACCACGCAGGACCACGGCCTCGACGAAGCGCTTGATTACAAGATGATCGACCACGCGCAGGAAGCCATCGACACCGGCGCCCCAGCTGAATTCAAGCTGCCGATTAAGAACGTGCACCGTACAGTCGGCGCGATGCTCTCGGGCCGCATCGCCACCAAACATGGCGCTGCCGGCCTTCCCGATGAAACCATCAAGTTCCGCTTCACCGGTTCCGCCGGTCAGAGCTTCGGTGCGTTCCTCGCGAAGGGTGTCACGCTCGAACTCGAAGGCGACGCGAACGACTACGTCGGCAAGGGTCTCTCCGGTGGCCGCATCCTCGTCTACCCGCCCAAGACCGCCACGTTCGTCCCGGAAGAAAACATCCTCGTCGGCAACGTTGTCCTCTACGGCGCCACGTCCGGTGAAGCCTTCTTCAATGGCATGGCTGGCGAGCGCTTCGCGGTCCGCAACTCCGGTGCCACCGCCGTCGTCGAGGGCCTCGGCGACCACGGCTGCGAATACATGACCAACGGCCTCGTCGTTGTTCTCGGCAAGACCGGACGCAACTTCGCCGCCGGTATGTCAGGCGGTATCGCCTACGTTCTCGACGAACGTGGCCAGTTCGCCGACTTCCGCTGCAACAAGGCCTCCGTGGCTCTCGAACCCGTCATCGAAACCGAAGACATCACGCTTCTGAAGACCATGATCTACCGGCACTTCGACGCCACGCAGAGCCCCCGTGCCCGCCACATTCTGGAAAACTGGCCCACCATGCTGCCCAAATTCGTGAAGGTCTTCCCGCACGAATACCGCAAAGCACTGGAACGCCAGAAAGCCAAAGCGGCTGCTGCGAATGTCATCCCCTCTGCCCCCTCGTCGGGCCAATCTTCTGTCCAGGTGAATGGATAATGGGAAAACCCACAGGCTTTATCGAATACACGCGCGAAACCCCGGGCCGCCGTCCGCCCGCTGAGCGCATCAAGGACTGGTTCGAAATCTACCAGCCCTTCCCCGAGCAGAGCATCAAGACCCAGGGCGCACGCTGCATGGATTGCGGCGTCCCCTTCTGCCACTCCGGTTGCCCCGTCAACAACATCATTCCCGACTGGAATGACTTCGTTTACCGTGGCCGCTGGCAGGAGGCCATCAAGGTCCTCCACTCCACCAACAACTTCCCGGAATTCACCGGCCGCATCTGCCCCGCGCCCTGCGAGGCCTCCTGCGTCCTCGGTATCAACGAACCCGCCGTCACCATCAAGAACATTGAGAAGACGATCGTCGATAAGGCCTGGGAAGAAGGTTGGATCGCCCCCGAAATCGCCGCGCATAAAACCGGCAAAAAGATCGCCGTCATCGGTTCCGGCCCCGCCGGCCTCGCCGCCGCGCAGCAGTTGGCCCGCGCCGGTCATGACGTCACCGTTTATGAGAAGGCCGACCGTGCCGGTGGCCTCCTCCGCTACGGCATCCCGAACTTCAAGATGGAGAAGCACCTCATCGACCGTCGCGTGAAGCAGATGGAAGCTGAAGGTGTCACCTTCCAGGTCAACGCGCACGTCGGCGTCAACGTCGCCATCTCTGACCTCCGCCGCGAATTCGACTCAATCCTCCTCACCGGCGGCGCCGAACACCCCCGCAACCTCGGCGTCGAAGGCCGTAACCTTAAGGGCGTTCACTACGCGATGGACTTCCTCCCCCAGGCCAACAAAGTCTGTGAAGGAGACACCGTCGAAGGCCAGATTCTCGCCACCGGCAAGCGCGTCGTCATCATCGGCGGCGGCGACACCGGTGCCGACTGTCTCGGTACCTCGCACCGTCAGGGCGCGGCCCACATCACGCAGTTCGAACTGATGCCGCAGCCGCCCGAGACCCGGTCTCCCGCAACCCCCTGGCCCATGTGGCCCGTCATGATGCGCATCGAAAGCGCCCATGAAGAAGGTGGCGACCGCGACTGGGGCGTCTCCACCGTCCGCTTCTCGGGCGACGAAAACGGCAACGTGAAGAAACTCCACGCTGTCCGTGTCGGCCCCCCGCCCACGTTCGAACCCCAAAACGGGACCGAATTCGAACTCGACGTCGACCTCGTCCTCCTGGCGATGGGCTTCACCGGCCCCGTCCGTCAGGGTCTGGTGGATGAACTCGGAGTCGCACTCGACACGCGTGGCAACGTCCAGGCCGATTCCAACTACATGACCAGCATCCCCGGAATCTTCGCCGCCGGCGACATCCGCCGAGGCCAGTCCCTGGTTGTCTGGGCCATAGCTGAAGGCCGCAAAGCCGCCCGCGGAATCGACGAATTCCTCATGGGCAGCTCCCGCCTGCCGCTGTAACAAACCGATTCGGGCTACAGCACGAACCCTAAGCCTGTTGCAACGGGCATTCTCAGGGCGGACTGACTCACATTGAGTTGTCCGCCCTTTATTCTTGTCCACGAGTCGCTACACTGCCTAAAGGTATGCTGGCACTCCTGCTTCTCGCGCGAATCGCAGTAACCACCGACTTTGAGGGCGGCAACGTCGGAAAAGTGGAACATGTCTCCCCAACCCACCTGCGATGCGGCGTCGCCGGTCAGGCAGATCAGGATGGGCGCAATCGGCAGGCTGACTGGTATTACTTCAGGCTGGACCACCTCCCGAAACAACCGATTACTCTCGACCTCGTCAACCTGGCGGGTGAATACAACTACCAGAGTCCGGCGTATTCAGTCACGGCAGGCACACGTCCCGTCTACAGCTATGACGGCGTTACATGGCAGCATTTTCGTGATGACGAGGTCTCCTGGGAACAACGCGAACCCCATCTCACCCTTCGCTTCCTGCCCCAAAAACCGCGCATGTGGATCGCGCACGTCCCTCCCTACACCAACAGGGATCTCGCCAACCTCCTGAAGGGATTTCGCAACAGCCCCTGGCTGGAACAGCAGTCGGTCGGCAAAACGGTCGATGGTCGCGACATGCCGCTGCTCACGATCACCAACCCCGCCATTCCCGAAGCCAGCAAGAAAGTGTTGTGGCTCATGTTCCGCCAGCACGCGTGGGAGGCTAGCACGTCCTGGGCGGGTGACGGAGTGATCCGCTTCCTGCTGGGCGATGACGAGCGCGCAAAGCGCATTCGGGACAGTATCATCGTGAAGGTTTTCCCGCTGGCCGACCCGGACGGCACGGCTCGCGGTACCGTTCGCTTCAACGGGAACGGTTTCGATCTGAACCGAAACTGGGACACCCTCGATGAACGCAGGATGCCCGAGATCTTCTCCCAGCACAGGGCGATTACGGAATGGCTGGACGCAGGACATCGCGTGGATCTGTTCTTTGCCCAGCACAATACCGAGAAAAGTGAGTATCTGGAAGCAACCGCTGGCGCGGAAGATCCCCTCGCACAAAGTGTCTTTCGGCTGCTCAAAGAAACCACTACTTTCAATCCCACGTCGCCGCTGCGCTCCGCGGCCGCATCGACGACTCCCGAAAAGCCTGGCCGGATGAACGTCGTGCAGGGACTCCATCACGAACGCAGAGTGCCTTCTCTGCTGATGGAGCAGATGATTGAGTACAACTCGAAACTAGGCCGCTGCCCGACGGCCGCGGATCGCAGGGAATTCGGTGCTGCTCTGGTGCGGGCGCTGGCTGACGCGCTGACCGGTATCGAGCCTTCGCGGCACCAGGCTGAATCAGGTAAACCATAAGCCCGCCCACTCCGCACGAGTTTCCAGTGGAAAAGGGCCTCCCCGCCAAAGCGGAAAGGCTCTCAACCCACTTACAAACTGCCCGTGTTCAGAACCTGTACTTCAACCCGATCTCAATCACGCGCATCGTAGTCTGGGCCATAACCGACGGCGCAAAGCCGACAGAGGAATCGACGAATTACTCATGGGCCGTTCCCGGCTACCGTTGTGACTGCACCCGGCTCACTCGCTCCATCCTGAGATGCGCTTGCGACTGCATCTCAGGGGCTTTCTGTTCGCGCGCTACTGAACCGTGATGAAAACATTTTTCTGGCTCGACAAGCCGATCACCGTGGCCGCCAGGGGCTGGTCGCCGCTTTGCAGGCCCTGTGGCAAAGTCAGGTTGAATTGGAAGATCCCGGGTGAACTCAATCCTGCAAATGTCGGCTCCAGTGACGTGCTCCCGATCACGATACCCACCCTGGAAATTGCCCGCGATATTCCGGAAAGTGGGATACTCTCGGGGCGATCTGTGCCTCCGAAGCCAGTTCCGAAAAGCACAATGCTGTCGCCTGCCTTCACCGGCACAGTCGGATATCCCAAAGAACTTCCGGCTGGCCCGATAATGTCGTAGGTCCCACCGCCATACGCGCCCAGACCGTTGGAGCGGAGAATGATCCCCGCGACATGCTTGCCGTCCCCCAGCACGCATAGCGCCGGACTCGCCTGCGCGAACACAGTTGTCCCCGTTCCTGTCCCGTTCGCGTCCGTTACCGTCACGGTTACCGCCCCGTTAACGTTCCCCGCGCTGGACGGCACATAAGCATTGATCAGTGTCGGCGAAACGTAGGAAAGCGCTACCGGTACCTTGTTGATCGTAACTGTCGTTCCTCCCAGCGCCAGTGGATAGTCGCCGTTCCAGGCTACAGGTTCGGTGCCCGAGATCAGGTTGTTGCCATAAATCGAAATCCACGATGACCGCTGTATTGTCTGGGCGGAACTGAAGATCGGCACGATGCCACCCTGCGATATTGCCGGGATCGGGCCACTTACCGGTGCACCCGGTTTCAGCAGGCGGATCAGGTTGTGTCCGAAGTCCGACACGTAGACATTCGTCCCAACCGCCAGAACGTACGAAGGGCTTTGCAATCCTGCCTTGCTGGCCAGTCCGCCATCGCCTTCAAAGACATAGTTACCGGTGCCAGCCGCTGTCAGAATGATCCCGCTGGCCAGAACCTCCCGAACTCTGTTGTTGTTGACGTCCGATAGGAATAGATTGCCCAAACTGTCAACGGCAACCGAACTCGGGTTCTGAAAGGAGGCTCTGATTGCCGGCCCGCCATCGCCGGCAAATCCGTAACCGGTGTCACCAGCCACCGTGGTAATCACTCCATCAGGCCCCACCTTGCGGACAACACAGTTGCCCGAGTCAGCGATGAAAACACTCCCCTTCCCATCTATAGCTATCCCGCCTGGAAAGCTCAGGGAGGCCTTTATGGCCGGGCCGCCGTCGCCGGCATATCCCTTTACGCCATTGCCCGCGAAGGTAGAAATCCCCCCCGCTGGCGAGATCTTCCGAATTACGCTCTCCTCGGATACATAGAGGTTATCGTCGGAATCCATTGCAAGGTAGTACGGCGTGAGTTCCGCGTTCACCGCCGGGCCGCCGTCACCCGAGTATCCCCGCCTGCCGCTGCCTGCAAAGGTGGAAATAACGCCGTCCGGCGCAACTTTCCGAATGACAGAATTTCCAAAATCCGCTATATAAACGTTGCCCGCGCGATCCGTCGCAACGCCCCGCGGCTGGTTGAGCGAGGCACTGGTTGCAGGTCCTCCATCGCCGTCACATCGCCCGCCCTCACTACACGGCGGAGCCGGATTTCCGGTACCTGCCAGAGTGGTAATGATCCCCTGCGGGGACACTCTCCGAACCCGATAGTTTCCCTTGTCGGCTATGTACAGGTTGCCCACCGAATCCACTGCCAGCCCATCCGGGGCACTGAGGCTTGCCGCCGTCGCTTTGCCGCCATCGCCCAACAGTGCGGGAGTGCTGGTCAGACCTGGCACATTTCCAGCCACCGTAGTGATTGTGTACGTCTGGCCGTTACAGTTAAGGGACAGCAGCAGAACAAAGAGGACTTTAGGTCCGCGTTGATACACACCATTCCGCATAGACAAGTAAACCCCTTCCTGATGTTCTCATGCCTGAGAGTAGTCCCCCCGTTATAGGCGTTGCCCGGCGGTAGTCGGATTCTAACCAAACCATAGGCACACCCCAACGTCACCAAATCACCGGCACAATTTCATCGCACATCCTCCCACAAAAGAAAAAGGGCCTCCCCGCCAAAGCGGAAAGGCCCTCAACTCACTTACAAACTGCCCGTGTTTAGAACCTGTACTTCAACCCGATCTCAATCACGCGCATCGCATTCACATCCGTCAGATTCATCGCGCCCACACCCGTCCGGTACTGGTTGTACAGCGCCGTTCCCGTCAAAGTCGGGTTCCGCGCCGCCTGCAGTTCCGGCGTATTGAACAGCGTAAATCCATCCGCGAACGTCTTGCCATTCGCCTTGTACTGAATCGAAGTATTCAGGCTGTTCCGCCGCACGTTGTTAAACGCGTTGTAAAACGCCGCCCGCAATTCAATCGCATGGTTCTCATGAATCCGAATCGACTTCGTCAGGGTGATGTCGTTCGCATAGCTCGCTGGGCGCTCAATGTAATTCCTCGGCCCCGTGCCATCCGCCGAAGGATAATTCCCCGGCAGCGACAGCTTGCTCGGATCGAAGTAATGCGAGATGTCCTGATTGACCGACATCACATCACCCTTCAGCACCAGGCGCGGATCCAGATCCGGCGTACCCAGGAACAGCTTCTGCAGTTCCGCCACGTTCGCCGTGGAGCCAGTCTGTTGAATGCTGCCAAGCGTCACCCACGTCCGCTGGCCACTCACAAATGTGAACAGGTGCCCCATGCGCCAGTCGCCGAAAATCCGGCGGCCAACAGGGTTGTCGAAATGCAGCAGCTTCGCCGCCGACGGGATTTCATACGTGTAGTTCACGCTTAGCACATTCCGCCGATCGCCACCATCACCACCCGCCAGACCGCCACTGTACGCTTTCCAGTTATTCGAATACAATCCGGGATTTTCCGTGCCGCTGTCCAGTCGGCTCAGCACATAAGAAGCCTGCACCATCAGTCCGTGGCTCAGACGCTTATTCGCCGACACCTGCAGCGAGTTATACATCAGGTTCCCCACGTTCGCATTCATGTTGATCGTGTTGAAGCCTTTGTACGGCCGCATCAGCAGGTTATCCACGGTGTTGCTGCCCGGCAGCGCGCCCGTGTTCGACGCGTTCACCGTGCCGAAGAAATTCGCACCTGTGACGCCCGGCCGAATGTACTTCGGATCGAACGCCGTACCCAGCGGAATCGCGTTGATGTTAAACACCATCGACTGGTGCCGCTGCATGTTGCCGATGTAAGCCACATCCAGCAGAATGCCCATCGGCACTTCCCGCTGCATCGACATGCTGTAGTCGTAAACCGTCGGCACCTTGTTGCTCGCTTCATCCTGCGCGCCAAAACTCCGCGCGGTAATGGGCGCGAGCCCTGCCGTCGCCGACAGAGTATTCAGACTCGTCTGCCGGTAATCCACACTCGGCGTCAGCGTGTTTTCGAAATCGTTGATCGCCTGGCTGATGTTGATGCGGTTGTACGCCCAGCCAAAGCCACCACGGATCACCGTCTTGCCGGCCGCCCCGGGCGACCATGCAAAACCACCGCGCGGCGCAAACAGAATGAAATTCGGGTTCCGCACGCCACTGTTGGTCACGCCATTGGCACCCAGTGCCCGAACGCCGTTCAGAGGATCGCCCGAACCCGGCACAATCGTCCACTGCAGAATCGTCGCCGCCTGACCCGTATAGCGAACACTCGGATTCGCCGGATCAATCACCGACGAAGGATTCGCCGGATCATAAGTGTAGTAACGAGGCGCCTTCGCCGGATCCCACTTACTCGGGAAGAACGCCGCATCCAGCGTTTCGTTCGGACGCAGTTCATGTTGCGTCGGAATGTGATACAGGCGGATACCGTAATCCAGCGTCAGGTTGCTCTTCACCTTCCACGTGTCCTGCACAAACATATGCACGTCGGTGTAAATCGCATTCTTCCGCTTAATATTCTGCACCTGCTGGAAGCGCGAAAGCGCCCCCGTCAGCACATTCGACGGCCCGTAGTTCGTATCGAACGCCGAAGCGCTCACGCCGAAATCATAAGTGCCGCGGTCGCCGCCATCCGTCACGGAATCGATTTCATCCTTGTAATTCCGGATATGCTGGCCACCCATCTTGATGATGTGTTCGCCTTTGGTCCACGTCAGGCTCGACGAGAACTGGTGTTCATTGTTCGTGGCAATTGCCGGCATCCGCGAGAACGCGAAATCGGCATATCCCGTATTTGCCACCGAAGGCAGAATGTCATTCGTCGGCTTGAAAACCGTAGGCAGCGCACTCAGGCCATAGCGGGTCTTCGTGTTGCCCGTCGGGTCCGAAGGCAGCCACTGAACCTGGTCATAATTCCAGGAATACAGACCTTCCAGCACCATCGTCGGAGAGAAGGTATGCGTGAAATTCGCCGCCAGCGCACGGTCCGGACGAGGCCGCTTCGTGAAGCCCTCCAGGTTGCCCCAGTTCGCGCCCTGGCTCCGGTCTTCCTGCGTACCGTTGTCGAACGTATAGCGCACATAAGCGCGCGTCGAATCATTAAAGTTCCAGTCGACCTTGCCCACATTCGCGGAACGCGGCTGCTTATTATTCACCTGCAGCGAGTAGTTCTGCAGCGGATTGTTATTGATGTTCTGCTTCGGGAACATCGCCAGCAGTGCCTTGCCCAGCGGGTTAATGAGCGACGGAGGAATCACGTTCCCAGGCACCAGCACCGGATTTCCGGAGAGGTTCGTCCCCGGCATGTAAATCACCGGACGCTGCCCCGCGGCATTCGTGACCGTCTGCGAGAAATCGCCAATCCGCTCCAGATCCGTCGGCGTGCGGCTCAGCGCGATCGTCGCCGGAATGTCCTGCATAAACTTCTCGTAGTTATAGAAGAAGAAAATCTTGTTCTTCTTGATCGGTCCACCCAGGTTCGCCCCGAAGTAATTAAACCGATACCGCGGCCGCCGCTGCCCCAGATAGTTGTTCGCCCACGCATTGGCATTCAGCGCGTCATTCCGAAGGTAATCAAACGAAGTCGAGTGAAACTGATTCGTCCCCGACTTAGTCACCACATTGATGACCGTCCCGCCACGCGTGCCGTACTCCGCCTGGAAGTTATTCGTTAGCACCGAAACTTCCTGAATCGACTCCAGGCTCGGCGCCACCGACGTCTTCGCGTCGCTGCCCTGATCCACAATGCTGCCGCCATCCAGATTCACCTGCGTCTGGTTGCCGCTCTTGCCGTTGATCTTGAAATCCGCGTATCCCGTCGCCGTGTACTCGCGGCCATTCAGCGCGTTCGAGTTCGTCGGCACTGCGCCCGGAATCACCTTCAGCAGGTTGATCCAGTTGCGTCCCGCCAGCGGCATCTCTGCCACCTGTTTCGCCTGCACCGTCGCAAACCGCACCGCCGAGTCCTTCACCAGCGCCTGCTCAGCCGATGCGCTCACCGTCACTGATTCCGCAGCCGCGCCCACTTCCAGCACAATCTGTCCCAGCGAAACCTGCTGGAACGCGTTGATGTTCAGATTCTCAATCTTCCGCTCTTTGAAACCCTTCTGGGAAACCGTCACCGTATAGTTACCCACCACCACGGCAGGCAGCGTAAACAGCCCGGCTTCGTTCGTGGAAGTGGTGCGAGTGGACTGCGTAGTTGTTTGGGTCAACCGAATCGTCGCGCCGGCAACCGTGCCGCCCGACGGATCCTGCACCGTACCCGTTATGGAGCCCAGCCCCGACTGTGCCCAGACGGAACCCACCGCTGACAGCAGCAGCAAGCTCAACACTTGTAATTTTCTAACCATGGGAACCCACCTCTTTTTTTGCGAAACCCTGCGAGGTGTGTCACCGTCACAATACGTATAGATTCTTCGTACTTAAGCGATACATCCCGTTAGATATTGCCGCCAGAATAGCATATTTCTACTCCCCCTTGCCCGTCCGCAGCCCTGACTGCTAGCATCAGCGTTGGCTTCCGCCCGCACCAGATCCGCCCTCCTCTGCCTCCTCCTCGCGGCGATCGTCTTCGCGGTCTTCTTGCCGGCCCTCCACAACAACTTCGTCGGTTATGACGACCCCGACTACGTCCTCAATAATCCCCACGTCAACACCGGCCTCACCCCCGCTAACGCACGCTGGGCCTTCACCGCTGTCCACGCCAACAACTGGCACCCCTTAACCTGGCTCTCCCACCAGGTCGACGTCTCCCTTTACGGCCTCGCGCCCCGGGGACACCACCTCACCAGTCTCCTCTTCCACGTAGCCAACACTCTCCTCCTCTTCCTCTGGCTCACCGGTCTCACCGGACGCCAAATACCCAGCGCCTTCGTCGCCCTCGCCTTCGGTCTCCACCCCCTCCACGTCGAGTCCGTCGCCTGGGTCGCTGAACGTAAAGACGTCCTCAGCACGTTCTTCTGGTTCCTGACCCTCCTCGCCTGGACCGCCTGGACGAAGCGTCCCAACCTCTGGCGCTACCTCCTCGCCGCCGTCCTCTTCACCGCCGGACTCCTCTCGAAGCAGATGCTGGTCACCCTTCCCGTCCTGCTCCTCCTCCTCGACTTCTGGCCCCTGAAACGCGGCTTCCGCCTCCTCGAAAAACTCCCCCTCTTCGCCCTCTCCGCCGCCGCAGCAGTCACCGTCATCCTCGTCCAGCGCAGCACCGGAGCCACGTCTTCCCTCCAGCAACTCCCTCTCGGCCTCCGCCTCTCCAACGCCGCCATCGCCTGCTTCCGCTACCTCGCAAAAGCCGCCTGGCCCACCAACCTCTCCGCCTTCTACCCCTTCCCCGACGCGATCCCCTCCTGGCAGATCGCCGCCGCCACCACCGGCCTCCTCGCCCTCTCCGCCCTGGCCTTCCTCCGCCGCAAACAGAACCCCTGGTTCACCCTCGGCTGGGCCTGGTTCCTCATCACGCTTCTCCCGGTCATCGGCATCATCCAGGTCGGCATGCAATCCATGGCCGACCGTTACATGTACGTCCCCGCCGTCGGTCTCTTCCTCGCCCTCGCCTTCGAACTCGACGCCCTCCCGCTTTCAGTCAAACGCGCCTGCGCCGCTGCTGCCCTAGTCCTCCTGGGCTTCTGGGCCATCGCCACCCGCAACCAACTCCCCGTCTGGCACGACGGCCTCACCCTCTTCACCCAGGCCCTCGCCGCCGACCCCTCCAACTTCGTCGCCCACGACAATCTGGGCGTCGAACTGGACCGTCGCGGTCGCTATGACGAAGCGCTCTTCCACTACCGCGAAACGCTCCGCCTGAAGCCCGGCGACCGCAACGGCGAAACCAATCTCGCCCTCGCTTCCTTCGCCAAAGCCGACCGTCTCCTCGCCGCGAACCAGCCCGACCAGGCCCTCGCCGCCATCAACGAAGGTCTCCGTTACCGCCCTGAAAACGCTGTGGCTCATGCCCAACTCGGCCGCATCTTCCAGGACCGCCGCCAAATCCCCGAGGCCCTCGCGGCCTTTAACAAAGCCGCCCGCCTGGACCCCAACCTCCCCGCCGCCCATCTCGGCCTCGCGGTCCTGCATTCGTGGTCTGGCAACCCCAAAGACGCCCGCACCGAATTCGAAACCACTCTCCGCCTCGACCCCAACAACGTCGAAGCCCACTACGATCTCGGCCTCGTCCTCACCATCATGGGCCAGCCCCGCGAAGGCTTAACCCACTTCCTCGCCGCCGCCCAAATCAACCCCGGCTTCGGCCCCGCCCACGTCGCCCTCGCCGAAACCTGGTACGCCGCCGGACGCTTCGCCGATGCCCGCCGCGAAGTCGCACTCGCCCAGGCCGCCCATGCCGAAGTCGACCCCGCTCTCATCAAGCTTCTCGCCAATCAGCGATAATGAACTCGATTTGAAGCCACTCACCCTGCTCCCCCTCCTCGCCCTCGCCCTCAACGCGCAGACCCCCCCCCCCACCCTCCCGCTGAGAGCCGCC
>CANIHR010000146.1 GCA_947467185.1 Bryobacterales bacterium
CGGTGATGCTCGAGAAGAGTGAACTGGACGTCGAGAACAAAATCATCGCTGACAAAGACGTTGACGGCACCAAGCCGAAGAAGCGTACCGACAAGCCCAGTAACTTTACCTCCAATAAAGACTTCAATCCGGGCGCTCTGCTGCAGTTCAAGAGCATGACGGACGATCGCAACAGCTTCTGGATCGAAATCTTCCAGCGCGAACTGAAAGACGCGGAAGATCCGAACGCCATGATGGCGGCCGGTGCACGCCAGGGCAATCCCGGCGTCCTCCTGTTCCGCGGCTGGGGACTGGAATCCCGTGTTGGTCCCGAGTCGCAGGCCCGCATCAAGGTTCTGCAGACTGACCTCGAAGCGGCCCGCAAGAAGCTGGATCCCTCCTATCCCTTCATCCATGGCGTGAAGGATTCCGAGAAGCCGGTCAATATCCAACTGGCGCTTCGTGGCAACCCCGAATCGCTGGGTGACGAAGTTCCGCGCCACTTCCTGAGTGTGTTTTGTGAAGGCGAACCGATTCCGTTGAATCAGGGTAGCGGCCGCCTGCAGATGGCAGACCTGATTCTGGCGCAGCCGATCGCGATGCGCGTGATGGTCAACCGTATCTGGAAGGGCCACTTCGGAACAGGCATTGTGGACACACCGAGTAACTTCGGTTTCGGTGGCGAACGCCCCACCAATCCGGAACTCCTGGAATACCTTGCCGCCAGCTTCCGCAAGAACGGCATGTCTGTGAAGAAGCTGCATCGCGAAATTATGCTGAGCTCGGTTTATCAGCTCTCCACCACCGATGACAAGGTTGCTTCCGACAAGGATTCCGGCAACCGCCTCTACTGGCGCGCCAACCGCAAGCGCATGGAAGCCGAACAGGTTCGTGACACGATCCTGCAGGTTTCCGGTAACCTGGACAACGGTCTGGGCGGACCTTCGCAGGACCTGACCCCCGATTACAAGCGCCGCACGATCTATGGCAAGGTCAGCCGTTACAAACTGGATGCCTTCCTGCAACTCTTCGATTTCCCGTCTCCTAACATCAGCGCAGAAAAGCGCTTTACGACGACGGTGCCCTTGCAGCGCCTCTTCCTGATGAACAGTGACTTTGTTCAGCTGGAAGCGGAAGAACTGGCCAAGCGCGTTGCCCCCGAAGCGAATAACCGGGCACGTGTTCGTAAGATGTACAACCTGGTTTACGGTCGCGACCCGAGTGAACAGGAGGTGACTCTCGCCATCGACTATCTGAAGACAGAGCCGATGAAGGAGTACGAGGAAAACAAGAACAAACCGAAGGACGAAGCTGGTCCTAGCCGTGGTGGTCGTGGTCGCGGCCCGGGTGCGGTCGTGACGGATGCGACGAAGCCTGACGCTTCTAAGTCTGATGCAGCCAAAATCGACGTGGCCAAGGGAGATGCTCCGAAGGCGGACGATGCCAAGCCCGAAGCCCCGAAGACTGAAGTTGCCGACGCGGGTGCTGCTGCTGCCGGCGGTGGTGGTGGCGGTATGGGCATGGGCATGATGGGCGGCATGGGTGGTGGTTTCGGTGGTGGCGGTCGTGGCCGCGGCCCCGGGCGTCCGGTTGAAGTGAAGTACGAAGCGTCCGCCTGGGGCCGTTATGCAAAGGTCCTTCTCAGCTCAACCGAGTTCATATTCATCAATTAAGGGAGATCAACATGCACAGATCCAGAAATCCACACACCAGAAGAGAAGCCCTCCGCAAGATCGGCAATGGCTTTGGTATGGCGGCGTTTGCCGGGATGTTGGGCGAGTCGATGGCCCGCGCCGGGGTTGGCAGTGAACTGACGTCAGGGGTGGCAAAACTTGACCACCCGCAGCGCGTGAAGCGCGTGATCTTCCTGTTCATGAATGGTGGTCTCTCGACGATTGACGCCTTCGATCCCAAGCCAATGCTGGAGAAGTACGACGGGCAGCCGATGCCTGGTGGGTCGATTGCTACGGAACGACGCACCGGCGCTTTGATGAAGTCGCCCTTCGCCTTCAAGAAATATGGCCAGTCCGGGATGGATATCAGCGAACTGTGGCCGCACCTTTCGTCCCACGCCGACGATATCTGCTGGGTGCGTTCGGTCTATACGGAAATTCCGAATCACGAGCCGTCGTGCCTGATGATGAACACCGGCGCGAACCAGGCGGGACGTCCTTCGATGGGCGCGTGGCTGACTTACGGTCTGGGTACGGAAAACCAGAACCTGCCTGGCTATGTTGTGCTCTGTCCCGATGTTCCGACTACCGTTGGCTCCCCGCTCTGGAGCAATGGTTTCCTCCCCGCAATTAACCAGGGCACCTTCATCGCGAACAAAGTAGCGACAGCCGGCGCCGATGGCATGGACATGGATATGGAAGCCATGCCCGAGATGCCGGACATGCCTGCCGAGAAGGACAAGGACGGCAAAGAGAAGCCGAAGAAGATTGTGGTGGAGAAGAACTTCGATCCGAAAAAGATTCTCAACTACGTCAATAATCCGAAGTTCTCTCTAACGGAACAGCGTCGCGAACTTGATCTGCTGGGCAAGCTGGAAAAGATGCGTGCCGACAGCTTTGGCACCGACCCCGGCGTGGAAGCGGTGATCAAGTCTATGGAAGTGGGCTACCGCATGCAGACGGAAGCTCCCGATGTCTTTGATATCCGCAAGGAATCGCAGGCAACTCTGGATATGTACGGTCCCGGCGACGTGGCACGCGGCGCGCTCATGGCCGTTCGCCTCGCGGAAAAGGGCGTCCGTATGACGCAGCTTTACTACTCCAAGGGCGATCCATGGGATGCGCACGCCGACATCTTCGCGCATAAAGTCAACGCGAAAAATTCGGATCAGGCGTTCTCTGCGGTGATTACCGATTTGAAGCAGCGCGGACTCTGGAAAGATACCCTCGTTGTCTGCGGTTCGGAATTCGGCCGCACTCCGGTGCGCGAAGTAGGCGGTATGGGCGCGGGCGTGAAGCGTGGCCGCGACCACAATCCGCATGGCTTCACCATGTGGCTGGCGGGTGGCGCGGTGAAGGGCGGCACCATCTATGGCGCGACCGACGAGTTTGGTTTCAAGGCCATCGAAAAGCCGACTCACGTCCACGACATCCACGCGACCATTCTGTACCTGCTCGGCATTGATCACCTGAAGCTCAGCTACCGCTACAGCGGTCGCGACTTCCGCCTGACAGATGTCTCGGGCAATGTTCTGCACGACCTGATCGCCTAATGCGATTCATCCTTGCTTTGGTATGGGCCGGGTCCGCGCTTGCAGCTGCGCTGGAACCCGGCTCTTTGCCGTCTAAGTTCGGCCCGAGCGGTCCCAACTGTGTCGCTGTGCCTGACTGGCAGGTCCATGCTTACAACGAGGATTTCTATATTCTGCGGGAGTCCGGCTGCACGAACTATGAGAAGCCGTTCCTGTATCTCATCTTTGGTAATGACTTTGCCCTGCTGGAAGATACCGGGGCGGGGAAGGCCGATGCTGCGCCTCAGGTTCTGGCGCTGCTTGAGAAATGGGCGAAGCTGAAGAAGCGTTCCACGATACCGCTCATCGTCATTCACTCGCACGGTCACGGCGACCACACTTCGGGTGACAAACAGTTCCAGGCCTTACCCAATGTGAAGTTCATTCCGGCCACACTCGCGGCAATTTCGGAACTGGGGCAGGAGCTGGACCTTGGCGGGCGTGTGCTCGATATCCTGCCGATTCCCGGCCACAACAACGCCAGCATCGCGCTCTACGACCGGAAGACGGGCATTCTGCTGACCGGCGATTCACTCTACCCCGGGCGGCTATATGTCCCGATTGCCGACTACCCGGATTTTGCCGCCAGTGCTGCAAAGCTCGCGGCGTTTGTGAAGACCCACCCGATCGCCCACGTACTGGGCGCGCACATTGAGCAGGCAGCGACACCATACGTGGATTACCCGACCGGTACTGTCTATCAGTCCGAGGAGCACGCGCTGGCGCTGACACGCGCCCACGTCCTGGAACTAAACGAGGCGTGCCAGTCGATGGGTGCGACGCCAAAGACGACAGCGCTCCCGGACTTTACGATCGTGATCCGGCCAGCCCGCCCGACTCGGCAACCTTAGCGCCTTCCGCAACCACGGGCGACTTCTCAACCGGTAGATCGACGCAGAACACACTGCCCCGGGAATCCGAGTGTTCCAGCCACACACTCCCTCCGTGGAGTTGTGTGATCCAGCGAGCAATTGCGAGACCGAGGCCCGCACCACCGCCTGCCGCGGACTGTCGGCGTGACCGCCCTTTGTCGGCGCGATAGAAACGGTCGAATATGTAGGGCTGATCTGCCGGGGCGACTCCGGTACCCGAATCGGCGACGCGCAGACGGTAGCCGGTGCTTGTTGAGGATAGCCACACCTCAACGAGTTCTCCGGAAGGCGTGTACTTCACGGCGTTGTCGACCAGGATCAGGAGCAGTTGCCGCAACAGGCCTTCGTCCCCGGTAAACTCGGCTTCCGGCAGGGATTCCCCAACCCGAACTTCAACGCCCCTCGCCGCGCCGAGCACCCGGCCGGCACGAATGCTCTCCTGCACAATCTCATCCAGGTAGAACGTGGTGACTGTGGTCCCGAAAACGCCGCTGTCGGCCTGGGCCAGCATGAACATGTCTTCCACAATGCGACGCAACCGCAACATCTGCGACTGAACGACCTCGAGCGTTTCGATGAGCTCCTCGCGCGAATGAGGACGACCTTCGAGGCTGACCTGCGTTGCCGTTAGCGCTACCGACATGGGCGTGCGGAGTTCATGGGACGCATCCGCCATGAACTGCCGCTGCTGGCGGAAGGTGTCCTGCAGTCGGTCCAGCACACGATTGAAGCTGTCGGCCAGCAAACCAAACTCGTCGTGATGCTGTTCGACCGGGATACGTTCATCCAGATCCCTTGAAGTGATGTGGTCGGCCTTCTGCGCCATCGCCAGTACCGGTGTCAGGCTCTTGCGCGCCAGGAAGTAACCGCCCACAGCGGCCAGGATCAGGCAGACCGGCACGGTGCCGAGCAGAATCTCGCCAACAGCGCCCATCTCGCTTTCCAGAGGAGTCATCGACTCATTCGCGACAACCAGATACTGTGCCTTGCTGGAGGGTACCCAGATGTTCGCAACCACCAGGCGGTACCGGGTTCCTCGTTCCTCGAGCGTGCTGTAGTTGTACCCGCCGGGATACTGAATACCCCGGATGCGGGAGGCAACTACGGCTGCCGGCAAGCCGGCGAGACCGGGCTTTTCCGCGACCAGTGTCCCGCCGTACCAGACCGCTATATCCGGGCGAGGGAACGATGTCTGGTGCATAGTATTCAGCACCAGTCGCACACTTTCTTCGCCCTCCAGCTTGCCCAGGTGCTCTTCGGTTTCATGGTTCAGGGCGAGAGCGGTGACCTCAGCTGCCGAGCGGAGACCGCTATCCAGGTTCGTGCGAAAGTTCTTCGAGAGCAGCGCGTAAAAGCCTGCGCTGAAGGCCACGATGACCGTGGCCAGAACGCCCAGGTACCAAAGTGTCAGTCGGATGCGGAGCGTACTACGCATAAGCCTGGTCCTCGGCGGCGAGCTGATAGCCTTCGCCGCGCCTCGTGTGCAGCAGGCGGGTTTCGAAGCCATCGTCAATCTTGCGGCGCAGGCGCTGGATGTAGACCTCAATCAGATTCGAAACAGGATCGTAGGTCTCGTCCCAAACATGCTCGGCGATGTCGGCGCGGCCGGTGACTGCGCCCCGCCGGGCGGCAAGATAGGCGAGCAGGCCATACTCTCGGGTGGTTAGCGAGATCACCTTTCCGCTCCGGGTGACGCGCTGGTGGAGTGTGTCGATTTCGAGATCGGCAATGCACAGCACAGGATTTTCGAGGCGAGGCTGACGGCGCAGCAGGGCACGGAGGCGCGCGAGAAGTTCCTGGAAATCGAAGGGCTTCGTGAGGTAGTCATCCGCACCGGCATTGAGGCCCGCGATGCGGTCGGGAACCGCACCCCGCGCCGTCAGCATCAGAACCGGCGAGGCAATTTGCGCGGCTCGCAGCGCCCGGCAGACGTCGAGCCCGTTCATGTCGGGCAGCATCAGGTCGAGCACAATCGTGTCGTAAGCGTTGACGTGCGCCTTCTCAATCGCGGTGGCCCCATCGAAGGCGGTATCTACCGCAAAAGCCTGTTCCCGCAGTCCTCGGGCGATAAAGCGGTTGGCGTCGGGTTCGTCTTCAACGACGAGGATGCGCATGGGGCTCTCTGCCTTCAGCTTACTTTGCGGCGAACCGCCGAAAGAAGCTGTCGCTCTTCCAGGCGGGTGCCTTGTCAGCGTCAGCAACTCGGCGCAGCAGATTCACGAGGATGTTATTAAACTGTGCCGCTGCTTCTTTGTCTACTGGCTGCGTCAGATCGTCGGACACCGAATGGTAGCGATTCGTGTACCAGGCTTTGTAGAGCTTTTCCTCGTTACTCCCCGGAAGCCACCCGAACTTAAACGCCAGAGCAGGCACGCCTTTCTTGATAAAGCTGTACTGGTCACTGCGTATGAAGCGGTTGGCGTTAGGGTCTTTGTCGGCTTGAATCTCAACTTTGACAGCTCCGGCCACGGCTCGAATATCATCGCCAAGTGTGGATTCGTTCAGGCCCTGGATCTCCAGATACTTCAGCGGGAAGAGCGGCAGGAACATGTCCATATTGATATCCGCCACAATCTTTCCCTTTACGGTGGAGCGTTCGCTGAAATAGCGGGAGCCCTGCAGGCCCTTCTCCTCACCGGTTACCGCGAGGAACACGAGCGAGCGTTTCGTCTTTACATTGCTCGCCTTCAGCGTGCGTGCGATTTCGATGAGGGAGGCAATCCCTGAGGCATCATCCATCGCGCCGTTAAAGATCGAATCGCCATTCACCGGCGTACCGACTCCGAGGTGATCGAGGTGCGCAGAGATCACCACGCACTCATTCTTTAGTTTCGGGTCAGAACCGGCACGGATCGCTACCAGATTTCGCGAATCAACCTTCTCGCTGGTAGTGACTACATGAGCGCGGATGCTCGTCTTCATCGCGAAATGTGGGAGTGGCTGATTAGCATTCGCGGCGGCGAGGATTTCGGAGAAGGTGTGTCCTGAACCTGCGAACAGCAGGTCCGTTTTCTCGGGGTTCCACGAGGCGGAGAAATTCCCGCCCTGGGCCGCCAGTGCGGGGTCTGCCAGCCCCATCCGAGCCTGCAGGCGGTTGGCGCTCTGCCGCACCCACGGAATGTCCATCGACTTCGGATTCGGGATTGCGATGGTGCCCACAACCCCGGCTGCCTTCATCGCCTTGCCACGCTCGTCCGCCGAGGAGGAATGAGACCGCAGGTTGCCATCAATCTGCGACGGCCCACCCATCAGATAGACGGCAATTGCGCCCTTGAGCGCAGGATCCTTCAGATCACTGTAGTTCACATCCGGAATATCAAGACCATACCCCGCAAACACCAGAGGCGCGGTCGTATCTGTCGTTTGACGGGGCGAACCGAGGAGCGCATCGTCGCCAGGCTTCACGGGCGTGGTAACGCCATCCAGCACCACCGACAACGAAGAAGCCGGTTCGTTCAGGGTTAGTTTCGCGAATTCAACCGGCTGCGAGTAAGAAGCTCCAACGCCCGGGGTCAGCCCCGCCTGTTCGAACTGGCTCACCACATAATCAGCCGCTTTGTCGAAGCCTTTGGAGCCAACATTGCGGCCCTCGAGTTTGTCATCGGCAAGGAACTCAATATGTGCCCACCAGGCCTTTCCCGCAGCTGCCCAGTCGGTCTCAGCCGCACTGACCGCAACCACAAAAAGGAGAGAAAAAGCGAGCTTTCGGCGCATGACCCAGTCTAGCTGTTCGGCGTCTTTCTTGTGAACCACGGATACAGCAGCGGCAGTACGTACAGAGTCAGAATTGTGGAGGTGATCAGGCCTCCGATGACGACAGTCGCGAGCGGCCGCTGAACCTCCGCACCGGTCGCATGAGAAAGCGCCATGGGGACAAAGCCGAGGCTGGCGACGAGTGCGGTCATCAGCACGGGCCGAAGCCGCAGTGACGCACCATCCAGCACTGCCATATGCATCTCGATTCCGTGCCCGCGCAGTCGGTTAATGTAACTCACCATGACGATGCCGTTCAGCACAGCAACACCGAACAACGCGATGAAGCCGATCGATGCCGAAACGTTCAGATTGAGACCTCGCAGCCAGAGCGCCCCGATGCCACCCACCAGGGCGAAAGGCACATTGAGAAGAATCAGGAAGGCCTGGCCAGCAGAGCCAAAGGTCGCGATCAGCAAGCCTAAGATCACGAGGATCGAGACCGGCAACACGATGATCAGGCGCTTCATGGCACGCTCCTGATTCTCGAACTGACCGCCCCATTCCACGTCATAGCCAGCAGGGAATTTGACTCCGTTGTTTATGGCCTTCTGCGCGGCCACAACAAAGCTGCCCAGGTCGCGGCCACGGACATTGGCCTGCACCACAATACGGCGTTGCCCGCCTTCCCGCGAGATGATCTCGGGGCCAGGGCCAACGGTCAGAGCCGCGACCTGATTGAGTCGGACGCGCTCCCCTCCGGCGGACTGAAGAATCAGCGCCCCCATGGCATCCAGATCGGTCCGGTAAAACTCGGGCAGGCGAACGGCGATGGGGAATCGCTTCTGGCCTTCCACCATTTCGGAGACCCTCTGTCCGCCCGTTGCCGATTCCACCATCTCCTGCACGTCTGAAACATTGAGTCCGTAGCGCGCCAGCACCGCCCGGTCCGGAGCAACCCGTAACTCGGTCACACCGGTGAGTATTTCAGACTGCACGTCGGCCGCCCCGGGAATACTGGCCAGTATCCGGCGGGACTGCTCGCCGAGTTGCTCCAGCATCACTGTATCTTCACCGAAGATCTTGACGGCGACGTCGGCCTTGATGCCGCTCACCACTTCATCCAGTCGCATTGCCATAGGCTGCGTGAAGTTATAGCTGACGCCGGGGATCTTCTCAAGCCTCACGGCGATCTTTTCGATGAGGCCTTCTTTATCCGGCGCGGTCGTCCAGGCCTCACGTGGCTTCAAATCGATATACATGTCGGCTTCGTAGACACCCATCGATTCGGTCGCCAGATCTGGTCTGCCCAGCTTGGTCACCACGCTGCGAACTTCGGGAAACTCGCGGACTGCTTTTTCGAGCGCCTGACTTACCTTAATGGAATCGGTTGCCGAGATTCCAGGTATCTTGCGCGTCGTGATTAACAGCGAACCCTCATCCAGACGAGGCATGAACTCGGTACCAATCCAGTTCAGGGAGCCAATCGAGATCACAACCGCGACAAGCCCCAAAATGAGGATCATCGGACGCACTTTAAAAGCGCGGTCCAGGCTGGAACGGTAAGCGCTTCGAAGCCGCAGAAACCAACCTTCTTCCTTTTCGGCAACCTTGCCTCGCAGCGCGAAACTCGCCAGCAGCGGCACGATAGTAAGTGCCAGTACCAGGGATCCAATCAGCAGTGAGACGACCGTGATCGCCATGGGCCGGAACATCCGGCCTTCCAGTCCTTCCAGGGTCATGATCGGCAAGTAGACGGCAATAATGATGGCGACGGCAAAGACGATCGGTCGTGCGACTTCCTGCGCTGCGGTCCGGATGATCTCGGTGGGGCTGTGGTCAGTTCCTCCGTGAGCGAGTCGCCGCACAGAGTTTTCCATCATGACGACCGCGCCATCCACCACCATGCCGAAGTCGATAGCTCCGAGACTCATCAGGTTCGCGGTGATACCCATGGCGGCCATGCCGACAAAGCCGAACATCATCGACAGAGGAATGACCGCCGCCACAATCAGTGCAGCACGGATATTGCCGAGAAACAGGACCAGGACGATCATCACGAGGACGCCCGCCTCCAGCAGGTTCCTCTTTACGGTGTCGATGGTGCCGTTAATCACGACCGACTGATCGTAGAAGGGGACGACTTTCATGCCCTCCGGGAGCCTCATGCGTGCGATACGTTCCTTTAGTCGGTCGAGGACGTGCAAGCCATTCTCGCCCTTCAGCATGATGGCCATTCCACCTACCGTCTCGCCCTCCCCATTGCGCAGGACAGCGCCTTGACGGGGCACGGAACCGATACCGACTTTCGCCACATCGCGGACCCGCACCGGGATCCCGTTGCGCGCCACCAGCACGACGCTTTCCAGATCCGCAATGCCCTGTGCCCGGCCCATGCCGCGGATCGTGTATTGCTGTTCGGCGTGTTCAATAAAGCCGCCACCAAAGTTGCGGTTGTTCTCTTCGAGGCGGGTGAAGACATCGCGCAGGGTGAGGCTGTAGCGCTGCAGTGCGGTGGGTTCGAGTTCAATCGTGTACTGCTTGCTGAAGCCGCCCCAGCCGTTCACTTCATTAATGCCAGGGACGGTCCGGAGCATGTTGCGAACCTGCCAGTCCTGCGTGGTCTTCCGGTCCATCAAAGACTGTGATTCACCTTCAATGGTGTACTGATAAATCTCGCCGAACGCCGTTGCGACCGGTCCCAGCGAAGGTTCCAGACCCGCGGGCAGTCGGGACCGGACTTCCTGCAGCCTCTCATTGACCAGTTGGCGCGCGAAGTAGGTAGGCACGCTGTCATCCAGTACCAGCGTCACCACGGAGAGACCTAACTTGGAGATCGAGCGAACCACTTCCGTTTTGGGGACGCCAATAACAGCACTCTCAATTGGATAAGTGACTAACTGCTCGACTTCGGTCGGGGGGAGACCGGGACACTCTGTGATCACCACAACCTGGTTATTCGTCAGGTCGGGGAAGGCGTCAATCGGAATCTGGTACGCCACATAGCCCGCGCCGGCAATAAACAAAATCAGGGCGGATAGTGTCGTCCAGCGGTTGTCGAGAGAGAAGCTGATAAGCCTGTTGAGCATCGGCCTTAGTTATCCTGGCCCTTCATAACCTGGCTCTTGAGTAACATCGCACCGCTCGTTACCACCCGCATGCCCGGTTCCAGGCCTTCCAGAACCTCTACCTGACGGTCCATTCGGGTTCCGACCTTAACCTCTTTCTGTTCAAAGTCGCCCTTCGAATTCTTAATGAATACGACCGCCTTGCCCCCAATCTCCTGGACTGCGGATTCGGGGACGTGAACCATGGTTCGCAGGGCCTGGGGCGTGAATTCCGCCGTGCCGAACATGTCCGGTTTCAGCAGGCCATTGACGTTCGAAACCAGAACCCTGACCTGCAACGTGCGGGTCTGCGGATCGAGCCGCTCGCCGAGCTGAAAGACTTTTGCGGGAAACGTTCGGTCGGGGTACGCGCGGACCAGCAGCTTGACCGCCTGGCCCGGACGAATCTGCGAAAGGTCGGCTTCGTTGACCGCCGCAATGAACCAGAGTGAGGAGAGGTCGGAAACCGTAACCACGTGATCGCCAGCAGAGACGACGCTGCCAACATTTGCCTCGCGTTCCATCACCGTACCCGCGGCAGGTGCTTTGATCGGCACACGGTCCGCTTCGTCGTTCGGATCTTTCGCCGCCCCTGGCGTGTCCAGCGGTACTTCCAGGAACTCCGTGATGTGTGTCTCGGCCTTATCGACTTCCGCCTGCGCATTCGTGACGCTGAGTTGGGCGCTGCGGGCCTGGGTATCGGCCGCTTCCAGTTGTTCGCGGGAAGCCGCCTTCAGTTCGAACAAACGCTGGGTCCGTGCGCGGACACGGCCAGCCTGCTCGGCCATTACTTTCAGGCGTTCCAGTTCGGCAATAGCCTGACGCCTGCTGGCACGTGCGTCGTGCACTTCATGCGAGTGCATCTGGGCCACCAGTTGTCCCGCTTTTACCAGTTCTCCCAGGTGCACGGGAACCGCTACAACGCGGCCCGCCATTACTGCACCCACATGCCAGGTCTTGTCCTCGTTCAGTTGCAACTGTCCGGTAGCCGTAATGGACGCAGCGACGGGATGCGACTCCACTGTTTCGACGTGAACTCCCACCTGTTGCTGCGTCTTGTCATCAACCGGGATCCCGGCCGGTTGTGCGGCGGCCTGCGTCGGCGACGCCGCCTCTTTCTTGCCGCATCCAATCAGGCCGACGGCCGCAAACGTAACTATCAGAAATCTGTTCTTCACGGAATCATCCCCAGGGCGACCTGCAGGCTGACCGCCGCTTGTCGGTAATCGATCATCGCTCGAATATAAAGAGTTTCAGTCTGGATGCGAATTCTCTCCGCGTCCAGCAGGCGCAACAAATCTGTCGCGCCTTCGCGGTAGACGGCTTCGGCAATTCTGCTGGTTTCCGCCGCCTGGTCGCGCATCGTGGGCAGCGTCTCCTCCACAAGCTGGCGCTTCTGTTCGTACTCACCGCGGATCGCTTCAATCTCTCCCCGCGCTGACTGCCGAACATAGCGCAGTGTCGCGGCAGCCGTAGTTTCCTCCGCAGCGGCTGCCGCGATGGCTCCCTGGTTCTTATTTCGAACCGGGAGGTTGACCTGTACGCCCGCGATCAGCGTGTTGTAGCCCGCCGTGCGTTTGTAACCAAACAGGACCTCCGGATCCGGTTTGGCGGTCACCTTCTGTAATCTGGTTGCGGCCCGCGCCTGTTCCACGCCATGCACGGCAGCCTTCACATCAGCCCGCAGTTCCACCGCTTCTTCCGGCCTGGCAGCTGCAATGGCGGGTACTTTGGCCAGGTCGCCAGTCAGTTCCGTGCCGGGCTCTTCTGCCACGCCGATTTCACGGAACAACAGGGTTACTGCACGCTTCGCTTCCTGTACGGCGTTGCGATAGCTCAGGTCTACCTGCTGCCATTCGAGTTGGACGCGAATGAGATCAGCCTCGGGGAGCGAACCCTCGCGAACCCTGTCCCGGTGATACTGCACGGTGCGGTCCAGAACGTCTTTGCTGTCGGCGAGAGTTTTGGCCAGCTTCTGGGCTCCAACGGCAGCCCAATACGCGGTCAGCACCCGTCCGGCGAGTTGCGCCCGGGTATTCGCCAGCGCCAGTTCGTTGGCCCGGATGTTCTCCTGTGCCGCATCCACGCGGCTCTGCCTTTTGCCTGACGCTTCAAAAACCTGTGACACGTAGACGAACTGATCCGGGTCCTGGCTGAACCGGAAGGTTGGTGTGCCGGTGGCGCGGAGGTTTTCCGTTTGCAGGAACAGGCGCGGATTGGGTTTCAGCCCGGCCTGAAGCTTCAGGCCTTCGGCAGCTGTAATCCGGGATGCGCCCGCCGCCAGACTGGCGTTCTGTGCGAGCGCCAGTGTGACGGCTTCCTCCGGGGTCAGTGTTCGTGCAAGCAGGATCGCCGGCAGGGCGAGGGCGACGATAAAAAATCGGCTGGATTTCATTCCCAAACGAATACTTTATTGTCTGGAACATGAACGCAGGATAAATGTCACGGTGATTTAGGTGTTTTTCGGGCCGAGTTGGACCAGTGCCTGCGTCATCTGAGCCCCTCGCGGTCCATCCAGGAGGTCCGCAAGGGTGTACTTATCCAGTTCCTTCAGGAAAGCATCCAGGGCTTTTCTCAAAGGGGCCTTCAGGCCGCAGGTGTCGATGATGGGGCATGTGTTTGTTGCCCGGTCAAAACATTCCACCAGACGAAGATTCGGTTCGGCATGACGGACTACCTGGCCGAGGTGGATCTCCGCCGGGAGCTTTGCCAGGCTGAGGCCGCCGGACCTGCCCTGCGTGACTTTCACGTAGCCCTGTTCATCCAGGGTATGCACCACCCGCACCAGATGGTTTCGGGAGATGCCATAGGCATCGCTGATCTGTTGAGTTGTAACGGTGGTGGCCGGATGAGCACCCGCGTAAATCAGAACACGTAAGGCGTAGTCGGCGTGAAGACTGAGTTGCATCCCTGTAATCCCAAAGCTCTATACCGAGGGCAGGAAGGCGTCCGAGTAAATGTCTCCCATGGCGATGCCTGCCAGAAACAGCTTTCTCTTTAAAGATCGCACCAGCGTTGGGTCGCCGCACACGAAGGCCCGCCAACCGGCAAGCTTCGGGTAGGTAGCGGACA
>CANIHR010000147.1 GCA_947467185.1 Bryobacterales bacterium
ACCGGGATGGCACGGAAGACCTGCTGAACGGCATCGCCTACGATGCCGTCCGGAAGCGCTTGTTTGTGACGGGGAAGCTGTGGCCGAAGGTGTTTGAGATTCGTCTGGTGCCCCGGCGGTAGGGCTGGCAAGGGGCTCGACCCACCTCGGTTTAAATACACCTGGCTATCTCGTTCACCCAGACCTCGATTGCATTTCCATCAACCTTAGCGGTGGTCGGAGGTGGAGGACCATCCTGGCACTGGTATCGCCGGACTACTTTTTGCGTGCTGAAGCCGAGCAATCTCAGGAAAGTTCGACCGAGGGCATTGCTTCTTTGCGCGGTGGTGGATACCCAGCCCATTGTGCCCGTATCCACAAAGACAAAGTGGTAGACGATGTCGAGGTTTTCGTGCCCTGCGTCGGCGGCCAGCATACGGGCATTTACCAGCGCGGCTTGGGCGAGTAACGGGTACCCCGAAATCAGAGAGGCGTTCCCGTCGGCGACGGTCACTTGAACATCGCCATAGACGCGCGCGGCTGCTGCGAGAGGCGGGTAACGCATCGCCTCAGCTTTGGACTTCAGGAGGTCATCCGGACCTTGCGCTGACGCGGCGGATAGCGCGAAAAGCGCGAGGATGGAAACGCGCGCCAGCATGCTCTAGTGTGCGGTTGCTTTTTCGGCTCCTAAGCCGGTGTTCGCGCGGACTTCCATCTCGGCGAACTTCTCCTCCGATTCCGGTTCGTTGCCGCAGAGGGTGCCGATGAAGGCTCCGAGGAAACCGAGCGGGATACTGACGATGCCGGGGTTTTCCAGCGGGAAGATGGGTTGCGACTGGATCATGTGACGGGCTGCTCCGACGACCGTGTCCGCATCCACACCCATGACGCTGGGACCGATGGCGATCAGGATGAGTGAGCCGACGAGGCCGACCCCCAGACCCGACAGCGCACCAGCCGTGTTGAAGCGTTTCCAGAAGATGGAGAACACGATGACGGGCAGGTTGGCGGATGCGGCGACAGCGAACGCCAGTCCCACAAGGAACGCCACGTTGAACGCGGGACCCAGCAGGATCGCGATGATAATCGACACAATGCCGACGACGACGGCGGTGATCTGCGCGACGCGGACCTGTTCGCCCGGGCGCTGTTCGCGACCATGGTGGAGGACGTTGGTGTAGAAATCGTGCGCGAACGACGTGGACGCGCTGATGGTGAGGCCGGCGACCACGGCGAGAATCGTTGCGAAGGCGATAGCGGAAATGAAGGCGAAGAAGATGTCGCCACCGAGGCGCTGGGCGAGCAGGGGTGCGGACATATTGATACCGCCGTTTAGCTTGATGAAGTCGCTGCCGAGGATGGTGGCGGCGCCGAAGCCCAGGAACGTGGTCATGATGTAGAACGCGCCGATGATGAACATGGCCCAGACGACGCTGATGCGGGCGGTCTTTGCGTCCGGCACGGTGTAGAAACGGACCAGAATGTGGGGCAGGCCGGCGGTGCCGAAGATGAGGGCGAGACCGAGGGAGATCAGGTCAATGGCTCCGTAGGGCGGTTTGTAGCGGAGGCCAGGTTCGAGGAAGTTGACGACTTTGCCGCCCGATTTCACGTGGGTGATGGCATCGAAAAATGCGGCGAAACTGAAGTCGAAATGGCCGAGGACGAGGACGCTGAGCAGAATGGTGCCGGCGATGAGGAGGATGGCCTTGATGATCTGGACCCAGGTGGTGGCGAGCATGCCGCCGAATACCACGTAGGCGACCATCAGGACGCCAACTCCGGCCACTGCGCCGTTGAAGCCGATGCCGGAACCTTTCAGCAGCAGGGCGACCAGCGTGCCCGCGCCGACCATCTGGGCAATCATGTAAAACGTGCTGACGATGAGCGTGCTGAGCGAGGCCATGGCACGCACGGGGCGGGGGCGCAGGCGGTAGGCAAGGACGTCCGCCATGGTGTAGCTGCCGGCGTTGCGGAGGGGTTCGGCGACGACGAGCAGCACAGTCAGGTAAGCCACCAGCCAGCCGACCGAATACATAAAGCCGTCATAGCCCTGGAAGGCGATGATGCCGGCGATGCCGAGGAATGACGCGGCGGACATGTAGTCGCCCGCGACGGCGATACCGTTCTGCCAGGCGGTGATGCCGCGTCCGGCGGCGAAGTAGTTGCTGGAGCCGGAGGACTGACGGGCGGCCTTCCAGGTGATGATCAGGGTCACCAGGATGAAGCCAACGAACATGATGAGGGGTGTCGACATCTAGTGATTCTTCTCCAGAACTTCTTTGGCCATACGGTCGAAGCGCGCGGCGGCGCGGACATAGAGCAGCGCCACGATCCACGCCATGAAGAACTGCGAGAGCGCGAAGAGATAAGCCACGTTGAGGGGGCCGATGACCTTCGTTTTCATGAGGTCGGGAAACCAGCCCGCCAGGATAGGGAGCGTGAAGTAGTAAGTACAGAAAAAGATGAAGGCCGGGATGATGAAGCCCTTGCGGGCGTTCACCAGCTTGCGGAAATCGGGGTGAGCGTCGACTTTACGCCAGTCGGGCCCGGAGCGGGGCGCGCTCAACGCGACCTCCGGACGGCGTCGCGCCAGCCGTCCATGAGCGTGGCGCGTTCGGCGTCGCCCATCTGGGGTTCGAAGCGGCGTTCCACGCGCCAGAAGCTTTCCACTTCATCGGCACCGCTCCAGATGCCTTCGGCGATTCCGGCCAGGTAGGCGGCACCCAGCGCGGTGGTTTCCACGTCCACCGGGCGGACGACGGGCTTGCCGAGGATGTCGGCCTGGAACTGCATGAGGAAATTGTTGACGGCTGCGCCACCATCGACGCGAAGTTCGGCGATGGATTCGCCGGAATCGGCTTCCATGGCGTCAATCAGGTCGCGGCTCTGGAAGGCGATGCTTTCGAGGGCGGCGCGGACGATCTGCGCTTTGCCGGAGTTGCGGGTCAGGCCACAGAGGATGCCGCGGGCGGCGGAATCCCAGTAGGGGGCTCCCAGGCCGACAAAGGCGGGAACCACGTGAACGCCTCCGGCGTTCGGGATGCTGAGGGCGATTTCTTCGGTTTCGGCGGCGGATTTGATCAGACCGAGGCCATCGCGAATCCACTGGACGACGGCACCACCGATGAAGACGCTGCCTTCCACGGCAAACTGTGCGGTGGCATCGGCGGAAGCGGCGCGGGTCCCGAGGAGGCGGTTGCGGGAGTGGGGGCGCGTGCCGCCAGTGTGGGTGAGGGCGAAGCAACCGGTGCCATAGGTGTTCTTGGAGAGGCCGGGGCGGAAGCAGGCCTGGCCGGCGAGGGCGGCCTGCTGGTCACCCGCGATACCGCTGATGGGGATGGCGGCGCCCAGGAGCGAGGGCAGGATCGTCCCGACGCGGCCGGAGGACGGCACGATGCGGGGGAGCATGGCGCGGGGGACGTCGAGGATGCGGAGAAGTTCGTCGTTCCAGTCGCCGGTCTCGAGGTCCATCAGCATGGTGCGGGAGGCGTTGGTGAAGTCGGTGACGTGGGCCTCGCCGCCGGTTAGGTTCCAGATGAGCCAGGTGTCGATGTTGCCGAAGAGGAGTTCGCCGGCCTGGGCGCGGGCCATGGCTCCGGGGACATTGTGGAGGATCCAGCGGATCTTGCTGCCGGAGAAATAGGCGTCGATGACGAGGCCGGTCTTCGATTCGACCAGGCCGCCATCGAGAGACTGCTTGAGTTCGTTGCAGAAGTCGGCGGTGCGGCGGCACTGCCAGACGATGGCCGGGGCGACGGGTTCGCCGGTCTTTTTATCCCAGACGACGGTGGTCTCTCGCTGGTTGGTGATGCCACAGGCAGCGATATCGGCCGGGTTCACGCCGACCTGGGCGAGAGTCAGGCGGGCGGCCTCGAGTTGCGCCTTCCAGATGGCGGTCGCGTCCTGCTCGACCCAACCGGGGTGGGGGTAGGCGCAGTCGAACGGCACGGAGTGCATGGCGATACGTTCACCACGTTCGTTGTAGAGCGCGGCGCGGGCGCTGGTGGTTCCTTCGTCGAGCGAGAGTACGAATGGCATCTCCGCAATTATAATGGCGTGCCGCTTATAATGTGAGGAAGCCATGTTCTTTCGCCGCGCAGTCACTAAAACCCTTACGTTTGACGACCGTTTGAGCGATGCCCGCTCCGCCGGGTTCCGCACGGAATCGGCCGGAGGCGGCAAGACCCGCATTGAGCGCAACGGTGTTGCCTGTGTCGCTACGGAAGGCGAAGGTGCGTTGCCGAAGTTCGTGCAGCGAGCCGGGGTTGTGATGGGCGATGAGATCGGCAACCTGACCGACGGTGGTTTCCAGAAGTTTTTTGTGACGCCGCACGGGAAGAAAAAGCCCGCCCAGGCGCATGAACTGAAAGAAATCCAGGACTTCCAGGAAGACCTGCGGGAAGCGATGGGTCTGGTGGCACTCTACAATGAGTCACTTGGTACGGTTTCGAACCAGTACATCTACGACCGTGTGGAAGGCCGCGACAAGGGTACGCACGATAAGCCCTGGCAGACGGCTTAATCGGACTTTAACGGTTTCCTGATTCCCCATTCCTCCTGACTCTTGTTAACCTGAGGGCAAGCCCTCTTTTGACACGAGCACCCCGCAGTTCCGTCTTTGGACGAGGATCGCTCAGCGTTCCGGCGGCTCTTCTTTGCCTGTTTCTGGCGGGGAGCGCGGCGGAGGCTTCGCAACAGAACCATTCCGCAGTTGGCCGGCACCGTCTGGCGCAGACCTTGCGCGAGGGGGGCGATGTCAGTTCGGGTGACCTGAATGGCGACCGTCTCTCCGACCTCGTTCTGACTGCGCTGGGCAATCCCTTCCATCCGGGTTCCCACAATACCCTCGAAATTCGCCTAAGTGGCGGGGCCAGTGGGCGGCAGGTTTTTCAGTTTCCTTTCCGGCGCGGCGGTTTGGCGATCACTGCCCGCGACGTTGATGGCGATCTTGATCTGGATCTGGTGGTTACGGCTCGCCTGACCGGCGAGGGCATTGGGATTCTGATCAACGATGGGACGGGTGTTTTCTCGTTCGGGGCTGTCACGGGGCGGAAGCCCTGGGTTTGGGGGCAGGGCCAGTCCCTGACGGATGGCGACCCCGAAGATGTGACTTCGCCGGTGACTCCCGCCGGGAATGAAGACGCCTCGGCCGAAGATATCTGCACTGAGCCCGCACTCTTTGTGGCTTGCCGCAGTCTTTCATGTCGGCGCGAGACCATCGCCTTACAGACTCGCGGCGCGTTCTATATTCGTCCTCCACCTTCCTCTCTGTAACTCCACACCTGTTGTTCCCTCGTTGTGTCCCGCTTTGATTTCTGAAGCGTGGGCTCGCTGTCTGTCCTGATTCAAAACCCTTAGGAGAATACGTGGTGAAACACCGCAAATCTGCGTGTGTGTGTATAGCTTTTTGTTTGGCCGGAGCGCCCGTTTGGGCGCAGGCTCCTGCGGCCGCAGAGGTTCCGAAAACGCTGACTCTGGCGGCTGCGGAGGAGTTGTTGATGCAGCGAAGCCAGGCGGTTGCGGCCAGCAAGTATCAGCTGGAGGTCAGCCAGGCGTTGCGTCAGATTGCGGGGTACAAACCGAATCCCACGGCGCATGTGGCGGGGGAGCAGCTTCCGTTTTATTCGCCGATTGGTGGTAGCTATCCGCGCTTCTTCAACAGCAGTGCCGACATTCGCCGATTGGTGGTAGCTATCCGCGCTTCTTCAACAGCAGTGCCGACGCCGCGACGAACCCTGTTTACACGGCGATGGTGACGAAAACCATCGAGCGTGGCGGGAAACGGGAGCTGCGGACCCAGCAGGCCGATGCGGTAGTGGAGGTTTCACGGGCGCAAATTGCCGATACTTTCCGGGGGCAGCTTTTCCAACTCCGGCAGGCCTTTACGAACGCGTTGCTGGCACGGGAAAATCTTCGTCTGGCGCAGACGATTGACGCGCAATATGAGCAAACTGAGAAGCTGACGAATGTACGGCTGCAGGCGGGCGACGTTCCCGCTGTGGAACTGCTGCGGGCGAAGGCGGCGCGACTGCCCTATAAGCAGGCAGTGCTGGATGCGCAGACGGGCTATCAACAGGCTGTGCGGGACATTCTGAATTTGCTGAATGTTCGGTCTGCCGATTTGGAGCTGGAGGGCCAGCTGCAGGCACGGCCGGTGACCTCGACGCTGGAGGAACTCCGGCAACTGGCGCTGAAGGAAAGGCCCGATGTCGCAATGGCGCGGAATGCGGTTCGGGCAGCGGAGAAGGGCAGTTCACTGGCGCTGGCGCAGCGGACGCGAGACATTTCGATTGGCGCGGAATACCAGAGGGTGGGGCAGGACCATTCGGTCGGCGTGATTGCCGAGTTCCCCCTGTTTGTTTACAACGACCAGAAGGCGGCAGCGACCCAGGCGGCGGCGCAGCAACGGGCTGCCGAGGCACAACTCCGGCAGGCGGAGACACAGGCGCTGACAGATGTGGAGAAAGCCTGGCAGGCGTATCAGGCGGCGCAACGGGCGCTGGCCATTTACGGCGACGAAGGCCTCGCGACGACGGAGAAAGTGCGCAGCGTACTGGAGTTCAGCTATCAGAAGGGCGAGGCGAGCCTTTTTGAACTGCTGGATGCGCAGCGGACAGCGAGTCAATCGGCCGTGGCGGCGAACCAGGCACGCGCGGCGTATGCGCTCGCCATCTGGCAACTGGAACAGGCAATCGGGAGCCCCCTGCCATGAAGATTCGGACTGAGGACAAGACGATGAAGAAGTACACGACGATTGCCCTGGTGGCGATGTTGGGCGCGCTGGGCGCGTGTGGCGAAAAGAAGACTCCCGTGGCGGAGGCGGCTTCGGTGAAGCCAGTAGAGACGGTTGCGTCGAAGCGGATTACGGTTCCGGCGGATTCTCCGAAGTTGAAGCAGATCCGTGTGGAGGCGGTGGAAGAGCGCGATGTTGCGGTTGACCAGGTGGTGGCACCGGGCAAGATCGACGTGAATCCGAACCGGGTTTCAAAGGTTACGCTTCCGGTGACCGGCAAGGTGGTGAACACGCTGGTCCGTATTGGCGATACGGTGAAGCAGGGCCAGGTGTTGCTGCTGCTGGAGAGTTCGGAAGCCGATCTGGCAACGTCCGCCGCGCTGCAGGCCGAAGCCTCGCTAACGCAGGTGAAGGCGGCGCTGATCAAGGCGCAGTCGGACTACGATCGCGAGAAGGATCTGTTCGCAGGAATGGCGGTCGCGAAGAAGGATGTGCTGGCTGCCGAAGCGGCACTGGCGCAGGCGAGAGCGGCGGTGGATCAGGCGGAGGCGGCGCGCAGTCAGGCTGTGGCGCGGCTGGATTTGCTGGGGCTGAAGGAACATGCCTTCCGGCAGAAGATTGAAGTGCGTGCGCCGATTTCGGGCAAGGTGCTGGACATGAACGTGGTGCCCGGCGAATACCGGAACGACGCGAGCGCCCCCGTGATGACCATTGCGGATTTGAGTTCCGTATGGCTGGTTTCGGAAGTGCCGGAGAGCAGTATTCGCATGATCGAAAAGGGTGAACGGCTGGAAGTGGAACTGACCGCGTGGCCCGGTAAGACCTTTCTGGCGAAGGTGACCCGAATTGCCGATGCGGTGGACCCGACGACGCGCACTGTGCGTGTGTTTGCGGAACTGGCGAATCCGAATGAGCAGCTGCGGCCCGAGATGTATGGCCGCATCCGGCACATCGATTCCACGAAGAAGATGGCCGCGATTCCGGCGGGCGCGGTGATTCAGGAAGAGAAGCAGAACGTGGTGTACCGGGAAGTTTCTCCGGGTACGTTTGAACCCGTGATTGTGACCCTGGGAAATCCCGTGGGGACACTGGTGGGGGTCGTGTCCGGACTTCAGCCGAACGACCGTATCGTCGTTGATGGCGTGATGTTGCTAAAGAGTTTCTAAAAGGAGCAAAACATGATCGCGAGAATGCTGCGTTTTGCTCTGCAGCAGCGGTTTGTGACGCTGCTGATGGGGATTGTGCTGGTGGGCCTGGGAATCTGGGCGTTCCGTCAGCTTCGTGTGGAGGCGTATCCCGATATTTCCGACACCCAGGTGGTGATCGTGACGCTATTCCCGGGTCGGGCCGCCGAGGAAGTGGGGCAGCAGGTGACGGTGCCACTGGAACGAGCCATGAACTCCGTTCCGAGCGTGATCGCGCGCCGGTCGCGGACTATCTTTGGGCTGTCGGTGGTGGAACTCACGTTCGCCTACGGCACCGACGATTACTTTGCACGCCAGGTGGTGCTCGAAAAGTTGCGCGACGCCGATCTGCCGGATGGGATTACCCCCAGTCTGGGACCGATGTCGACGCCGATTGGTGAACTTTACCGCTACTCGCTGGAGGGCAAGGGGATGAACTCCATGCAACTACGCGAGATTCAGGACTGGGTAGTGGTGCCACGTTTTCTTCAGGTGCCAGGTATCGCGGATGTGACTCCGTTCGGGGGGCTGGTGAAGCAGTATCAGGTAGAGGTTGATCCTCTGGCGCTGTCGAAATACAACCTCTCTATCTCGCAGGTTTCGGATGCACTGAACAAAAACAATCGCAACGCCGGCGGTGCTTTGCTCGATAACCACCAGCAGGCGATGGTGATTCGTGGCGTGGGTCAGTTGCAGACCGTGTCGGACATCGAAAACATCATTGTTTCTGAAGCGCGGGGTGTACCGGTCTTCATGCGTGATCTGGGGAAAGTGCAACTGGGCGCGGCTCCGCCCACGGGGATCTTTGCCATTGATAACGGCGCAAGCGGGGTGGAAGGGATCGTCCTGATGCGCCGTGGGGAGAACCCCAGCGAAGTGCTGAAGGGCATTCAGGATGCGGTGGACGAACTGAATAAGTCGCTGCCGGATGGCGTCCGGCTGCGGGTGATCAACGACCGCACGGATCTGGTGGAGAACACGCTCCATACGGTTTCGCACACCCTGATGGAAGGTCTGGTCATTGTGGTGTTCGTGCTGCTAATTTTCCTTGGCAGTTTCCGGGCTGCTCTGCTGACTGCGGTTACCATTCCACTGTCGCTGCTGTTCGCATTCATCTGCATGCAGTTCACGGGGATTCCCGCAAATCTGCTCAGCCTGGGCGCGCTCGATTTCGGCATTATCGTGGACGCCACGCTGGTCATGGTGGAGCATGTTCTGCACACGATCCAGAAGCGTGAGAAGGACGGGAGTCTGGCGTCACAGGGCGGTGTGATTGCGGCGGTTCGGGATGCGGCTCTGGATGTGGAACGGCCGATCTTCTTCTCGCTGCTGATCATCATCGCGGCGTACATCCCGCTGTTCACGCTGGAGCGAGTGGAGCGGCGTTTGTTTACGCCGATGGCCTTCACGGTCTGCTATGCGCTGCTGGGTTCAATGCTGCTGGCGCTGACGTTGATTCCGGTACTGGCCACCTATCTGTTCCGCAACAATGCAAAGAGCTGGGAGAATCCGCTGCTGGCGATGGCGGCGCGGCGCTACAGCGCTTTGCTGCAGGGCGTGGTCCGGTGGCCGAAGGTCGTGACAGGGATCGCGGGCGCGATCGTCGTGGTCGCTTTTGGGACCGCTACGTTCCTGGGATCCGAATTCCTGCCGCAGCTGGATGAAGGTGTGATCTGGGTGCGCGCGAATCTGCCGGCGGGGATTTCGCTGGATAAATCGGCGGAGATTGCCACAAAGATCCGGGTGCTGCTAAAGCAGTGGCCCGAGGTGAAGCTGGTGAGTTCCCAGACGGGGCGCAACGATGCGGGTACCGATCCCTACGGTCCGAATCGCAACGAAGTTTACGTGGCGCTGAATCTCTATGACACGTGGCCGGCCGGGATGGACAAGCAGAAGCTGGTGGATGAGTTTTCAAAGAAGCTGAACTCGGAGATCCCCGGTGCGTCATTTAGCTTTACACAGCCGATTGTGGACAACGTGACAGAGTCGGTGACTGGGTCGTCGGCGGATCTTGCGATTATTCTGACCGGCGCAGATTACGCAAAGCTGCGCGCCATGGCGGAGAAGACGCTGGCCGCAGTACGTCAGGTGCCGGGTGCGGCGGACGCGGCGATCGAACAGGAAGCTGATCAGGCGCAGGTTCGGATCCGCATCGACCGTCAGGAAGTGGCGCGTTACGGCATCAACATCAGCGACGTGCAGGACGTAATCGAGATGGCGATTGGCGGACATCCGTCGGGCAGTATGTTCGAGGATGAGCGGCGCTTTGACATCACGGTGCGTTACCGGCCGGAAGCGCGCGCCGATCTGGCGGCGATTGGAAGCACGCTGGTACCCACGCGGGAAGGTGGACGGGTGCCTCTCTCGCAACTGGCGAAGATTGAAGTGGTGAACGGCGCCACGATCATCGCGCGGCGCGAGAACAAGCGCCAGATCACGGTTCGCATGAATATCCGGGGACGGGATCAGGGTAGCTTTGTGACGGAGGCACAGGCGATGTTCAACTCTGCACTGAAGCTGCCGGACGGCTATCAGGTGGCGTGGGGCGGACAGTTTGAAAACCTGCAGCGCGCCAGAAAGCGGCTGACGATCATTCTGCCGATCACGATCGCGATTATCTTCGTGTTGCTTTTCTCGATGTTCGGCAACGCGAAGTACGCCGGAATCGTAATGATGAATGTTCCGTTCTCCCTGGTGGGTGGGATTTTGGCGCTCTACTTCCGGCATATCAACCTCAGCGTGTCGGCTGCGGTGGGCTTCATCAGTTTGTTTGGCGTGGCGGTGATGAGCGGCGTACTGGTCGTGGCCGAGATTAACCGGTTGCGGCGCGAGGAACCGGAGATGCCGCTGGATCAAACCATCATCGAAGGCTCTTTGGCGCAGTTGCGACCAGTGCTGATGATGGTGCTGGTGGCGCTGCTCGGCATGGTTCCGGCGGCAAGGGCTTCGGGGATCGGGTCGGATGTACAGAGGCCACTGGCGACGGTGGTGGTGGGCGGGTTGCTCTCCACCCTTTTCCTGACGCTGCTGGCGTTACCCGGTCTGTATGCTTTGGTGGCGGGAAGAAAGACGGCGAAATGATTGAAATGAAAAAGATGCTGCTGGTTTTTGTGGATGAGACCGCGAAACACGGGGAGACGAGTCTTTATGAAGCCATCGTTCGGCGTCTGTTGTTCCGGGGGCTGGCAGGCGCTACCGTCAACATGGGAGTGATGGGCTTCGGGGTCCACCACCAGTTGCACCGGAGGCGCCTGCTGGGCGTCTCCGATGACCGGCCTGTGACTATTGTGGCGGTGGACAGTGAAGCGAAGGTGCGGGAAGTCGTGCCGGAGGTTCGGGATCTGTTGGCGGGTCAGGGGCTGATTCTGATGCTGAACGCCGAGGTGGTGAGCTAAGCTTTCACGCGGATGAGAACGACGGTGACGTTGTCGGGGCTGCCGTTGACATGGGCGGCCGCGACAAGGTTGCTGCACTTCTCGTCCATCGTGTCGGCGGAGCCCAGAATACTTTCGATGACGTCCTTTGCGACCACACCATGCAGGCCGTCGCTTGAGAGCAGCATAATGTCGCCGAGGCCCAGTTCGAGCGCGTAATAGCGGATGCGGACGGCGGCGGCTACTCCAACGGCCATCGTGAGGACGTGGCGCATCGGGTGGCTCTTGAGGGTGGCTTCATCGAGGCCGAGCGGACGACCGACTTCCTGAACCCAAGTCTGGTCTTCCGTGATGGCGCGCAGGTTGCCGTTCTTAAAAACGTAGGCTCGACTGTCGCCGACGCTGGCAATGGTGACATCGTTTTCACTGGTCTCGAGAACGGCGACCAGGGTGGTGCCCATGCCTTCGAGACGGGGGTCGAGGGTTGCCTCGCTCAGGACTTTCTGATTGGCATCTTCCACTGCGCCCAAAAGGGCAGCCGCGTCGCGATGCGCGGACTTCGCCAGGGTGTCGGCAACGCACTCCACCGCAAGGCTGGAAGCACGCTCTCCGCCTCGGGCACCGCCCATGCCATCGGCCAAAAGAAAGAGGCCCAACTCCGGCACAAGCCGGAAGTAGTCCTGATTCGATGATCGGACCCGCCCTGGGTCAGTTAATGCGAAAGCCTCAAGCATTTATGCACAATGTCTCACTATAGAACAATCCATTACGCCATCTGCCTGGACGGTGGCCCGGACTATGCCGGGCGCAGGTGGTCCGCTCGGGCCGGTTGTTATAGACTTGCAAATTAGAGGTACCTGGAGATCGAAATGGAACAGAATAACGGGGTGTCGCGCAGAGGTCTGGTACAGATGGCAGGGGTCGCCGGGGCAGCAGTGGCCGGTCTGTCCGCACCGGCAATCGTGAAGGGGGCGCCGGACCAACTGAAGTACGGTTTTATCGGTACGGGCAGCCGCGGCGAATACCTGCTGAAGCACCTGAAGTCCATTGACGCCGGTCGGTGTCTGGCGGTCTCCGATATCAGCCAGGCCCACATGGATTCGTCCGCTGCGACGATCGGCTCGAACCCGTCGAAGTACCGCGATTACCGCGAACTGCTGGGCCGCAACGATATCGATGCCGTGCTCGTCGCGGTTCCCCTGTTTCTGCACTTCCAGGTGACGAAAGATGCCCTGCTGGCGGGCAAGCACGTGTTCTGCGAGAAGAGCCTGGTGTTCAAGGGGCAGGAAATGGCGGAGTTGCGGGCGCTGGTGGCCTCGCGGCCCAAGCAGGTTTTACAGGTGGGCCTGCAGAGACGTTACTCCGAGTTTTACCAGACCGTAAAGAGCATGGTGGACCGGGGCATTTTGGGCAATGTAACCAATATGTCTGCCCAGTGGCACCGCAACCCGGGCTGGAAGATGAAGCCCCAGCCGAATCTGGCTGATCAGAAAATGGCCAACTGGCGTCTTTACCGCGAGTATTCGGGCGGGCTGGCGGCGGAACTGGCTTCGCACCAGGTCGATGTGGCGGAATGGATGTTTGGTTCGCCACCCGAGTCGATTATCGGCGTGGGTGGTCACGACTACATGTTTGATGGCCGTGACATCAACGACAACCTGCAGATGGTCTACAAGTACCCGAAGAAGCAGAAGCTGGTTTCGACGTATCTGTGTACGAACACCCACCTCTCCATGTTTGGCGGCACGCGGACGGAATTCGCCGAGAAGATCATGGGTACGGAAGGTTCGGTCGAAATCACCGTGGGTGACGACACGCAGCCTGTGCTGGCCATGTGGTATCGGGAACCCTCTCCGCCACCAAGAGTGGAGAAGGCGGGCGAGAAGAAGGCCTATGCGGCGGGCGCCACGATGGTGACGGCCGGGGCGCAGAAGGGCGTGCCGATTCTGCTGGATCGCGACAAAGTGCAGGGCAACGAAGGCTTCGCCGAGAAGGAAATGAAGTTCGCACGCCAGTGGCTGTATTCCAAGGGCGTGATGATTCCTGAAGAAAGCCGCAATCCGGTGGATACCGAACTGAAGAGCTTCCTGGAAGACTGCAAGAAGGGCGGCAAGCCGAGGGCCAACATTGAAGTGGGCCTGAACGATTCGGCGACCGTCATTCTGACGAATAAAGCGGTGGACGAAGACCGGAAGGTTCTTTGGTCTGAGCTGGAAGGTCTGCAAAAGGCGAAGGCGTAACGGATGGCATTCTGGCGGGTGGCGTTGTTCCTGCTGGCCGCTGAAACGGTGGGCAGCGACGAGATGTTGGCGCTGCTGGCCGAGTCCGGGCGCGTGGCGGGGATGGTGGATTCGCCGTCCGAACGCCTCGCTCCGCCGGTG
>CANIHR010000148.1 GCA_947467185.1 Bryobacterales bacterium
CACGCGACGACTGGACTCTGATCCGCACGCAATCGGGGCAAAGTGGCTGGGTCCTGACCAGCCGCGTCTACATGGGAATACCGGATGAAGTGGCTCAGTACGCCGAAGGCCACCGCATCACTTCCTACTTCTCATTGGGCAAAACCACGACGAAGGATGGCGAGGAAAAGGACGTCTGGCTGTGGACGACTTCGGAGTCGCTCGGTCGTGACTACGACTTTGACGGCTACCGCGTTTTTGGCTGGAACATGCGCCGCCACCGCTATGAAACGTCTTTCATTCAGCGGCGGGTTCGGGGGTTTTTCCCGGTCCTGGCAAAGGATGGCCAGTTCTCTGTCTGCCTGGAGAAGGCCGATGGCACCATGACCCGGAAACGCTATGGCCTTTCCGGCTACTCAATACGGGGCATGGGCGAAGAGGGCTGCGAACGCCCGGCCTCATTCCTCGACGGCCCCATCGAAGCGAAGCTGGAAACCCACCCCAGGGCCGCGACCGAGAAGACCTTCCTCGACAACTTCAGGCTGGATCAGTTAAAGGAGCGCTGGCGGAAGCTGACCGGCAAGTAATTACTTCGGGTCCTTTAGTATCTTTTCCAGCGTTTCCCGCAGGCTCTTTTCCTGAATCGTCTTTTCCATCTCCGGACTGTCACCGGTGAATTGGGCCCGAACCATCCCGTTCTTATCCACAAAAACCAACTGCGGGACAAATAATGGGTCGTTCTCCGGCAGCCCCAGAAACTTCATCACATACTTTTGGTCGTTGTAACCGACAGGGTACTGCGTCTGGAATTGCTTCTTAAAGTCGGCCACATGCAGGGATGACATCGCCTCAATGGCGGTCGAAAGAATCTGCACACCCCGCCCCGCATATTCCTTCTGGAGCTTGTTCAGAATGCCGGTCGTGTACTGGCAATGAGGACAGGTGGTCATAAAGACCGCTACGATCCGGGTCTTCCCTGAGTACTCACTCAGGAAGGTGAACTTATCTTCCCCCACCTGAATCGCAAGATCGAACGCCTTGCGAGGAATCGGAGCCTGCTGGGCAGGCAAAACGAGGGCAAACAGCAACAGGGCAATAGTGGCTCGGAACATCAGTCACATCTTCTCACATTTTTTCTTCTCTTTGTTTTCAATCGTTTCCGAAGATCACTGCAGGATCCGGCTCGCAGCACCCGGTATTTCTTAGTCGCGGGACCGGTTACGGCAACGGCCTGCAGGAAAGTGAGAAAACAAATGGGAAGCGATCCGATCATCATTATCGGCTCTTTCGTCGACTGTTTTATTTCGTTCTTCCTGGGTTAAGAAAGAGGGACGGTCTAAGTCCCAATTTTTCTGCAGCCTGAAACCATGCGTATGGAAAGCGCATCTGCCTGTTCATAGTCCTGTCTACGACCGGATAGTCACCAGAGTGTGACCTATATACTTTGATTAAACCGGTGGTACTTCTGAATAAACTTCAGAGGTACTACCGGGTCATAGTTCAGGGAATATTCCCGGTGCAACAGAAAATCCTCATTTCGTACGTCGTTATCGGCGGCGCTCTGACCGCACTTTTGCTGAATGCGGCCTGTCAACCCTCGGCTTCGCTCACTCTTGTCCCGACCTTCCCCGACCCCGGCGCAGCGGCCGCCAATTCCGAAGGTCAGCGCCTCTCAGCCCTTGGCCGGTATGTGGATGCACGCACCTTTTTCATCTCCGCAGCCCGTTTGGCGGACGCCGCCGGCGATGGGCGAGCCGCCGCGATGAACCACAACAATGCCGGTGCGGTGGAACTGGTGACGATGCAGTACGGGGAGGCACTCAAAGACTTCGCGGAAGCCCGGCGTATTGCGGAGGCGTCCCACCAGCCGGTGCCTCTTTTTTACTCCCTGAACAATCTCGCCAGCCTGTACGTGCAGACGGGCCAGGCGGAAAACGCTCTTCGGGTCGCACGCGAGGCCCTTAGCGGTCCGGTGAGCCACACCAATGAGTTGCTTCACGCGAAATTGCTCTGCCAAATGAGCAACGCACTCTCTCAATTACATCGTTTCGACGAGGCGAAACCGATCCACAAAGAGGCCGTCGCGCGCCTGACCGCTCTGAACCAAATGGATGACCTGGCTCGTCTTCAGGCCCAGTGGGCCAACGACAACCTCATTGCGGGGCAACTCGACGAAGCGGATGAGGCCTTAAACCAGGGACTGGCGCTGGTCCGTGACCACAAGGTGAAGGCGGCGGCGAGCATTTTTGGGGGTCTCGCCAACCTGGCAGGGAAGCGACACCAGACCGTTGAGGCCGAAAAACTGTTTCAGGCCGCACTCGATGTCCGGGAGGACCGAACCCCTCGCTGGAGGATTCTGGCCGACCGTGGCCGCTTCCATCTCGAAATGCAGCAGGACGAGAGAGCGCTGGTCGATTTTCGCGAAGCTGGCCGGTTGGTCGCGCAGGTCCGGGCGGACATGGTTCCGGCCGATCAGGATCGGGTAGCCTTTGAAAGCGGCATCGGCGAGTTCCTCCGCGGGCTGGTGGAAGCGGGAAATCGGGTTGCGCTGAGGACCGGGAACGCTGCTCTGGTGGCGGAGACCTTCGACGCCTCGGAGCAGGGCCGGTTGTGGAGTCTGCGCTCGCTGGTTCCGGGTACCAGCGACTGGCGCAGTCGCCTGCCCGCCACCTACTGGGAAAAACTGGCGCATTATAAAACTCTGCAAAGAAGGGTGCTGGCCTCCAATGGCCCGGAAGACCCCGCCGCGGCGACCCTGCGCCTCCAGCTGCAGGTGCTTGAAGCGGAAGCAGGAAGTCAAACGCCGGGCGCAGGTTCCGGCAGCGGTGGTTCCGCCCTCCGTCATGTGCGCGCGTTGCTCGATCGCGATGCGGTCCTGTTTAGCTTTCACAGCGGGCCGGTCCGCTCCTGGATGTGGGCCTCGGACCAGAGCGGTACCAGAGTCTTCCCCCTGCCCGCGGAGGCGGAACTCCAAAAGGCAACTCAGGCGTTCTCGGCCAACATACAATCGCCCGCCGCCGGCAAGGCCCTCTATCAGACCCTGTTCGGCCCTGTTCCAGCCTCCTTCCTGCAACATTCCCGGTGGTTGCTGGAACCGGATGGGGCACTCCACGACGTGCCCTTTGCCGCGCTGGTCGCGGGCGAACTGCAGGGACGTCCCTTCTACCTGGCGGAGAAAGCGGCCATCCAGATTATTCCTGGCGCCCTGCTATTGGAAAAGCGGGCATTCCGCGTCGATGGCCTGTTCGTGGGCCTGGGCGACCCTGTCTACAACGCCGGGGACCAACGCTTTCCCGGCGGGAGAGTGAAGCCCGAATACTCTCTGCCGCGCCTCCCCAATACCGCCCGGGAAGTCCAGGCCTGCGCCAGTGTCTGGGGCCGGGCGAGGGCTCGTGTCCTGACAGGAATGGACGCGACAGAGGACAATCTCTGGAAGATGGCCGCAGAGAAACCCTCCGTCCTCCACTTCGCAACACATGTCGTCAAGGGAGCAGGCGAATACCGCTCCGGCCTCATTGCACTGCGCCTCAATCCCTCCGGCGCAATGGAATTGCTGGGCCCCCGGGAAATTCTCGCGCGGTCGGTTGCCGCGGACCTCGTTGTCATGAATGGCTGCCACTCAGAGCAGGGAGAAGCCGTACCCAGTTCCGGCAGGATGGGACTGACCCGGGCATGGATCGGTGCCGGTGCCGGCAGCGTTCTGGCCACACGGTGGGATATTTCCGACGATGATGCCGAATCACTGGTCTCTGATTTTTATCGCCGACTGCGATCGTCGCCTGGCACAGGTCTGGCCGATGCACTTCGTCAGGCACAGATCGATGCCCTTCGATCCGGCAGGCAGGACATTTCGCGCTGGGCAGGGTATTACCTTTTAAGCAGGGCGCTTTGAAACCTCTCGATCCGGCGCGGGCCGGGGACATCACGGACCAACAGGCTGCGGTCGAAGCAGACGCGCTGGGACCGGGGTTGGTAAGATCGGGAACCATGGAGGATCCGACACTGGATCCGGCACGCGAAACCGGCAGCGACCTTGAGGTCCCCGATTGGGGCGACCTCGTGGTGCGCATTCAGAACGGCGACAACGCTGCCATGGAGCAGCTCTACGCCTTTTTTGAAAAAGGCGTCCGGTATTTTTTTCTGCGGGCTTTGGGGCCGGAAGAACTCGACGACCGGGTCCATGATTGTTTTGTGATCGTGACGCAGGCGCTGCAGGCCGGCGAACTTCGCGAACCGGCGCGGCTCATGGGCTATATCCGCACGGTGGTCCGCCGCCAGATCGCCTCTCTGATTCAGGAATCGGTATCCCGTCGCCGGACTCATGTGGATCTGTCGGACAACCTCTTCTCCATCGCCGATTGGAAAGAGGATCCGGAACGATCATTCGAGTCTCGCCAGCGTGAGGCCATCGGTCGCAAGGTGCTAACGGAGATCTCGAATCGGGACCGGGAAGTTCTGATGCGTTTCTACGTTCACGAACAGGACTACGAGACGATCTGCTCGGAGATGAACCTGACGTACAACCAGTTCCGCCTGCTCAAATCCCGCGCCAAGGCCCGCTTTGGGAAGCTTGGTCGGCGGGCCACGGCCAGCCTCTCCGCCGCCGGCGAAAAAAGTGCCGGTTTCTTCAAAAAAAAGTGAGAAAAAGCCCGGCGGCTCCCACTATATATACAAAGGAGCCCTGTAGCCTGGTGAAAACACTACATGAATCGGATGATCAACTGGAGCTTTACGCCCTGGATCGTCTGCCGGAAGATGCAGTTGAGAGAGTCGAGGAACATCTGATCGTCTGCGAACCCTGTCGCGTTCGCTTCGAAGAGGTTGGGGAATTCGCCGTCAGCATGCGGCAAACGCTGCGTACCGCACCGGAACTTGTTACCCCCCGCCGTCTCGGCTGGTTTGAAGGCTGGCAGATTCGTTTTGCTTTCGGCGGAGCCGTTGCCTGCGCCCTCGCGCTGGCTTTCTTCGCTACCCAAAACCAGAAGCACGCTTCCCTGCCCCCGATGGCCTCTCTTTCTCTGGCGGCGATGCGCGGTACGACTCCGGTGGTCCATCCCGCGCAGCAACTCGACCTGCGGCTGGCTGGCGCGACGGGAGACAATCTCGCTGTAGAAATATTTGATTCCAATGGCCAGGCTGTCTGGCAGGGTCGGGCTACGGTGGCAAGCGCCACCGCGCACACCGTGATCAGGAAGGAACTTGCCGCCGGCAGCTACTTTGTCCGTCTGAAGCAGCCGACGGGCGAACTTCTCCACGAATACGGCTTCGACGTACGACCGTAAGACTACTTCTGCGGTTCCAGAGTCAGCGTGCTCTTTGCATCCACTTTGCCGAACTGCATCGGAAAGCTGGTACCCGAATAGTAGGCGTCCCATTGATCACGATAGTGCGGGGAGCCAAAGTGACCAGACTCACCCGTAACAATATTCATCAGAGAGTCGTCCCAGCGGCCCACCGAGACGTTCATGCGTTCCGAGGGACCCAGGCGACGTGAAGTCTGCTTGACCGTGGTCGCTGCTCCGCTCATGGGTTCGGGGCCGATATTGAAATACTTGCCAAGCCACGGCATGTGGATTGCGGCAGACACCGCCTGAGCTATTGGGTGGGGAATTTCTGCAAACTGGTACCGGCCCCAGCGCCAGCCCTTCGGGTCGGAACCGAGAGACCGCTGCCCTTCCTCGACTGCTTCCGCCAAACACCGGAGCAACATCTCGTTATAGTCGCCGAACCACCCCTCCGGGCGCTCACGTAATAACCGCTCGACGACAGCCGACGCCATCTGGCCTTCCCAGGTAGCCCCGCTGGCCGGTGCGGCACGCTCGGCGATCGCTTTGCGCACTTTCTGAAATACGAGGGTGGTAATCAACGGTTCAGGATGGTCCTTGTCCATTTGGCCGTCCCACTTCCGCAGCAGTTCAATCGCGCCGGAAAGTTGGGGATTTGTCGCTCCGCGCTTATCCCACGCTGCCACTACCTGCAATCCGAGAAACTTACTGAAGCCGCTGTAGACATCTTTCTGAATGCGCAGGCCATCTTCGGGAGTGAGCTTCGATTTCGTCGCCTGCAGCATGTCCAGAATCTGACGCGAACGGTAGTGCGTGGCAAAGTTGCCGCTCACCGTGTAGGGAAAGTCCTTCGGAAACGGGTTCTGGTTGGCGGTGACAATGTAGCCCGAAGGCGGATTCCACGCCTGCGGCAATTCTTCGAAGGGGATATAACCCTCCCATTCGAACTGGCCGGACGCGCCATCGACGGGTACGTCGCCTGGGTAGGTCTTGCGGATCGGCAGTTTGCCCGAGGCGTGGTACCCAATATTTCCGTCGGCGTCGGCATAGACAAAATTCTGGCCCGGTCCGCCAAACCGGGCGATGGCGGCCAGAAACTCGTCCTTGTTCTGCGCGCGATCTACGTCCAAAAAGACGTTGTGGAAGATAGACGGATCCTGGGGCGTCCACTTCAGGGCCAGCGCGCCGCCGTTCACTTGCTCCACGATGGGACCATGGCGGGTAACCCAGTTAATCTGCTCCTCGGGAACGCGGCCCTTGATGACGATCAGTTCTCGCTCTTCGCGAGCGCGGACCAGTTGGTTCCCGGCGACATACTGGCCGGTTCTAGGATCAAATCGCTCCAGGTAGAGGTCGTGCGCATCAAAACCGAGGTTCGTCATGCCCCAGGCCAGCCGCTCGTTGTGCCCTGCGATCACACCCGGGGCGCCCGGAAGCGCCACTCCGGTTACATTCAGGCCCGGAGCCTCCAGATGCACCATGTACCAGATGCCCGGCAAGCTGAACTCCAGGTGCATATCATTGGAAACAAGCGGCTTGCCGTTGGCCGTGTGCGCCCCGGACACTGCCCAGGCGTTGGACCCCGGCTTCATATCGTCACCCGGCGCCAGTTCGAAACCAGTCCGAACCGGGAACAAATAACGAACCTTGTCTGGTTCCCCTTCACTCAGCATCCGGGCTTTGGTGATCTTCGATTTCCAGTCGCCGTTCAGCGTTCTGGACATCTGCAGGCCTGAAAGGATGGTGTCGACCACGCTCCAGGGTCGGGGATCGTAGCCCAGAACTGAAAATTCGAACCCATACTGACCCCGATGGGTCGAGATCCAGGCGTTGACGCCCCTTGCATAGGCCGCCAGTGGCCAGCGCTCGTGGGGCGGCAAAGCGGCGTAGATCTGTTCAGCTATGCGGCGAAGACGCAGGCGACGCGCGTCCCGGTCAGCTTCCAGCGTGCTGACGCCGAGGACTTCGGACAGTTCGCCCGACGCCAGGCGGCGGAAGGCATCCATTTGCCACATCCGATCCGCTGCCATCACATAGCCCTGAGTAAACAGGGCATCTTCGATGGACTTTGCACGGATGTGCGGAACTCCGAGGCTGTCACGCTCCACCACAACGGGCTGGCGGACACCGACGGAAATGCTGCCGGATGTTTCCGGCAGGGCTCTGTAAAAATACCAGTAAAAGCCACCAGCGGCCACGAGAACCAGTGTCGCGATCACGATATTCGCTGCAAAAATTAGGCGGCGCACTGCTGCAATTGTAACGTGGTGCCAGGCGCCTCAAGTCCAACTTATTTTGACCCGGTACTACAGAATTCCACTGCTACTGCCGATATGGAAGCTATGACAGCTCCAGATTCTGTTTCTGCCTATTCTGCCCGACCCGGGCAGGTTTTCGAGTTGAAAGGAGGCGCGCCTTCTGCGAGCCTGTGGAGCCGTGTGTCGGCCTCTCTGGCAAACGTAGTCCGAGACCTGGCGAATATCCCTGCGCGCCCTCAGACCCTGCCCCCTTCCTCGACCGGATACGCCGGAATGGTCATCGACCCGGCGGGATTCAGCGACCAGCTTTGCAATCTTCAGGTTTCATTGCAGCGCGCCTGCAGTTCCGAAGGGGCAGCGAAGTCCACTGAGAACGCCGTTCGGAGCTAAAGTATTGTTGCCATTGGCTTATCCCAACCTTTGGTTGGTTGACCATGCCCTGTGGAAGTGATAACGTTCACTCCAGAGTTCGAGCGGTCCAAACTCAGGGAGGTTCTACGTATGAGGTCAATCAGGGGCATAGCCCTGGCTGCACTGTTTGCAGCTACAATACTCGCCCAGAACGACAGGGGCACGATTACAGGAACGGTCACCGATCAAGCCGGTGCCGTCATTCCGAACGCCAGCGTCACAGCAGTTAACGTCGAAGTCGGCAACGAATTTAAAACCAACACCACAGGAACCGGGAACTACACGATTCCGTCGCTCGTGGTCGGCAAGTACCGGATTACCGTTGAGGTCACCGGTTTTAAGAAGTTCACGCAGGAGAACATTCTTGTTCAGGTAGCCACCACCAACCGCATTGATGTTTCCATGCAGGTGGGTGCCACGTCGGACACCGTTACGATTACGGCGGAATCAGCCGTTCTCAAAACGGAGACGGCAGAACAAAGCACCATCATTACCGGCTCCACCATCAACGAACTACCTCTGAACTTCGGTGGCGGCGGTGGCGGCACCGGTAACGTCCGTAACCCGTATCTGTTCAATATCCTGTCCCCCGGCGTCGCCAACAACTCGCTCGGACAGGGCGACACCGCCAATGTGAACGGTCTGCCGGCCAGCACCTTCCGTGTTCAGGTTGACGGTCAGGATTCCACCAGCCAGAACGACATCGGCTGGACTTCCACAGTGGCCGCGCCCTCGGTCGATATGGTGCAGGAATTCTCGCTCCAGACCAGTAACTACGCGGCGGAATTCGGTCAGGCGGGTGGCGGTTTCTACAACTTCACCACCAAATCCGGCACCAATGGCTTCCACGGTTCCGGCTACGAATACTTCACCAATGAAGCGATGGACGCGGCCCGGCCTTACACGTATGTAAAGCCCCGCAGCCGCAAGAATGACTTCGGCGGCACCATCGGCGGTCCCATTTGGATCCCGAAAATTTACAACGGCAAGAACAAGTCGTTCTTCTTCTTCAACTGGGAAACCTATCGCAATAAGGTTTTGGCAGCAGGCAGCTTCCTGACCCTGCCAACCACTCTGATGCGCAATGGCGATTTCAGCCAGTTGCAGACTGGTCGTAACCTCGGGACCGATGCCGCGGGCCGACCGATCCTCGAAAACTCGATTTACAACCCCTTCTCGGCCCACCCGATCAGCAGCACCGATTCCCGTGTCATCACCGACGTATTCCCGGGCAACACCATCCCGGCCAGCCTGATCGACCCGGTTTCGGCCAAGATTCAGGCTCTGATTCCCACGCCGACTAATGGCCTGATCACCCAGAACTGGGCGCAAAACAATCCGAACTATCGCCGCCAGCAGATTCCGGCCGTGAAGCTCGACCAGGTCCTGCCAGATAGTTCGCACTTCTCGTTCTATCTGTCGAAGCAGTCCACCAGCCAGCTCACCAACGCCGACGGTCTGCCGTTCCCGATTTCCGCCGTTCGCGTGCAGGAAATCTATGGCACCACGGCTCGCCTGAACTACGATAAGTCGCTTACCCCGACACTCCTGCTCCACCTCGGTGCCGGTGCACAGCACTTCCACAACCCCGACAGCTCTCCGGCGGAATCCCTCGAATACGACGGTCTCAGCAAATTGGGCTGGAAGGGCAGCGCCACTACGCCCTCCGGTTTCCCCCGCATCAACGGCCTCGCCGGCGCGCTGAATGCCGGTATGAGCCAGGCCCCCGGACCGAGCAACGCCAACAAGTACTACGATGGCCTGTTCACCGGTAACGCTTCCACCACCTACATCCGGGGCAATCACACCTACAAGCTGGGCGGGGAATTCCGCCTCAATAGCTGGGCCGATAAGAATACCCGCGGCTCGCAGGGCATCCTGAATTTCGCCACCAACCAGACGTCGATGCCGTACGCACAGACGTCCGCCTTCGGCAGCGGTGTCGTCGGCTTCGGCTACGCCAGCTTTCTGCTCGGCATGGCGGACAGCGCGTCGGTCAATGCCATTCAGGACCCGCAGCTTCGCAAGAAGTCCTGGGGCCTCTACCTCCAGGATACCTGGAAGATCACCCGCAAGCTGACCCTCGATTACGGTCTGCGGTGGGATTTGGAAGGCCAGGGTCACGAAATCCACTACCGGACCAGCATGTTCGGACCGTCGATTCCGAACCCGACCGTCGGTAACATCCCCGGCGCTTACGTGTATGAAGGTTATGGCAATGGCCGCTGCAACTGCCAGTTCACGGACACCTACCCGTACGCGATCGGGCCTCGCCTCGGCCTCGCCTATTCGCTCGACTCCAAGACCGTCATCCGTGCCGGCTTCGGCGTCAGCTACGGCGCACCGCCCACCTACAGCTACATCACCAACCAGGCAACCCTGGGTGTGGGCTTCAACCAGCTGAACTTCACCAATACCGCCACGGGCTATGGCAGCGCCGCGGTCACGATGCGGAATGGCCTGGTCTACAACAATGCGGATCTCTACACCGCCTCGCTGAACCCTGGCCTGTCTCCGACGACCTCAAGCCAGCTGGGCGTCTTCAACTACATGCTGGACCGCCATGCTCGTCCGCCCCGCATCCTGCAGTGGAGCATTGGCATGCAGCGCGAACTGTGGCGCGGCATGGTTGTGGAAGGCTCCTACGTGGGCAACCGCTCGGCCTGGCTGAGCGCCCAGAGCCTCAACAACATCAACGCTATCCCGCAGTCGACCTTCGACAAGTACAAGATTGACCCCACCACCACGGCGGGCCAGACTTTGCTGACGTCGCGCGTCGACAGCGCCGGGGCCAAGGCAGCCGGCATCCCGCTGCCCTACTCCACCTTCCCGGGTTCCCAGACGGTGGCCCAGGCAATCCGCCCCTTCCCCCAGGTGAACGGCAACGTCAACACCACCTGGGCCCCGCTCGGCATGAGCTGGTACAACTCCCTGCAGGTGAAAGTGACGCAGCGCGTCTATCACGGCGTCAGCGTCATGTCCGCCTTCACGTGGAGCAAGTCCCTCGCGAACCCGCCAAACGGCACCAACACGGCGTCCATCAACAACGTGTTCAACCGGAATGGGAACAAATCGATCGCTTCGTATGATATGCCGCTCGTCTGGAACACGGCGATCGAGTATGAAACCCAGAAGTACTCGAAGAACCGCCTGGTGAACACCATCACTGCCGGCTGGACGGTTTCTGGTCTGATCGCTCTTTCCAGCGGTCTGCCGATCGCCACTCCGGTCTCCACCAACAACCACAACAACTGGTACTTCCAGTCGACGCTGCAGAACCGGGTTCCCGGTGTGCCGCTCTACCTGAAGGACATCAACTGTGGCACGGGCTGCATCGATCCCAACAAGGACTTCGTGCTCAACCCGGCTGCCTGGACCAATCCCGCTCTCGGGACCTGGGGCACGGCGGCACCTTACTATGACGACTTCCGCTTTGCTCGCCGTCCGGCGCAGCAGATCAGCTTCGGTCGCCGCTTCGCCCTCGGCGAAAAGCGCGCGTTCGAAATCCGTGCGGAATTCTTCAACGTCCTGAACCACACCTATCTGGCTAACCCCACCATCACGGGTCCGCAGGGCGCACGCGCCTGCACCTCGGGTGGCACGGTTGGTTCCGATGGGCGCTGCTCGGCTGGCACCACTGGCTCCGGTTACGGTTTCATCAACCCGACCTCGCTCCAGACGCCGCCCCGCAACGGTCAGCTCGTCGCCCGCATTACGTTCTAGTTCCGGCTAGAGCGTCCTGAGGAAGGCCAGAAGATCGGCCTTGTCCTGATTACTAAACGAACCCGAAAAGGGCGGCATACCATTGCCGCCCTTTTCGATTTTCTCGAGGACAGTGGCGTCGCCTGGCGCCTTGCCGTTCGAATCGAGCTTATCTTTCACAAAGAGCCATTTCAGGCTCGGCCCCTTCTTCCGCTCTTCCGTGTACGCGTGATGGCACTGCGCGCACTGCTCGTCAAACAACTCGTTGCCTTTCGCGGCATCTCCGGCAGCACCGGAGGCCAGCAGTGGAAGCAGCAGAAAGAACGTGAGCCTGTTCATAGGAGGGGACATCTGGTAGTCTATCCCGCGTGACCCTTCCACTGCCATCGCGTCGCCAGGCGCTCCGGACCGCCAGCGCTTTTGCTGCCGCGCCCTTCATTCGGGCCGCCCAACCGCCAGTGCTGGGTCAGGGCGACTTTCGCTACCGCGTGGTGCCAAACTGGGGCGTTCTGGACGACAAGACCCCGGTCAGGGATTGCCACGGCATCGTGCAGGACGCCGAAGGCCACATCATCCTGCTGACCAACCACATCGCCAACAACGTCATCGTCTACGACAAATCGGGGCGTCTGGTACACAAGTGGGGCACCAGTTTCCCCGGTGCGCACGGTTTATCGATCGTGAAAGAACGAACCCAACAGGTTTTGTACCTGACGGACCTCGATAGGCACATGGTGGCAAAGACCACGCTCGACGGCAAGATTCTCGACGAATGGCGCTGGCCCGAAAAGACCGGCCTCTACGAAAGAGAGGACCAGTACAAGCCGTCCTGGACCCTCCACCTCGCGAACGGCGATTTCTTTGTCCTCGATGGCTACGGCCGCGACTTCATCACGCACTACGATGCCAGTGGCAAGTTCGTGAAGATTTTTGGAGGGCAACCCGGCGGTATCACGCACTGGGGACCGCACGGCGGTATGGCCGATCTGCGCGACCCGGCCAGGCCCACCCTCCTGATCGCCATGAGCGACCAACAGTATCTGCTGCGGCTCTCCACAGAAGGAAAAGAACTGGCCCGCTTTGACCTGCCCGGAGGCAATCCCAGGCAGATCCGCTTACACAAAGGCCGCTACTACGTGGCGCATCTGGCGGATAACTGGCCCAAAGACCGAAACAGCCGCGGGTTTCTGTCCGTGCTGGATGCAGATTTCAAGGTGCTGTCCAACATCGCCGGGGCAGCCCCGGTCTACAGTGACGCGGGCAAATTGCAGCAGATGCGCCACCAGGAAGACATCTTCCTTCATCCCCACGACCTGATCGTGGATGACGAAGACAGCATCTACGTCGCGCAGTTCGCTTCGAACAACACGTACCCCATCAAACTGGAGCGGGTTTAAGCGCCGGTCGGTGGCAGAACCTGGGCAGCGAGAGCGAACTTCAGCTCTTCCACGCCCTGACCAGACACACTGGAAAGCAGGAAGAACGGCAGCCCGCGGGCTTCGGCCATCTTCCGGATGTCTTCCACCGCTTCGGGGTCCTGCGAGGCGTCCATCTTGCTCGCCGCTACGATCATTGGCTTCTTCGACAGCTCTTCGCTGAACTTTTCGAGTTCCACGAGGAGCGTTTCAAAGTCATGACGCGGGTCACGCCCGGTTTCCGACATATCGATCAGGTGAACCAGGGTGTTAGTCCGCTCGATGTGCTTCAGGAACTGGATACCCAGACCCCGGCCTTCACTGGCGCCTTCGATGATGCCCGGAATATCGGCCACCACATAGGAACGGTGGTCCGGAAGCTGTACCACGCCCAGATTCGGTTCCAGCGTG
>CANIHR010000149.1 GCA_947467185.1 Bryobacterales bacterium
AAACACGTCGCTGTCCTCTGCATGGACGCGGTGCGCGCAATTATTAAGACGCTGTCCTAAAACTCTGCGGAAACAGTGATAAGCTTCCTGACGGAGCTTTCACGCCATGTCCCTCAAACGCTTCCTCCTCGTCAGCGCCTGCGCCACCCTCCTGCACGCTGCCTCCCCCAACACTTTCGCCCCGGACTGGACCTTCAAAGGCTCTGCCCTCACCGGCCTGAAGACTCTCGGCCAGGCCGACTGGAAAGCCGAGAACGGCGAACTCATCGGCACCCCAAAGGCTGCCGCAGGAGGCTGGCTGGTTCTCGACAAATCTCTTCAGGACGTCGCCTTCTTCGCCTCATTCCGCTGCGCCGCAGGCTGCAAGACCGGCGTCCTCCTCCGCGCCCAGCAGACCCCGTCCGGCATGCGCGGTGTCTACGTTTCCCTTACCGACGGCGACCTCGCATCCTACGCTGTCAAATACGATGCCCAGGGCGTGGAAACCAGCCGGGAAAAGCTGAAGCCCGCCGGTGGTCAGTATCGCTTTGCCGAACAGGCAACCCAGCAACAGCCGCCAGTCCCCGGCTTTGCCCCCGCGCGCGCCGGTCGCGGTGCAGCCCCCGCCGGAGCTGTCGGACGCGGTGGGCGTGGCCCCGGAGGACCCGGTCGCGGTGCCCCTGCCCTGAAATCCGACTGGAACACGGTCGAACTCCGCATTGACGCCAACATTCTCCGCCCGGCCCTCAACGGTGCCCAGGGCCTCCCGGGCGGCGATACCGCCGACGACCAAGCCGGCTACGGTCCCGTCGCCCTCTACGTGGGCGGCACCGGTGAAGTCCGCTTCAAAGACGTCGCTACCCGCGATCTGAACCCCAAAATTGAACCTGAAGAACAGGTCTCCAGCCGGTTTCGCATGCAGCGCCTCAGCGATTTCGACTATGGCTGGTCCGCCGCAGCCGCCGACATCAACCACGACGGTATTCCGGACATCGTGTCGGGTCCGTTCTACTACCTCGGCCCGAAGTACACCGAGCGCCACGAATTTACTTCGGCCAACACCTACAACCCCAGCGGCACCTACCCCCAGGCCATGGTCATCTTCGCGGCCGATTTCACAGGCGACGGCTGGCCCGATATTCTCGCCGCCGACAGCCGCCCCATGTACCTCTACGTCAATCCCAAAGGCGAATCGCGCCGCTGGGACCGTTACCAGGTGATGCCCAACGTCACCACCGAACTCGTCCTGCTACGCGATATTGACGGCGACGGCAAACCCGCGATAGTTTACGGTGGTGGCGGTGTGTACGCCTACGCGAAACCCGACCCTGCCAATCCGACCGCCCCGTGGCCCGTCCACGCAGTCTCGCAGGATGCTGCGGTCAACATCCATGGCCTCGGTGCCGGCGATATGAACGGCGACGGACGGATGGATATCGTGGCCCCAGTTGGCTGGTGGGAGCACCCCGCAAAAGGTACGCCGGATGGCCCCTGGAAGTTTCACGCCGCCAATTTCGGCCCAGGTGGAGCGGAGATGGCCGTTTACGACGTCAACGGCGACGGTCTAGCCGATGTCGTTACCAGCCTTCAGGCGCACATCTGGGGTATCAGCTGGTTTGAGCAGAAAAAGGACGGCTCATTTGTGGAACACGCCATCATGGGCGACCAGTGGACGAAGAACGCCGGAGGGGTCACTTTCTCCGAACCGCACGGTTCCACTTTTGCGGATATTGATGGTGACGGGATCCCGGATTTCATTGTAGGTAAGCGACACTGGGCTCATTTAGAGAGTTACACTGACCCCGACCCCTACGGTCCCGCCGTACTTTACGTCTACCGTACCGTGCGAAATCCGAAGGCCCCCGGAGGTGCCGAATTCGTCCCCGAACTTGTGCATAATCGCTCGGGTGTAGGGTCCCATCTGGTCGCCACCGACCTCAATAAAGACGGGGCTGTGGACATCATTACCTCTGTTAACCGGGGAACCTTCATCTTCTGGGGAAAGAAGGGCAGCTGGAAGAAGTAGCGGCCCTGGTCGTTTCGCCACTGGTTTGCAGGTGTTCACCACCCTGTTTCAGGTGTTCGTCTACATTACATTGACTCCGTAATCACATATTCGATTTGGTTCCAGGGTAAAATCCTAGTAAAGCTGCTCCCGACTCAGGGGAAATACCAACGGACAGGATTCCGGTAGCTGGCAGGAATTTCGCACTCTCACGTATCCCGTGGCGTGTTGAACTCAGGCCGTTCATCAAGCTGCTTTGGAATCTCCGGTCTGATCCTCTGCGCTGACCGGATCCTAGGTCGGCTCTGGACAGCTCCATGAGGAGTTGTATGTACCAACGCTTACTTTCCCTCGCGCTTCTCGCGGGTCTCGCTGTGGCCACTCTTTCCGCCCAGGTGTCAGGCACACTCACCGGGTCCGTGGAAGATCCTTCCGGTGCAGGCATTGCCAACGCCGATATCGAACTGTTCCTCGCAGGCGGCTCCAAGGCTGTGCTCGCCGCGAAAAGCACCTCCGATGGCTTGTTTACCATCAGCGGTGTGCGTCCCGAAACCTACCGCGTCAAAGTGTCGGCACCCGGTTTTTCGCCGTCCATTCTCGATGAAGTCCGTGTTGAACCCGCGCGCTCGCTTCCCCTTCCCGCTTTCAAGCTGCAACTCGGCAGCGTGAACACCGCCGTGGATGTCACTGGCGAAGTACAGGGTGTCCAGACGGCCAATGCCGAAGTCTCCAGCACCGTCACCATGCAGCAGGTAGCCTCATTGCCCGTGATTAACCGCAGCCCGCTGGCGCTTGTCGGTACCCAGGCTGGCGTGTTTTCAAGTGGCCGGTCCAACACCACCATTAATGGTCAGCGCACCAGCTTCACCACCATCAGCATGAACGGCATCAACATTCAGGACAACTTCATCCGCACCAATGCGGTGGATTTCCTGCCGAATCAGCTGCTGATGACCCAGGTTGCGGAATTCACGGTCTCCACTTCCAATCAGGATGCGTCCCAGACGGCAGCCTCATCGGTCTCTTTCGTGACCCCGTCCGGCAGCAATTCCTTCCATGGACAGGCCTTCTGGTCCAACCGCAACAACTACTTCGCCGCCAACACCTGGTTCAACAACCAGAACGGCATCAGCCGCCCCTTCCTGAACCAGAACCAGCTCGGCGGTCTCTTTTCGGGCCACCTCATTAAAGACAAGCTGTTCTTCTACGGCGCTTACGAAGGCGTCCGCCTGCGTCAGCAGAGCACCTTCACCTCCACTATCCTTACCGATGATGCGCGCAACGGCATCTTCACTTATCGCGATACCGGTGGTGTGGTGCGGAAGGTCAATCTCCTCACCCTGACCGGTTCGTCCGTCAACCCCGCTGTGGCTCCCGTCCTGGCCGCCGTTCCCGGCGCCGCCAAGATCAACAACTTCAACGTTGGCGACAGCACGCAGGCCCTTCTGCGGAACACCGGTGGCTACTCGTTCCTCGGCCGCAACAACGACCTCCGTGACAACATCATCTTCACGTCGGACTACATCATCTCGTCCCGGCAGCAGCTGAGCGGTTCTTTCAACTGGAACCGCCAGATCACGGATCGCCCCGACCTGCAGAACGACTACTCTCTGATCCCCAAAGTGGCCAACGACCAGGCCGTGAAGTTCATCAGCGCCGCCTGGCGCATCACGCCCACCGCGACCATCACCAATGAGCTTCGTGGCGGCATGAACCTGGCACCCGCTGTCTTTGCCACCAACGAGAAGTTCCCCACGGCAATCGTCACCGGCTATATCTTCAACAATCCCCTGAATACCTTCCGGGCACAGGGCCGTGACACGAACACCTACGCGATCAACGACAATGCGACCTGGGCACATGGCCGCCACCTCGTTCGGTTTGGTTTTGCTTACCAGTCCATCCGTACCGCTCCCTACAATGACGCGGGTATTACCCCCACGTACACGATTGGAATCGGTGCCGGCCAGACTGGTCTCGTTACCAGCCAACTGCCTGGCATCAGCGCTGCCGACCTCAACATCGCCAACAGCCTGTATGCCAGCCTGACGGGCCGCATCACTTCGGCCACGCAGACCTTCAACATCAAGGATCAGAAGTCCGGGTATGTGAACGGTGCAACGGCGCTCCGCAACCTGACCTTCGACAACTACGCCGGTTACATTCAGGACAACTGGCGCATCCGCCCCAACCTGACTCTGGAACTCGGCCTTCGTTATGAGTTCTATGTCCCCCTGAAGGAAAAGGACAACCTCTTCCTCGAAGCGCAGATCCCCAACGGCGATGTTCGGGCCGCGCTCCTCAATCCACTGACTTCCTTCGATTTCGTGAAGGGTGGTATGTTCCAGGCCGATAAGAAGAACTTCGGCCCCCGCGTCGGCTTCGCATGGAACGTCTTCGGCAGCAGCCGGACCTCCATTCGCGGTGGCTTCGGCATGTACTACGTCAACGATCAGGTGGTGACTTCGGTCCGTAACAGTCTCACGACCAACGCGGGCCTGTCCTCTGGCTCTACCGTTACCGGTTCCAAGGATTTTGCTAACAGCCTGACGCCCCTGCCCATCCCTGTGTATAAGGTCCCCCGCAACGGTGCGGATAACTATTCACTGGATACCGCCGGTGCCTTTGGCATCACGAATCCGGGCCTGAAGACCCCCTACACCAGCCAGTACAGCCTGTCGATCCAGCACGAGATCAAGGGAACTGTGATTTCGGCCAGCTACATCGGCAATCACGGTACCAAGCTGCTCCGTGGTGTCGACTACAACCAGGTTGTCGTGAAGCAGAACGGCTTCCTCGCTGACTTCCAGCGTGCGCAGCGCAACGGCTTCCTCGCCCGCGCTGCTAACGGCAGCTTCAACCCTGCTTATAACGCCGCCATTGTCGGCAGCCAGCCCCTCACCGTGTTCCCGACCCTCACCAACGGTGGTTCTTTGACCAACGCGACGGTTCTGTCGAATCTGCAGTCGGGCGATGTCGGTACCCTGGGTCAGTTCTACCAGACCAACCGCCTGAATGGTGCGGTGAACTTCTTCCCGAACAGCAATTACCTCGGGGCGAACTACACCACCAACGGTGCAGACTCCACCTTCAACAGCTTCCAGCTGGATGTCCGCAAGCGTACCTCCAAAGGGCTGACGATGCAGGCCAACTATGTGTTCTCCAAGGTCCTGTCTAACTCGGTTGGCGATACCCAGACCAACTTCGAACCGCTGCTCGACAACGAGAATCCTGGTGCGGAACGCCAGCCGGCTCCGTTTGACCTTCGCCACGCTTTCAAGGCGAATGGCATTTACGAACTGCCGTTTGGTCCCGGCCACAAGATGAACCCGAAGTACCTGGGCAGAGTTCTTGGTGGTTGGTCCGTGGGCAGCATTCTCACCTGGCAGTCGGGCGCGCCCTTCAGCTTTATCTCTGGCCGCGGCACTCTGAACCGCTCGGCTCGCTCGGCGAATAACACCCCCGATGCTCTCGTCTCCGGCGACGCGCTTTATAACAATATGCAGCTGCGTTTTGCCGGCAACGGCGTCTACTTCCTTCCTGCCAGCGCGATCGGTACGGATGGTCGCGGTACGGCGCCGGACGGTGCGGCTCCCTTTGCCGGGCAGCTCTTCGCCAACCCCGCAGCCGGTTCCCTCGGCTCGCTGCAGCGTCGCTCCTTCTACGGGCCGAATCAGTTCACTCAGGATATTTCCATCCTGAAGGAAGTGAAGGTCTACGAAAAGCATACGCTCAGCCTGCGCATGGACAGCCAGAACGCGTGGAATCACCCCACCTTCAACGTGGGTGAACAGAACATCAACTCCACCACGTTCGGCAAGCTGACCGGTGCTTTCTTCGGTCGGCGTCTGGTGCAGTTCACTCTGACCTATAAGTTCTAGGTTCGGAAGCACAGTAACAAAAAGAGAGGCCCCGGACCGGGTACGGTTCGGCGCCTTTTTTGATTCGGGAATTTTCTAGTACCTATGGTACTACTCTAACCCCGGGTTTGTGGTATCGCCACTATTTTCTTATCGGTCACCACAAAATAATCAATCCCTGTCCCCATTTACTTGACGGGCGGAATGTTCTAACCTATCCCTCAACCAGCTTTAAATCGGGGCAGTGCAAATCTTGTTCGAGGGAACAGAGTGATCGTCAGGCCGGGCTCAACAGAGTCCGGCCCCTTTTCTTGTTAGAGCTTGCGGTTCAGCATGTCGAGCGCCATCTGGCCGGCAAAGGCGCGGACGCGAAGGCGATCATTGGCGGCCCAGACGCGGTGGCCGAATTCGGTGCCATCCGGTCCGGCGAGCGCAACATAAATTGTGCCCACGGGTGCTTCCTCGCCATCAGTAGTTGGTCCGGCATTGCCGGTAATGGACAGTGCCCAGTCGGCGCCAGTAGCCTTCCTTGCGCCCTCCGCCATCGCTTGTGCGGTTTCTTTGCTCACCGCTCCGTATTGCGCCAGCAACTCTTCCGGGACACCCAGGAACGAGGTCTTCATCTTCCGTGTGTAAGTGACGAAGCCGCCCACGAAGTACGCGGAACTACCCGGGGTGTTTGTGATGCGCTCCGCCAGACCCCCGCCCGTTGCACTCTCGGCGACCACCAGCGTCTGGCCCTTCGCCAGCAGTTTGGCCCCGATGACGGCCTCCAGGGTATCGCCGTTCCGGGAGTAGATTCGGTCCCCCAGCAACGGCTCCACCTGCCCATCCACTTCGGCCAGCAGCGCTTCGGCTGCTTCCACCGATTCACAGCGCGCCCGGAAGTGAACCTGCATATCCCCGTTGTGTGCCAGCACGGTTGTAACCGGGTTCTCGTATTTCTTGTAAATCGGCGAAATCGTCTGGTCGAGCTCCGATTCCGACATACCCGAGATCCGCAGTTGCAAAGTCCGGATCGCGACCGGTGGCAGGAGTTTCTCCAACCTCGGCTGGCACTCGCGCTCGAACATCGACTTCAATTCGTGCGGCGGTCCCGGCAGGATGATTACGATTTTGCCCGCTACGTCGATCCATTGCCCCGGGGCGGTACCCCTGTCGTTCGAAAGGATCTCAGCACCGGCAATGACCATGGCCTGGCGCTTATTGATCTCCGGCATCACCCGGTTCATCTTCTTAAAACGGGCTTCGATGGCGTCGGAGATCGGCGCGTGGAAATTCTGCTCCCGGCCCAGCGCCAGGGCAACTGCGTCGCGCGTTACGTCGTCCTCAGTCGGTCCGAGTCCCCCCGAAATGAGCACAAAATCCGAAGCCATGAGGCTCTGGCTGACGGTGCCGGCCAAACGAGCCCGGTCATCGCCGATCACGTATTTTGCCACCACTTCGACGCCGAGGTTGTTCAGCTTATCGGTCAGCCAAAGCGAATTGGTATCGACGCGCGACGGCGTCAACATCTCCGAACCAACGGCGATGATCTCGGCGTTTTTCATGGAAGCCTCTTAGAAAGTGGTCTGGTAGCCGCGAACGCCCACATCCACACGGTGGATCGCGTTGGTCGTGGCAACGATCATGGCGCGGGATGGCAGGAACGCCAGGCCCACAATGCCGGGGCCCGAGAGGAAGTGCGAAACTTCTTTGTTTGGCGTGATCTTCATGACGCCCTTGCGTCCCGACCAGGATGCCGCGACGTACAGGTTGCCATCGATGTCGAAAGCCATGCCCTGGGGACGGCCCAGGCCACGATAGAAGGTCTCCACATCGCCGTTCGCGGTGACGCGATAAACGGAATCGAAGCTGGATGTCGTCGGGCCGGTCACGTAGAGATTCTGGTCCGGGCCCCACGCCAGGTGATACGCGGAGATTGAAGGTTCCAGTGTGGCGTATACGTAAATCTGGCGGTTCGGTTCCACCTTGAAGATCGTACCCGAACGGTCACCGACGTACAGGTTCCCCTGCTCGTCGAAGCAGATGCCGGTGGCGACGCCCATGCCTTCCACGAAGACCGACATGCTGCCGGACGGTGTCACCTGGTAGACAGTACCGTCGAAGCGGCTGGAGATGTAGATCAGGCCGTCCGGACCCACCGCGATGGAGGTCGCGTTCATCATGTCGTTCAGGAACGGGCGCAGGTTGAAGTTGAGGTCGATGCGGTAAACGGCGACCTGCACCTTCTGGCCACGCGAACCGGAAAACGTGGTGTAGATATTGCCGAAGCTGTCGACGGCGGGATTCGCGACCGGGTGCAGGTTTTCGGCGATGGTAATGCCGATGTCGCAGCCCCACACCTGACTCGCACCGTCGCCTTCGCCAACCACCAGATCGCCGGCGGACGCGCCATCCGGCACCTTCACGACCAGGAAAGAGTCGGAACCGATCATGGGATGCGCGGGAACGTCGCCGATCATGACGACCGGGCGCTCCATTTCGACACTGGCACCGAGTCCGGCACCGTGGATATAGAGTTCACCGCCCGTGATTGCGGCTTCGGGTTGTACGCCCGTGATGCTGGGGCGAGGGGTAGAGGTCTTGCGAGCAGCCATAGATTTAGTTAATAGAGATTCTTCCACCCTGCGGCGGATAAGACAAGGGCTCCGTAGACGCCTGCCATGATGTCGTCGAGCACGATTCCCGCGCCGCCTGGCACCCGTTCTATTTGACGCACCGGGGGGGGCTTCAGGATGTCAAATAGTCGAAATAAAACGAAGCCAAGTGCGACCGACTTCCAGTTGAAGTGCGAAGCGCCCGCCAGAGTCAGCCACTGGCCAAGGACTTCGTCGACCACGACGATCTGCGGATCTTTACGGCCCGACTCGACGGCCACGATACCAGCGGCTTTGATACCTGGGTATAGGAATAAAAGGGTGAGAAAAACGAAGCCAAGCGGCGGCATCCCCAGATAAATCAATGGGATGGCGATCAGGATGGCGGCCAGAGACCCGGCTGTGCCCGGGCCTTTGGGGAAGTAGCCTGCGCTGAAGAACGTCCCGAACAGCCAGGCCCACTGGGTTCGTTTATTCGTCATCTTCGCTGTCCGTCTGCTGCAGGCCACGGACCGGTTCGGTGGAAATGATGTAGTCGCCGGAGGCCCAGGCGCCGAGATCGAGCAAGCGACAGCGCTCGCTGCAGAACGGCGCTTCAGGGTCTTTCAGGGTGACGGGCTTCTTGCAGATCGGACAAATCATTGCTTGAATATCTAGCGTGGTGCGGAGACGAGTTCCTGGGAACGGGAAGAGGAAATCTGGATCAGCGGCGTCGGACGGAATGCGGCCGTAACCTCGGTGGAGGGCAGCAGCGTGCCGATTACGTCGTAATCGTGGGTTTCGGTGACGAGCAGGCGGCGCATCTGGCCGGGGGCGGGCGCTTCGCCTTCCACGTCGTTGATCAGGACGTAGCCGTCAATTTCAGGCGCCTGAGTGGACATGCGGGCCTGCCAAAGCAGGTCGGTGTCGGGTGACTGGCCTTCCACGAGGACGGATACTTCCTGGCCCCGATACAGCTTGTTCCGGGCTTTGGAGATTTTGCGCTGGATCGACATCAGGCGACGCTTGCGGTTGTTGATATCGCGGGCGGCCACTTTGCCGTCGAGTTCGAAGCTCTTGCTGGTGTCTTCGTCGGAGTATGAGAAGACGCCCATGTTGTCGAACTTCGCCGCTTCCACGAACTGGCAGAGGGTTTCGAAGTCTTCCTGCGTCTCACCGGGGAAACCAGCGATGAAGCTGGTGCGGATGGCGACGCCGGGGATGGTTTTCCGGATCTTCTCGATGAGCTTGAGGAAGATATCGCCGTTCGCGCCACGCTTCATCCGTTTCAGGACGTTCGCGCTGGCGTGCTGCAAGGGCATGTCGATGTACTTGACCAGGTCGCGGTGTTCGGCGATGGTGTCAAGCAGTTTCTGGGTGACGCGGTTCGGGTAGGCGTAGAGGAAACGAACCCACTTCTGCTGTTCGGTCTCGATCTGCGCGAGGCGGCCGAGCAGGACGGCCAGGCCGTCTTTCAGGCCAAAGTCTTCGCCGTAACAGGTCGTATCCTGCCCGATGAGGTTGATTTCCCGGACACCCTGGCTGAAAAGCCGGGTGGCTTCAGAAACCACGGATTCAAAACGGCGGCTGCGGAACTGGCCGCGGTACTGCGGGATCACGCAGAAAGTGCAGGGGTGGTCGCAGCCTTCGGCGATCTTGAGATACGCGAAGTGACGCGGGGTGGCGAGGACGCGCGGCGTCAGGTCGTGATAGAGGTACAGACCATTTTCCGGCTCCGCAACATCCTCTTCAATGCCTTCGCAGATCGCGCCGATCTTGTCGAGTTCGTTGGTGCCGATCAGCGCGTCCACTTCCGGCATGTCTGCCTTGATGTCGCCGCGATAGCGTTCCACGAGGCAGCCGGCGACGACCAGGCGTTTCGCCCGGCCGACCTTCTTGTACTCGGCCATCTCCAGAATCGTATCGATCGATTCCTTCTTGGCAGGGTCAATGAAGCTGCACGTATTAACGACCAGGACATCTGCCTGATCAGGATGGGTGGTAAGTTCATGCCCACGTGATGTGAGCTGGCCCATCATCACCTCGCTGTCCACGAGATTCTTGGGGCAACCGAGGCTGACGAATCCGATTTTCAAAATAGGTTGGGGAAGCTTCAGGATACCATTTTTCAGGAGATCAGGCCTGAAAGAGGGCTGCTCGCACTGGCGTAGAGCTTGCGTTCCATGCGTCCGGCTTCGAAGGCCAGGCGGCCGGCTTCCACGCCCAGTTTCATGGCGAGGGCCATCTTTTCGGCGTCCTGCGCGGCGGCAATGGCGGTATTCATCAGGATGCCGTCGGCACCGAGTTCCATGGCGAGCGCCGCGTCGGAGGCGGTGCCTACGCCGGCGTCCACGATGAGCGGGACTTCGGTGATCATCTCGCGCATGATGCGGAGGTTGGTGGTGTTCTGGATGCCGAGGCCGGAGCCGATGGGGGCGGCGAGGGGCATGACGGCGGCGGCACCGGCGTCAATCAGGCGGCGGGCGTTCACGAGGTCGTCATTTGTGTAGGGCAGAACGACGAAGCCTTCCTTCGCGAGGACACGGGTGGCCTCCACGAGGCCCTGGTTATCGGGGAAAAGAGTTCGCTCGTCGCCGATCACTTCGAGCTTCACCCAGTTGGAGAGGCCGACTTCTCGGCCGAGGCGCGCGGTGCGGATGGCCTCATCAGCCGTATAGCAGCCAGCGGTGTTGGGCAGGATGAACAGCTTGTCGCGGTCGATGTAGTCGAGCAGAGATTCTTTGCTGCGGTCGGTCAGGTTGACGCGGCGAACCGCAACCGTGACGACCTCCGCACCCGAGATGGCATGGCAACGCGCCATCTCCTGAAAGCTCCGGTACTTGCCCGTACCTATAAGAAGCCTGGACTGGAAGGTGCGTCCGGCGATTGTGAGGGCCATGTCTATAGCCTAGCGAACGCTCGCTAAAGCCCGGCGTACCAGTCGTAGCCCCGCTCTTCCCAGTAGTCTTTGGGGTGGCTGTCGGTGTACTCGATGCGGCCGATTCGCTTGATGTTCTTGATGCCGTACTTGACCGGGATGACGAGGCGGAGGGGGGCTCCGTGTTCCTCGGTGAGCGGTTCGGAGTTCATTTCCCAGGCGAGCAGGGTCTGGGGGTGGAGGGCGCTGGGCATATCGATGGACACGTAATAGACGCCATCGGGGGTGTTCATGCCGATGCAGGCGGCCTTTTCGGACCCGGGGCAGAATTTGGCGGTGAAGTCGGAGAGTAGGGCTCCGGCGAACTGGGTGACGGTGCTCCAGCCTTCCACGCACTTGAATTCGATGGTTTCGTCGTGACGGGGGAGGGTCTTTATGTCGTCCAGTGTCAGCTTTTGGGTGACGGCTCCAGCTTTGTACGGCTGGATTTCGAGACGCCAGTCGGCGGCGACCAGTTCGTCCTCCAGGCCCTCTTCGCCGTTCGGCTTTAGCTTGCGGATGGCTGAGGCCGGGAAAGTGGGGGCCAGGTGGTCCTGACTGTAGAGTGCCGAACGGACTACCTTTTCATTGAAGCCGAGGATCTTGCGGAAGTTGGGCGGGATGTTGCCCTCTTCGATGGGGCCGGCAGAGAGCCAGCCTAGACCGGCGAAACCGGCGACCGCTCCGGCCCCGAGGCCGATGAAGGCCCGGCGGGTGCGGCGGGCGAGTTCCTGTTCGTTAGTGAGCATTGTTTTCGCCTTTCGGAAGGTCGTAGCCGCAAATCATGCCGCGGAAGTTCGGCCAGCCGGCCCGGATGACCTGGCCGATGTGGATGCCGAAGAAGGCGACGTAACCCATCGTCAGCCAGAAGTGGAAAAAACGAACCCACTGGTAGCCGCCCATCAGGCTGGTGAGGCCTGCGAGCTGAATGGGCTTGTAGATTGCCACGCCCGTTACCATACTTCCGAAACCCATAAAAACAATAGCCGTATAGGTGATTCGCTGGGCTGCGTTGTAGCGGCCCTGCGGGGGGAGGGGGCCAAGCCCGAGGTCGTGTTTGACGACCTCGAGGGCCTGGCCAAAGCATTTTGCGTCCGGCAGCAGTTCGCGCCATTCGCCGGAGACGAGAGTGTAAATCGCATAAACGAACCCATTCACAGCGAACAGCCAGCCGAACACAAAATGGATTGCCATGCCAAAAGAGAGCTTCTTCCCGATGCCGGACATCTTGTAGAACCAGTCGGGGAACATATGAATCAGGGTGATGTCACCAAAACCGATCCGGTAAGGATCGTAGGCCCAGTAGATCCAGAGGCCGCTCATGATCATCAGGGACAGCACGGGGAAGTTGACCCAGTGCGTCCAGCGGGTAGCCAATCTGTGTTTGAGTTCCAGCGATTGCACAAATGGATTATCCCGCGTTTGCCGAAGTTATTCCCAAAGAGGAAAAGAAAAAACGAAGCCAAACAGGAAGGGCGCGGCAGTGCCAGGTCGGGACGGCCGCGCCCTCATTGGGCAGGTGTCAGATCAGGCAGCCTTTCTGATGGGAGCGCGAAGGGCTCGGCCGCCCCGTGGACCAAAACGGATCTCCACTACCTTGCGGTCGGGTTCACGGTAACCTTCGACGGCGCCGCCAAAGTACTCGTCGAGGGGAAAAAGGGCGTAGGGCTGGAGTTCACGAAAGACCCGTCCGAGCTTCTGCTCGATGCGGTAAACGGCGTGAAAGAAGGTGCCCCGGTCCATTTTCAGCCGGCGGCAGCAAAGTTTCCAGTCGGCTCCGAGCAGAAAATGGAAGCGGAATAGCTGGAACTCGGCGGTGTTCAGAGTCCGTTTAGTGACCAGGTAAAAGTCGGCCATATACTCTTCCGATTTCATACCCCAGGACTGGCGGTTGTCACGTCCGGACGCGACGTTTTCGACACGCACCGCGGGAAGGTGGCTGGCCTTCTCGGCGCATGCCTTAAACTTCCGGAAGCATGAGGTAAAAACCTTTCTTAATACGCAGTTACAGGGTTCCGACGTCCCTT
>CANIHR010000150.1 GCA_947467185.1 Bryobacterales bacterium
CGGGCACCCGGGTGCTTATGGCTATGCGATGCCGTATGAGAAATCGCACATCGTCATTTTCGCGGACCGCGTGCGGGCGGCAGAGCCGGGGGAAGGGTTGTCTGCGTTGTTGGGGCATGTGATGGCGCATGAGATCACGCACATCCTGCAGGCGGTGGTCCGTCACTCTGAAACGGGGCTCATGAGCGCCCACTGGACGCCCACGGATCATGTGCGGATGCGTCGTCAGTTGCTGGCGTGGGATCCGGCGGATTCCGAACTGATCCGGGCTGGTCTGGTCTCCCGTTAGCTTTTGACTGCAAAATTACCGTAACGCTAACCCGCTGAATTGGCGTGGCCAGTTTCTCTCCATCCTGCCTATCCAAATTTTGAATTGGACGCCTTGTTTTACGGTCCCTAAACTCAAATTTAGGCCGCATTTATGGCCGCAGAGATGACACCTACAATGGCAACCACCGGTAGTTCAGCAGGGGGCCACATCGCCCTTCTGCATCGAATCAGCAGCATGGTGAGTTCCGACCAGGATCTGGAAACGATCCTTCGGGAACTCGTCGCGCTTGCCGCGAACGTGACGCAATCGGACTCCTGTCTGGTATACCTGATTGACCACACGACGGACGAGATCGTCCTGCGTGCGTCGCAGCTGGAGCATTCCAACGAAATCGGAAACGTCCGCCTGAAAATGGGCGAAGGTGTGACGGGCTGGGTTGCAGCCCACCATGCCGTTGTGGCTCTGCCCCGCAAGGCTTCCCAGGACTCCCGGTTCAAGCCCTTCTCGGCTTTGCCGGAAGACACTTTCGAAGCTTTCCTCTCCGTACCCCTCGTGGACGGTGGAGAACTGATCGGCGTCATCAACGTACAGCATGTGGATGGGCACGAACATTCGACCGACGAAGTAGCTCTGATGACGTTCATCGGCGAGCAGATGGGCGGCCTGATTGGCCGTTCGCGTCTGGCCGAACAGTCGCAGACTGCCAGCCGCCGGCTGGAAACGCTGGCTGCGGTGGCACAGACCATCGGCGCTGAAAGCTATCTCGACCGCATTCTGCAGGCCATTTCGGAAATGGTGGCGGAAACGCTGGATTGCGCGATCTGCTCGATCCTGCTGATTGACGAGGAGACCAAAGAGCTGACGGTTAGTGCCGCCCGCTGCTCTTCGCCCGACTACATGCATCGCATGCCGATTCGGATGGAGGGCTCACTCATTGAGCAGGTCCTTCGCGATGGCCAGCCGGTGCAGGTGGACCGGATGCAGGATGACAAGCGGTACCGTTATCCGGAACTGGCTCGCCGCACGGGGCTGACCTCGGCGCTCTCGGCTCCCCTGTTCTCACAGGGCAAGGTGATTGGGTCAATCAATATCTATACACGCCAGCAGAGATCGTTCCAGGATGAGGAAATCGGCTTCCTGAAGGCGGTCGCTGGCCAGGCCGGCATCGCAATTCAGAATGCGCGGCTGATGTCGGAAACGCTGGAAATGAAGCGTGCTCTGGAAACGCGCAAGCTGGTGGAGCGCGCCAAGGGTATTCTGCAGTCGCGGCACGGGCTGACCGAAGAAGAAGCATACCTCCGGCTTCGCAACGAAAGCCGCCGTCTGCGGCGCTCGATGCGGGATCTGGCGGAAGCCGTGATTCTGGCCGACGACCTCAACAAGAAGGAAAAGGAAGGCACGGCCATGCCGGGCAAGCCTCCGGCCCTTCGCGAAGACTACGAAGTGATGTAAAGCGTTCTGAGAGAATGGGGCTTCATGCGGCCATTTGAGCCCCTCTTTCGGAATCCCCACATCGCTACGGTTGTTGCCAACTTCTGGCCGCGAAAGTACGACTATTCCGCGTACCCGATGGTGGATCGTTTGATCCGTACCGACGCCGACACGCAGGTGCTGGTACAGACCCAGTTTCCGCAGGGTACGGCGGTGGGTGAAATTGTTTTATTGCATGGTCTTGAAGGCGGTGGTGGTGCGGGTTATTGCGTCAGCACCGCCTGGCATGCTTTGGAGCGGGGTTTTATCGTTCACCGTTTCCATATGCGGACGTGTGGCGGGACCGAACACCTTTGCAAGACCCTGTATCATGCCGGTTTGACGGGCGATCTACGGGAATTTCTGCGTCAAAACGCAGCCGAGGGCAGGGAACTGCCCGTGATTCTGGTCGGCTACTCGCTGGGCGGCAATGTTGGGTTGAAGCTGGCGGGCGAACTGGGCGAGACGGACGTGATTGCCGGTGTTTGTGCGATTTCCACGCCGATTGACCTTGGTGCCTGTGCGCGGCGGATGCGCGACAAGGACAACATCATCTACGAACGGCGGTTCGTGAAGCGCATGAAGGCGCGCGTGCTGGCGACGGGCCGGATTCCGGCGGAGACGCTGATGCCGCTGCAAACGATCTACGACATTGACGAGTATGTGACGGCACCTTCATTTGGTTTTCGCAACGCCGAGCACTATTACGAGACGCAGTCGTCAAAGGTATTCCTGCCGCAGATTCGCGTTCCGGCGTTGCTGGTGCAGTCGCGGGACGACACGTTTATCCCGTTCGAAATATTCCACAATCCGGTGATCTCGGCAAACCCGAATATCCGGTTGCTTGCTACGGAGCATGGCGGCCATCTGGGCTTCCTTGCGAAGGAAGGTCAGCGTTTCTGGATGGTGGATGTGGCGATGGACTTCGCCGAAAAGGTTGTCGGCACCGGACTTAGTGCGTCATCGAGTAGATGACATAGTTGGTGGCGATGCGGAAGGCCATGGCGGAGAACTTTTCGTCGTAGCGCGGGTCGTCGGCCCACTCCCAGGAGTCGCCCAGATCCATGTTGTGGCAGATGGCCACCATTAAGCGTCCCTTGTCGTCGTAGACGCCCCGCCAGCGGGCTTCGTAGCCATCCTGCTCATAGGTGCGGCCCGAGCGGAGGTACTGCGCGCCGGGGACCTGATAGCGGTCGTTCAGGTCGAACACGGTGTGGAAGATGGCGTCGGAGTTCGGGATATCAACAACGGAGCGGTCGGGGAAGACCTTCTGCAGGCTGACCATGAAGTTGGCCCATTCGTCGGTGCCATGAAAGTCGTCCACCATCAGAAAGCCGCCACGGTCGAGGTATTCACGGAGTTTCTTCGCCTGTTGATCGGTGAGGGCCCACTGCCCAACTTCGACGGCATAGAGCCACGGGTAGTTATAGGCGTCATCGTCGTCTTCAAGATTGACGGGTTGCTCAACGGAGCGGACATGAACGCGGGTCAGACGCTTGAGCGCCGGAGACATGTGCCGGTCGGCTCGGGGATAATCGGTAGTCCAGCTGCCGCCACCTTCACGCCAGTCGCCCCGGAAGCCACCACCGCCGAAGCCACCAAACCCGCCCCCGCCACGACGTCCGCCGCCGAAGCGCCGCCCCCCGGAGGGGTACATGAGTCGGGCGAACTGCCATTCTGTCTTTTCGGAAAAATCCGGGGGGAGGGGGAAGTCGCCGTATTCGCGACCCTGGAATTGCCGGAAGGGCTTTGGCTGGGATTCAAAGGCGAACGCGATCCCGATCAGGACTGACAGACCGATACTCGCCGCGACCACCGTACGAAGCCTCATAGCATTCCGGTGGACTCAGCGTATCACGGCAGCCGGGTACCCGATTGTAAATTCGTTCGAATCCGCCAGCCCTCGATGGCGTGGATGCCGAAGAAGAAGAAAGTGCCCGCTGCCAGGGAGAGAGCCCAGGTCATCCAGATGCCGGGAGCGGCGCGGAGGCCGGCAAAGCCACCCAGTACCGTGGGCGCTTCCGCGAGGATGGCGAAAAGGATGGCGCGCCGGGGGCGGAGAGCGGCGCTGCGGAGCAGACCGCCGAGGGCGAGGCCTTCGGGGATTTTGTGGAAGAGGATAGCTCCGCTGATGGCCATCGGGGCGACGTGCCCGGCTTCAACGGCGGTCATGCCCCAGCCGTCAACGAAGGCGTGAACCCCGGTGGCGACGATGAAGGCTTCCGCGAAGGCCTCGCCATGCGAGCAGGAAGGGCAGACCGGATAGCCGTTCTTATCCAGAGCCGTTAGAACAAGGTACGCGGTTGCCATCAGGACGAGCGGAATTGCGAAGCCGCCCTGGTGGACGAGCTCCGGGACGAGGCCGAAAACGGTGACTGCAACCAGAATCGCTCCGCTGACAGGCACCAGCAAACGGGCACGGTGGCCGGTAAACAGGATGCCCGCAATGGCGCAGAGAATTGCGATGCCAGCGGCCAGCAGGGGGCCGACTATGCCAGGAAGGGTCAAACCTCTAATGTAACCGTCGTGAAGTGATAGTTGGGAGGGGAGGTGGCGTCAGGTGAGGGATTTCGAGGTGTCCGGGGCAGGAAAGTCGTTATGATTTTCATCATGGACGAGTTGGTCCCAACCCTGACTGAGCGCCTCCACCTGTTGGGCAATCCCGCGGTTCCTCAGCTCTTTGACCTGTCTCTGGACGCGGCAAGTGACGACGACGCTCAATGGGAAGCCGTGAGGTTGCTCCAGTTGATCGGCAGCAGAGACGTTCTTGAGCACGCCGCCCGGTGGTGTGAATCGGATGATTCTGTCCGACGCGCTCGTGGTGCCGACGTGCTCGCTCAGTTGGGGAAGACCCTGGCGCATCCAGAAAACAACTTCCCGGACGAGTGCTTCGCGGTTGTGTCTCGGCTGGTTCGGGAGGAGACTGAGACCGCACCTTTGGAATCCGGAATCTTTGCTCTCGGGCATATCGGTAATCCGGCGGCAGTCGACGTTTTGGTCGGCCTGCACGAGGATTCTCGGTCGGAGGTTCGCTATGCGGTGGCAGTTGCACTCGGATCTTTCGCAAATATTCCGGCGGCCGCGGCAGCCTTGCTTGAGCTAATGCGCGATGCCAACCCGCGAACCCGCGATTGGGCGACTTGCGGCGTGGGCGTTTTGGGGGATCTGGACTCCGACGAAATTCGGCAGGCTCTGGTGTCGCGGCTGACGGATGAAGACACGGACACCCGGGAAGAAGCGCTGCTGGCGCTTGCGAAGCGCGGGGATCCTCGTAGTCTGGGGCCGCTGCTGATTCTGCTCGAAGAAGAAGAACCGTCGCTGCCGGTCACAGAGGCCGCCAGGTTTCTGTTGGGGATCGAAGAAGATCGCGGTTATCAATCAGCGGCCGAGTATTGGGCTGCGCTTCAGGTTCGCTTTCAATAGTCGCTGCGGCCTGGCGATTCGTCCGCTATTCTGTATCAATGAAAAAGCTGCTTCTGGCGTGTGCGGTGGGCTCCTGTTTGTTCGGGCAGGAGAAGGTGGATGAAGCGACGACTGCGAAGATGCGCAGTGAGGAACTGGAGCATTCGCAGATTATGCGGACGCTGCATACGCTGACGGATCGGTATGGTCCCCGCGTCACGGGGTCTCCCAATCATGAAGTGGCGGCGAAATGGGCGGCTTCTCAGATGACTTCCTGGGGCCTGAAGAATGCCCATCTGGAACCGTGGGATTTCGGGCATGCGGGCTGGCTGAATGAATCGGCCACGGGCAAGATCGTCGCGCCGGTAAAGCAGAATCTGAAGTTTGAAGTCATCGCCTGGACTCCTTCCACCAAAGGCGCGATTACGGGTTCCACCATGCAGATCGTGCCTCCGCAGGGCCCTCTGCCTCCTCCGGCGGCGAATGGTGGTGGGGGGCGCGGCGGACCGCCGGTTCGGCTGGGCCCTCTGAAGGCCGATTTGGATAAATGGCTGGCGGAAGTGCAGCCGACCGTGAAGGGCAAGATGGTCATGATCGGGAAATGGACCGTAGTCCCGGTGAATTTCGCGCCTCCGGCCAAACGGACTCCCGATGAAACGGTGAAGGCGCAGTACGATCCGGCAGGGCCGGGACGTGGCCCCGGGCGTGGTCCGGCGGCACCCGAAGATCCGACGCGTTATACGGCGGGCCAGGTGGCCGAAAAAATCGACGCCATGCTGGTAGCTGGCGGCGCGATGATGCGTATAAACGACGCGGCTCGCGGCGAGGGCATTATTGTGGCGCAGCAGCATCGCGGCTACGAGGAATCAACGGCAGTGCCGACCGTGGTGGTCCGCAACGACGACTTCGGGCGGATCGAACGTCTGATGGCCGATGGCGACGATGTGAAGTTGCAGTTCGACATCCTGAACCACAGCTATCCCGAGGGCAAGACTAGCTACAACGTGATCGCCGAAATTCCGGGTTCCGACAAGGCCGATGAGGTGGTGATGCTGGGTGGTCACCTCGATTCGTGGCATGGCGGCACGGGAGCGACAGATAACGCGATTGGCTGCGCCGTCATGATGGAGGCCGCGCGCCTGATTCAGTGGTCTGGCGTGAAGCCGCGGCGGACGGTGCGGGTGGCGTTGTGGTCGGGTGAAGAGCAGGGGCTATATGGATCGCTGGCTTATGTGAAACAGCATTTCGGCACGGCGGAAGATCCGAAGCCCGAGTGGCTCAAGTTCAACGGTTACTTCAATGTGGATACGGGGACGGGGCGGATTCGCGGCGGCAGCATCTTTGGCCCGCCCGAAGCGGCGGCTCTGCTGCGCCCGGTGTTCGCGCTGTTCAGTGACTGGGGTGTGGCGGGGATTAATGCCAGTGCCAGTCGCGTGGTGGCCGGAACGGACAGCACTTCCTTTAACAACGCGGGATTGCCTGGCATCGGCATGCAGCAGGACCCCATTGAGTACAACTCGATGACCCACCACACGAACCTGGATACGTACGAACGCATTATCCCGGAAGATGTGCAGCGGGATGCCGCGATTATTGCGGCGGGCGTTTTGCATCTGGCGAACCGGGACGAGATGGTGCCTCGCTTTTCGAAAGACAAGATGCCCGCCCCGGTTGCTATTCCGAAATTCTGATCGGTAACGTTCAACGCCACGGCTCTGCTCCACTCACCTCGGTGACGGGGCAGCCGCTGTCGGCTACCGTGCAGAGCATGTAGGTTCCGGTGAACTGGTTGAGTTCCTGCGTGGTCCTGTGCGCGAGGTATGCGGGTATGAACAGGAGTTCGGCAAGCGGGATCAGGGTGACGATGGTGAGGGCTGCATTCTTCAGAGTTTTCATGGCTTGGTTCGCCTTTCGTCTCTGAAAGCGATGGGGGCGGGGAAAGTCCGCCAGGGTTTTTGCGACTCCGATAGAATGTGTTCACTGCGATGAAGATTCCAGGACTTCTTCTGATGGCGTGTGGGGTTGCCGTGGCTGCTGAACCGGCGAACCCCGCGGAGTTGTTTGAGACGAGCGTGCGACCGTTGCTGGTCTCAAAGTGCTACGGGTGCCATACGGAGGCGAAGTCGGGCGGACTGCAACTGGACAGCCGCGAGCATTTGCTGGCTGGCGGAAATTCGGGGCCTGCGATCAAGGTGGGCGATCCGGACGGCAGCCTGCTGGTGCAGGCGATTCGGCAGACGCATACGCGATTAAAGATGCCTCCGGGCGGGAAACTGGCGGATGCGGAAGTCGCGGCGGTAGCGAAGTGGATCCGCGACGGCGCGGTGTGGCCTGCGGGAACGATTTCGTCTTCGAAGTACGTGATCACCCCCGAGCAGCGCAAATTCTGGTCATTCCAGCCCGTGGTGGAGCCGGTGGCTCCGAAGGTCCGGGACGCGAAATGGCCGCACAATGATGTGGACTGGTTCATTCTCGCGAAGCTGGAAGAGAAGGGCTTGGCTCCGGTGCGTCAGGCGGAGCGGCGGACGCTGATTCGCCGGGCTTATCTGGATCTGACCGGGCTGCCTCCCACGCCGGATGAAGTGGACGCGTTTGTTCGCGATAAGGCTCCGGATGCGTTTGCGAAGGTGGTGGATCAGCTGCTGGCTTCGCCGCGTTATGGCGAGCGTTGGGGTCGGTACTGGCTGGACATCGCGCGTTACTCCGACGACAAACTGAATTCCACGGATGATGAGCCGTACACGAATTCGTTCCGGTATCGCGACTGGGTGATTGGCGCGTTCAATGCGGACATGCCGTACAACACGTTTGTGAAGGCGCAAATCGCGGGCGATCAGATGCCGGAGAAGGACAAGTATCTGGCGGGCCTGGGGTTCTATGCGCTGAGCCCGGAGATGCAGGACGACCGTGTGGATGCGACGACGCGCGGGTTCATGGGCCTGACGGTGGCCTGTGCGCAGTGCCATAACCATAAGTTCGATCCGATTCCGCAGTCGGATTATTACTCGCTGCTGGGGATCTTTGCGAATACCTCGCTGTCGGAATCGGCGCTGGCTCCGAAAGAGCAGGTGGAAACGTACAAGGCCGCGAAAAAGAAACTGGATGACAAGAAGAAAGAACTGGCGGATTTTGTAAAAGCGCAGTCGGTGAGTCTGGCGGATATCTTCGCTGCCCGGACTGCCGATTACATGCTGGATAACTCGGGCCAAACGCTGGATCACGAGGTCTATCAGAAGTGGAAGAAGTACCTGTCGTCGCCCGAGAAGAATCACCCGTTTCTGAAGACGTGGTTTGAGGCGAAGGACGAGGCGGCGAAGCGGCAGGCGGCGACCGAGTTTCAGGCTTTGGTGCTGGCGGTGGATGCCGAGAAGAAGCTGGTGGAAGACAAGAACCACATCATTCTGGGGCTGGACCCGAGCCGAAACGATCTCAGCCAGGCGAGCCTTGTGTCGATGGATCGCGACCGGTTTACGTTGTGGGAGGACCTGTTCAGCGATCGCGGGATGCTGCGGTTTGGCGATGGAAAGATCGACCGGTTTCTGGCCGGGCCGTGGAAGGATCAGCTGGAGTTCCTGCGGGCCGAAGTGAAGACGCTGGAGAAGGCAATGCCTTCCGAGTATCCGTATCTGCAGGTGATTGCGGACAACGAGAAACTGGCAGAGCAGAAGATCTGGCTGCGCGGGGATAAGAACAATCCGGGGGATCCGGCGCCGCCGCGTTTTGTGTCGATTCTGTCGTCGGGCGACCCGAAGCGGTTTACCCAGGGCGCGGGGCGGCTGGAGTTAGCCGAAGCGGTCGCCGATCCGGCGAATCCTCTGACGGCGCGGGTGATGGTGAACCGGATCTGGCAGCATCATTTCGGGCAGGGGTTGGTGCGGACGCCGAGCAACTTTGGGGCGCAGGGTGACCGGCCGAGTCATCCGGAACTGCTGGATTATCTTGCCAGCCGGTTTGTGAAAGACGGGTGGTCGGTAAAGAAACTGCACCGGACAATCATGCTGTCGGCGGCGTATCAGTCAAGTGCGGAGCCGAGCGAAAAGAATGTGGCGGTGGACCCGGATAATCGGTTGGTGTGGCGCTTCAATCGCCAGCGGCTGGATGCCGAGGCCTTGCGGGATGATCTGCTGCTGGTGTCGGGGAATCTGGACTTGGCGCAGGGTGGGCTGGCGGTGCATCTGGGCAAAGAGGACAAGCGCCGGACGGTGTACAGTTTTGTGAGCCGCCGCAAGATGGAGGCGGATTTTGCGCTGTTCGATTTCCCGAATCCGAACAATACGAGCGAGCAGCGCAATGCGACGAATGTGCCGCCGCAGCGCCTGTACTTCATGAACAACGAGTGGGTCATCACGCAGGCGAAAGCGGTGGCGGCGCGCCTGAAGGGCGAGGACTCGCAGCGCGTGGATGAGGCTTATCGACTGCTGTTCCAGCGCACGCCGAGCGCGGCGGAAAAGAAGCTGGGGCTGGAGTTTGTGGCGGGTAAGGATGCCCAGGCGTGGGCCGAGTACGCGCAGGTTTTGTTGACTTCGAACGAATTTCAGTTTGTGGATTAATGCGATGAACAGACGAGATTGCCTCAAACAGTTTGGCACCGGGTTCGGCATGACTGCGTTCGCGCAGATGGTTGGTTCCCAGATGGCACGCGCCGCCGTGGAGACGAATCCGCTCGCGCCGAAGGCCCCGCATTTTCCCGCGAAGACGAAGCACGTGATTTTCCTGTTTCTGCACGGCGGGCCTTCGCAAGTGGATACGTTCGATCCGAAGCCAATGCTGACGAAGTATCACGGGCAACCGATGCCGACGGGGAATCTGAAGACGGAGCGGAAGACGGGGAATCTGATGAAGTCCCCGTTCGAGTTTAAGAAGCACGGGCAGAGCGGGATTGAGGTCAGCGATATTTTCCCGAAGCTGGGTGCCCGGATGGATGACTGCTGTGTGATCCGGTCGATGTATACCGACAGGCCGAACCATGAGCCTTCACTGCTGCTGATGAATACGGGTGACAAGCAGGTGGGGCGGCCTTCGATGGGGTCGTGGCTGACGTACGGCCTGGGGTCGGAGAATCAGAATCTGCCGGGGTTTGTGGTGCTGTGTCCGGGCTTCCCGGTGATTGGGCCGCAGCTGTGGGCGTCTACTTTTCTGCCTGCGGTTTACCAGGGAACGTACATTCCGAATAACGAGAAGACGCCCGACAAGCTGGTGCAGTACATTCGGAACCCGGAACTGGACCGGACCGAGCAGCGGCGGCAACTGGATCTGCTGGGCAAACTGAACGAGATGCACCTGCAGAAAGCCGGGGCGGATCGCGAACTGGAAGCCAGCATTCAGGCGGCGGAGATCGCGTTTCGCATGCAGACCGAGGCACCGGAGGTTTTCGATATCTCGAAGGAGAAGCCGGAGACGCGGGCGCGTTACGGGGAGAGCGACTTCGGGCGTGGTTGCCTGATGGCTCTGCGCCTGGTGGAAAAGGGCGTTCGGATGGTGCAGGTGTATCACGGGAATTCGCAGCCCTGGGACAGCCACGATGACATCCAGAGCCATAAGCGACTGGCGCGGGATGCGGACCCGGCGATTGCCTCGCTGCTGGAGGACCTGAAGCTGCGGGGGCTGCTGGATGAAACGCTGGTAATTATCAGCGGCGAGTTCGGCCGCACCCCGGTCGTGGAAGTGAGTGGTCTGGTGCGGGTCCAGAACGGGCGCGACCACAACAGTCACGGGTTCTCAACGGTGTTGGCGGGCGGTGGGATTAAGCGCGGACACGTCCACGGGGCGACGGATGACTTTGGGTTTAAGGCGCAGGATAAGCCGGTGCATATTCACGATCTGCACGCCACGATTCTGCATCTGGCCGGGTTTGACCACACGAAGCTGACGTATCGGTATAGTGGACGGGATTTCCGGCTGACGGATGTGGCAGGGAATGTGGTGAAAGAGATTCTGGCTTAGCTTAGCGGATCTCGCAGATCCGTCGAGCTGCGGCGAGGCCCGACAGATACGCACCCTCCACGCGGGAGCCGGCGAGGGCATCTCCGGCGACTGCGACTGGTGCCGGGTGCATTGCTGAAATACACATTGACTGGTTATCGGCGACTGGTTTGGCATACATCCAGCGATGGATCTGGCTGGCGGTCACGGTGGAACCAAGATACGGTGCGGCGTCCTCCAGCAGCAGGCGGGTGACTTCGGCTGGGTCTGTATTGAGATGCTTCCGCGTGAAGGCTCCGGTAGCGTGGATTGTGAGAGCGGCAGGGCCTTCAGAAACGCCCTTTTGCGTGTTGTCGGCCAGCCAATCGATGATTCCGCCGGCGGGGCGTGTGTAGCCGGGCGCAGGGACGAGGCTGGGGCCGTCCAATGTCAGCAGCAGGGCGAAGCAGGGATCGTAGTCGATGACGGAAAGCGCGGTGGTGACCTCGGGCGCGAGGTTGCCAAGCAGGGCGATGGACTGAGGTGCGGGTGGCGTCAGGATCAGGGCGTCGGCTTCGAAGGTGACTCCCGATTCCGAGGTCGCTTGCCAGTGCGATCCGGTTACGGCCAGGGTCTCGATCTTCGTTTCGGTCTGCACGTGGAAGTGCCGGGCCAGGTGTTTCGCCAGGGCGTTCATCCCGCCGAGGGCTCGGTAGCGGGTGTGACCATCTTCGGTATACCAGGGCGCGACCCAGCCAGCTGCCTGCCACGCCGCTGCGGCCCGACAGAACTGCGTACTGCGTGTGGTGAAGAACTGGGCGCCGTGGTCGAGGCGGCTGTTGCCGATGCGGCGCGTGGAGAGTCGGCCTCCGACGCCGCGTCCTTTGTCGACGAGCGTGACATTCCAGCCGGCGGTCCTGAGTTCTGTGGCGGCGGTGAGACCGGACATGCCGGCTCCGATGATGAGGCAGGTCTTACTCATGATGGTTTTTCGCAGAGTTGACGCGTCACTTTGTGCCGGTGCCGGAACATGTTGCGGAGTCCGAGGTTGACGGCCCAGCCAAACAGACCGTTGATCAGTGGGCCGCCGGGCAGGCGATATTCGATACGGTCAGTGAGGCGGGTCCGTTTGCCGATGGATTCGAACTCATGGCGGTGAATCCACTGATCGAACGGACCCTCTTCCTGGCGGTCTTCAAAGTGGCGGTTGCGAGCCCAGGCGGTATGGAGCGCGACCCAGCGCAGGGGGCCGATTTTCAGTTCGAGGCGGGATTTCAGCTCGATGCCCTGGCCGGTTCGCTGAATCAGGCGGACGGGAGGGAAGGGCGGGGAGAGCAGCAGGAGCGCGTCGGGGCGCTCATGGAAGGCGAAGACTTCCTCTACCGGAGCATCAATCAACACACTGCGTTCGAATACCGGCATGACTTCAGTCTAGCGGTCCTGCGGGTAAAGTAGTCAGTTGGTGACAAACTCGCGGGAAACGATACTTGGACGGATTCGGGCGGGATTGACGCGCGAAGGCACGGCACCCACCGAAGGGCCGCCGGAAGTGCGGCTCCGGCCGGTCGCTGTTTCTCCGGAAGCGCGGGTGGCGATGATGCTGGAGCGCGTGGAAGGCGTCGGCGGCGTTGCGGTGCGGGTTGCCGACCTGGCGCTGGCTCGGGAGTATGTGGCTGGCCTGACCCAGGGGATGGAGACGGTCGCATCGAATTCGGAGTATCTGGCTGCGGCGGGGATTTCAAAGCTGCCCGGGGTACGGACGGGTTTCACGGTGGAAAGTGATGTCCGGGAGGCTTGCGCTTCAGCTCAGTTTGGAATTACGTCCGCCGATTATGGTCTGGTCGATACCGGCACTCTGGTCCTGCTATCCAGTTCAGAGGCCCGGCTGGCTTCGTTATTGCCCCCAATCCATATCGTGGTAGTCCCGGTGACCCGGTTGCTGGGGAGTTTGGACGAATTGTTCGAACGGGTGCCACATCCGGCGGACATCGCCAGTTCCATGGTCTTTGTGACGGGACCGAGCCGCACGGGTGATATAGAACTGCAACTGGTTCGGGGTGTGCACGGCCCCGGGGACCTTTACGTTGTGCTGGTCGGTTAGGCCGCGACGAGGGTCTTATTGCGACCACCCTGTTTTGCGCCGTAGAGTCGGCGATCCGCTTCTGTGACCAGGTCGATGGTCGAAAGGTGCTCCGCTGTTAATTGTGCGATGCCGAA
>CANIHR010000151.1 GCA_947467185.1 Bryobacterales bacterium
CCTCGTTGCGCGCTCCGCATTCAAGAGGAAAGCCACCGTCAGATCCGCCGCAGCCTCCACGGGACCCATCGCGTCAAACGTAATCTGCGTCCTCGACCGGAAATCCTCGCGCGTCGCCTCATAGTCTGGCGGATGCGGAGGCAGCAGCTTTAAAATCCGCTCCGGAACCGCCAGCGCCCCAGGGTCCAGCGTCTTCATCAGCGCCTCCAGCGCCCGCTTCTGCTCTGCAGCCGGAACAATTTCCGCAACCGTCTGCCCATCGCCCCGCACCGCATAGCTGTAGTTCAACCCACCCACCAGCTTCGCGACCGCCTCAGTCTGATATCGGTGGAACATGTACACCGGCACCAGCACCTCCTCCAGAACGCTCATCGGCACGCCAAACCGGATCTTCTCCTCGGAAAACGCCCCTAAAGCCTTCGCCCGAACCTGCAGAATCCGCCCCAGTTCATCCACCGGATTGGCGCCCGAATCCCACAAATGCCCCACCGGACTCGCCCCGCCCGCCGCGCGCGCATCTCGATCGGTAATGTACTCCAGACCCTTCGCCCGCGCCTCTTTCAGAATCCCGTTCAGCGCCGCACCTTCATCAGCCCCCGACGCGAACTGTGAGTAGCCCCACCGGATCGCGATCTTGTCCCACTCCCCGATCCCGGTCGCATAGGCATCGTTCAGATCTATATCGCCCGCCGCATTCAGCTTCACCGTCGGCGGAGGATAATCCATCACGCTCGCCCGGTCCTTCAGACTCGCCGCGAAGTTATGCTGCAGCCCCAGCGTGTGCCCCACCTCATGCGCCACCAGTTGCCGCAACCGCGCCAGCGCCATCTTCTCCATGCGCGGGTCCACTGGCTTGCCCGCTTCGTACTTCGCAATCAACCCCTCGGCAATCAGGAAATCCTGGCGGACCCGCAGCGACCCCAGAGTCACCTGCCCCTTCAACAATTCGCCCGTCCGCGGATCCACCACCCCGCCGCCATACGACCATCCCCGCGTTGACCGGTGCACCCAGTTGATGATGTTGTATCGGATATCCATCGGGTCCGCACCCGGCGGCAGCATTTCCACCTTCCACGCATTCCGGAAACCCGCCGCCTCAAACGCCTGCGCCCACCAGCCAGCGCCCTCCAGCAAAGCGGACCGAATCGGCTCCGGAGTGCCCGGGTCCAGGTAATAGACAATCGGCTTCACAACATCGCTTACAGCGGCCGACGGGTCCTTCTTCTCCAGGCGATGCCGCGAAATCAGCCGCTTCACAACTGGTTCCGAAATCGGCGTCGAATAGTCCATGTACCTGATCCCGAAGAAACCGCCCCGCGGATCGTACGTCCGAGTCTTAAACGGAGCCTCCGGCAGTCCCACAAACGAGTGATGCTCCCGCACCGTGAGAGACTCCGCCGAAGGCGTTACCGACCGCACCAACTGTCCCGCATCCTTCCCGGCGAACGTCAGAATTACTTCCACCTCGGTGTTCTTCGGGAAGTTCTTCGTCCGGTCCAGATACACTGCGCTGCGGGTCGAATCGAGCGAATACGAACCCTGCTTCTGCGCCGCCAGCGTCTCCGCCACCCCATGAACGTCCCGCAGGAAGAAGCCCGTAGCATCCACTAAAGCCCGCGATCCCTCCTCCGCCTCCACCGCAAAACCCCACAGAATCGACTGCGCGAACGACTGTTCCACCGCCCGCCGCTCGTATTCGTCGTTCGTTACGGCCCGGTAATCCTGATTCGGCTGCACCAGCATCGCCTTCGGCCCACGCCGTTCAAACCGCACCACGCGGTTCTCTCCCGGATGTGCGCGATCCAGCCCGATATCGTTCGACCCCACCCCGGCAGGCAGCGAATCCGTGTAAAGAAATTCGATATTCCAGCGCGAGATCTCCATCCAGATCCGGCCTGTTTTCGAGTCATAATACAGCGGGAAATAGCCCGGAATCGCCAGCATCCCGCGTGTCTTTTCCGCAATGCTGCCCGCAGCAGGCGAGGCGGGCGGCTGCATGGCCACCTGAGGGTTCTGCGCGTAACAAAACGACGCCAAAACGGGCAGCACGGCAAGACGGGAGAGTCGCATGTTGCGATGGTAGCGCGCTTCGCCGTTGAACCTTCCCGCCGAAAAAGTGATACCGTGTACTCCAGCTACCCTAAGGTCCAATTTTCAGGAGTTCCACATGCGTAAAACAGCGTTTCTCGCGGGCATGATCTGCGCCGCTACGATGGCGTTCGCCGCCTCCAACACCGGCATGACCAAAGGCAAAGTCCAGCTGAAATCCGCCGGGCCCCTCGCTTTTGGCCCCGAAGGCATCCTCTTCATCGGTGATTCCCTCGGCTCCTCCGTCATCGCGGTCGATACGGGCGACACCAAAGCCGCCTCCGCCGGGAAAGTCGAAATCACCGGCATCAACCAGAAAGTTGCCGCCCTCCTCGGAGCCTCCGCCGACCAGATCACCATCAACGACGTGAAGGTCAATCCGCTCTCGAAGAACGTTTACCTCTCCGTCACGCGCGGCAAGGGTGAAGGTGCCGTCCCTGTTATCCTGCGTGCCGATGCCTCCGGCAAGATCACCGAATTCTCACTCGACAACGTCGCGTCATCGGCCTCGGCCCTGCCCAACCCGCCCGTCGCGAAGGCTGGTGCACGGTCCGACCCGCGTCTCGAAACCATCACCCAGGTCGCCTACTCCGGTGGCAAGGTCATCGTCGCCGGACTCTCCAACGAAGAATTTTCCTCGAACCTCCGCACCATCGCCTTCCCGTTTGAGAAGAACGTGACCGCGTCCAGCATCGAGATCTACCACGGTTCGCATGGCCGCTTTGAAACCCAGGCACCCGTCCGCACCTTTGTTCCCTACACCATCGACAACGAACCCTCCATCGTCGCCGCCTACACCTGCACGCCGCTCGTCACCATCCCGATGAGCGACCTGAAGCCCGGCAAAAAGGTGGAAGGTGCCACCATCGCGGAACTCGGCGCAGGCAATCGTCCCATCGACATGATTGCGTACAAGAAGGACAACCACGAGTTCATCCTGATGGCGAACAGTTCACGCGGTGTGATGAAGCTGAAGTCGGATCACCTGGAGAAGTACAAGAACATCACGGCCCAAACCGACATCACCGGCGTGCCGTACGAAACCATCGGATCCCTCACCGGCGTGAAGCATCTGACATCTCTCGATGACAGCAACGCTCTGATCCTTACCGAATCCGACCTTCGTTCCGTCCCACTCCCGTAACCTTGCAACTCATCCGTAACATCCTCTGGGCGGCGGCGCTGGCTATGAGCAGCCTCGCCGCCCAAACTGTTTCCATCCAGCTCGATGGCACTGACTTTCGCTTAGTCGGCTGGAAGCCCGTGCCCGAACCCGCCGAAGGCTGGCAGTCGCTGTTCCGCGTTCATGTGGACACACCCGACGCGCCCGCGATGCTCGGCACCTACACGCCCGAACCCGGCGCACTCCTCTTCCACCCCCGTTTCCCCCTCGCGGACGGCATGACTTATGTTGCCGAAGCCACGCTGACTGATGGCCGGAAAGCGACGGCCATCCTACATACCGCAGCCCGCGACCTAAAAGCCGAAACCCGTGTCGAGCACATCTACCCGACGGCCGACACGCTGCCCGCCAACATTCTTAAGCTCTACATCCAGTTCAGCGCGCCCATGAGCAAGGGCGAGGCCTGGCAGCATATTCGCCTGCTTGATGACCAGGGCAAGACCGTCCCGCTCGCCTTCCTCGAAATCGACCAGGAACTGTGGGACGCCGCCGGAAGACGCCTCACGGTCCTGTTCGATCCGGGTCGCATCAAGCGTGGCCTCGTCCCCACGAATGAGATGGGTTCGCCCGTCACGGAAGGCCGCCGCTACACGCTCGTCGTCGACAAAACCTGGCATGACGCCCGAGGCGCGGTGCTCGTCGAAGGTGTAGAGAAGAAGTTCGTCGGAGCCCCGTCTGATCGCACGCCGCCCGCGCCAAAGTTGTGGAAGATTACCGCACCGCAGGCCGGCACCACCAACCCGCTCGTCATCCGCTTCCCGAAACCGATGGACGCCGCACTGCTGGAACGCATGCTGGAAGTTGAAAACATAGAAGGCACAATCACTCTCGCCGACCAGGAACGAGAGTGGCGTTTCACCCCCGTCACACCGTGGCGCTCCGGCACTTATCACCTCATCGCCAACAACCTCCTCGAGGACATTTCAGGCAACCATCTCGACCGAGCGTTCGATGTAGACCTCGCTGCAGCCCCCCGTCAGGCCGCCACCAGCACCGGAAACACCACCCAAACCTTCACCATCCACTAATCAGAACGACACAGACCCATGCCATAATGGTCTTGAGTTCGCGAAATGAACGGGAAATCCCGTTCCCCTTCCAGCGAGTTCCCCGTATTTCATTCGCCGTCCGAACCCGTTAGCCAACCAGTCGAAGCACTGGATCTGAGCCAAAGCCCGGAGTGTCTACCTACACACTCCGCTCAACAAACGCACAGGAGGAGTATGTTTATGCGCTCAAAAACAGCGCTCAGGATATACGTGTCTCTATTTCTGGCAGGCACTGCCTTCGGAGACTTTAACTGGAAAGAAACCCACGATCAGGGTGTGCGGGCCTTTCGGGACAACCAGCTCGAAATCGCCGAACCCTTCTTACGCAGGTCGTTCGAACAGGCACATTACGCCGATGAAATCGCTACTTCCGGTAATGATCTCGGCGTGCTGCTGCATTACCGTTGTCGCGACGCAGAAGCCAAACCTGTCCTTACACTCGCTCTGGCCGAATGGCAAAGGCTCGGCAGGAAAGACGCCGCCGCACGCTCTTCGCACGCTCTTGGCGCGGTCCTCCGCAGCCTCGGCGAATACGCCGAAACGGAGCGCATCCTGCGCCTCGCTATCGAGACCCAGCCGACCCTGCCGAACGATTTCGCGCTGCTCACCAATGCCATGGCCGATCTGCTCCGCGAAGAAGGCCGACTCACCGAAGCTGCCAACTACGCGCATATGACCTTGCAGACACCGGGCCTGGCCTGGCGTACCAGTATCGACGCGACGATCACGCTCGCCGATGTTCACCGCGAAGCGCGTCTGTTTACACTCAGCCAGGAAGGCTGGACGAAAGCCATCTCTGAATCTCGGCTCCACAATGACTCGGTGATCGAAGCTGTAGCACTCCGCGGTCTGGCCGAAACTCAACTGATGATCGGAGACCGAGCCTCGGCCGAACCCACTCTGCGCAAGGCGCTCGCGTACTTCGAATCGACCGGCAACAAGCACCAGATCGCCTCCACGCTCACCTGCCTGGCGGACCTGTACCTCGCCGAAAACAAACCCGCCCTGTCCGAGCAGGCCCTGCGCCGCGCCGTGGAACTCGACGAAACCGTCCTCGGCCCCATGCACCCCCAGATCGCCGTGATGCTGCAGGCCCGCGCCTCCGCCGCCGCTCACCTCGGAGCGATGGCCCGGGCACGCGCCGACCTGGACCGGGCCGGAGAGATTCTCAAGGCCCGTTTCGGTAACACCGCGCCTGTCCTCGGGGCCTTCTTCGCCAATCGGGGCATGATTGAAGAACGTGGAGGTAACCCCGCTGATGCCGCCGCGAACTACGCAAAGGCGTCCGGTATCCTCCGCGCCGCGGGCGACGATGCGCTCCATCTCCGCACCATCGTTATGGAACACTACGCCGGAGTCCTGCGCACGCTGCACAAGAGAGACCAGGCCAAAGCGGCTCTGGCGGAATCAAAGAGTTTCAAAGCCATCGAAGCCAAAGGCTTCCGTCCATAACGAAACGGCGCGGGGGCGTCGCTTACTGCAGCTTGCCGCGGGCGTCCACGCGCCACGCTTCTTCCACCACGTCGCCGCGCACGCCGTACACGTATTCGTGCAGGTTCACCACCACGCAGACGTGATTCGGAATGATCGATACCTTCTCGCCCACCGTGAATGTGCGCTCGGCGTTCGTCAAATCCACAAAACCGTGCTCTTCATTCATCTTGTGGAAATACGCTCCCGGAGCCTGCACCAGACGGCCATGTCCGGGCCCGCCCGACGACAGCTTATCCGACGAAAACGTCTTCGACCCGCCATCCACAATCATGTGTCCCGGCCGCGCCGTCGAAACAACCGTCACCAGCACTGAAGCCGCACAATCTTCCAGCGTGCAGGCACCGCTCGCAACCGTGTTCAGGTCGTTGAACACGTACGTACCCGGGCGAATCTCGGTCAGCCCCGGAATTTCGTGCGAGTGAAACAGCGCCGGAGTGGAACCACCGCTCACAATCTCCGGATTCAAACCGGCAGCCGCAAAAGCCATCCGGATCTGTTCCAGAAGAACACCCAAAGAAGCCAGCTTTTCCGCATCCTGGCTCTTGATGTGCCCCGGATAGAAGTTGATCCCCCGCCAATCCAGATTCGGCAACTTCATCGCTTCCAGCGTCAACACCACTGCTTCTTCCGGCGTGACACCGACGCGCCCCAGACCAACGTCAATCTCAACCAGGAACCCGATCCGCGAGTTCGCTGCTTCCGCCGCTGCCGATAACTGCTTCGCGCCGAACAGACTATCGATGGCCACTGTCAGGCGCGTCAAAGCCGCAATCGATGCCAGCCGTCGAGCCTTCGCCTCGCCAATCACGGGATACGCCACCAGCATGTCGCGGGCACCGGCCCCCAGCAGTTCTTCCGCCTCGCTCGTCTTGGCAACCGTCAGGCCCACAGCGCCCAAATCCAGTTGCCGTCGCGCCACTTCAATCGACTTATGCGTCTTGGTATGCGGCCGCAACTTCAGGCCATGCAGATTGCAGTAATCCTGAACACGCGTTAAGTTGCGCTCCATGATGTCGAGATCGACAACCAGAGCAGGGGTATCCAGGTCCTGTACACGAGTCATTTAAATTTAAACCGGAGTTTTCCGGCGGGCGTCGTGTAGACCAGCGCCAGATTCTTCGGCTTCTCCTTCTCCATGGGGAAAAACAGCAGGCCGGTCACCGGTTCGGTCACCGACTTTTCATTCAGAATCTTGCGCTTCAGCATGAAGAGCAAAGGGTCGGATTCCCGGTCGTCCTTCGCTTCCACTTTGGCCTGCTCGGGAGGAGGTCCGGGGTTGCCACCGCCACCCATCATGATGCCGCCAAAACCGCCACCAAAGCCGCCACGGCGCTTCGCGGCATCGGGCCGCTTCACCACAATGCCACCCTCGCCGCCAATCTGCGCAGCCAGCAGCGGTCCGGTATGCTCGCCCGATTGCTCCGACCGCAGCAGAAAATCATCCAGGCGAACATCGAGTGCCTTGCCGCCCTTCGGCGACAGAGTCACCTCCACGACCACAAACATGCGGCTGAAATCGGAAGAGAAGATCTGCTGCAGGTGATCGTCGTCCAGCACCGTTGCCTGTAGGCCCACGGCTTCGTTCTGCCCTTCACCGGCGGGCAATTTCTTCTCCCCGGCAAACGCCATCACCGCCGCCAGCAGTACCAGAATCGCCGTCTTCATAAGCCCCACCGGGAAACTACTTTTTGCCTTGGGACTTCAGCTTCGCCGCTTCCAGCTTCTTGCTGATTTTGGCCAGTTCTTCCGCGTCCTGTTCAGCCGGCGAACCAGCCTTCATTTCGCTGATGGAAGCTTCCCACTGCTGAATCGCTTCCTTCATCTTGCCCTGCTTTGCGTAGACTTCCGCCAGGTGATCGTGTACCGTCGGGTCTTTGCCAATCTTCGCCAGCGCCTTGTTCAGCTCGGTGGCTGCTTCATCGAGCCGGTTCAGACGGAACAAAGACCAGCCCAGGCTGTCCAGATACGCGCCGTTGCCCGGATCGATCTCCAGTGCCCGCGAAATCAGCTTGTGCGCTTCATCCAGCTTCACGCCGCGGTCCGCGAACATGTAGCCCAGATAGTTCATCGCCCCGGCATTCGTCGGGTCCAGCGTCAGCACCTTGCGGAAAGCCGTCTCGGCCGCATCGAAGTTCTTCTGGCGCTCGAACATCGCACCGCGCATGAACTCGATCACCTGCTTTTCGGGAGCCGAATTCGACAGCGACTCGGCCAGTTCCAGCGTCTTCGCCTCATCGGCAAACCGCTTCGCTTTGTCCTGTACCTGAGCAATCTGAATCTGCGTATCGCGATCCTTCGCGGCATTCGGCAGCGCCTTCAACTCGGCAATCGCGGCATCGTACTGCCCCGTGTTCGCCAGCACCGAAGCATGCTCCAGCCGAATCAACCGTTCTTCCGGGAACTTCTTCAGCGCAGCATCAGCCGCCGCGCGAGCACCCTTGAAGTCACGAGCCCCCATCAGCGTCTCGATAATTTCCACTTCCACGCGGGGAGCGGCCGGAGGATTCAGTTCCGAAATCATCCGGAACGAAGCCACGGCATCCGGAATCCGGTTCGCGCCGCGCTGCATTCGAGCCAGCAGTTCCACCACCTGAATCCGCAGACCACGCTCCGGATCGCTGTACTGCGCCTTCTTCGTCTCGGCCATCAGGCCTTCCAGCACAGTGATGCCCTTGGGCGCATTGCCTTCGGCTTCCAGCAGCACCGCTTCCGCCATTCGAACCTGCGGCGTATTTCCCACTGCCTGTGCTTTGCTCAGAGCCGCATGCGCACCCACAAAGTCGCCATTGCGCTCCAGAATTTCCACCAGTTGCAGTTGCAACTCCACGTTCTTGGGATCTTCCTGAGCCAGTTCCTGGAGGAACTTCAACGCTTCGTCCGGACGGTTGGCCGCCAGCAGAGTCGCTGCCAGATGCCGCCGGACCTGCGAATTGTCATTCGTCAGTGGCAGCGCCTTCAGCCACGTATCGGCAGCGTTGTTGTAATCCTTGTTTTGTTCGTAGAATTCGGCCAGCGTCGTGATCGTGCGCGGGTCCGGATTCCGGTCCGCGGCCTGTTTCAGCATGTCGATCGCGCTCGCCATATCGCCCCGATCAGCAAAAACCGCCGCCAGCCCCGTCAGCGCGTCATCTCCATTCGGATCGGCAATCATCAGCGCCCGATAAGCTTTCTCCGCCGCGGCATCGTCATGCGAAATGCGATACAGACGTGCCAGCATCGAAAGACTTTCCACGTCCTTCGGTTCCAGTTCCACAATCTTTGCGTACTCGGCGGTAGCGGACTTCAGCATTGCCTGGTCCACTTTGCCCTGGTCCGGATCGCCGATCTGGCGGGCATAAATCCGCGCCAGAATCTTGTGGGGCCCCGCATTATTCGGGTTGGCTTTGATCAGCTCGTTGGCCTGCGTGGTCGCACGTTCCAACTGTTGGGTCTGGACGTAAAGCTCCGCCAGTTCCTCGCCGATATAGCTGGCGTCCGGATCCAGCTTCATCGCTTCTTTATAAAAGTCGATGGCTTTGTTGACGTACTCGCCGCGATTGCCATAGGCGCTCGCCAGTTCCCCGTAAAGGTGGGCCATGGCAAACGTGTAATAAGCGTCGGCCTTCTTGTCCGGCTTGCCGGCTGAGATCGCACCTGCGCCTGCCGCCTGCTGACTGAACAGCGGCGCAACGCCAAAGACACCCAGAACCCCTACCACCAGCGCTTTCCGCGCGTAAGCGATCATGCTGTTTAGCCTTCCTCTGCTCCCGAACACAGACTGCCCCGGACCCAACCGCTCTTCGCGTGTCCGCGAGACACCCTCGGTCATCATTAGTGTATAACGCCGATTAAAACACATCCCCGCCCCCTTGTTGCTGTTGTCGGACCGACCGGGTCCGGTAAGAGCCATCTCGCCCTGCATATTGCAGAACGGTTTCAGGGCGAAATCGTCAATTGCGACTCCGTCCAGATCTACCGGCACTTCGATATCGGTTCGGCCCGAACCCCTCTGGCTGAACGACGTGGAATCCCTCATCACTTAATGGACGTGCTAAACCCCGATGAGGTGTTCACCGCTGGCGATTATTTACGTTTGGGGCGCGCCGCGCTCAACGAAATCGCGGATCGGGGCAAATTACCCGTCATTTCGGGCGGCACAGGCTTCTATCTCAGGGCCCTGTTCGAGGGTCTGGCTGAGGGTCCGGCCCGGGATGAAGACCTCCGCAGCCGCCTGGCCATCCGGGAAGCCAAACGCCCAGGCGCACTCCATCGCCTCCTGAAACGCTTCGATAAGACCACAGCGGCCCGAATCCACGCCAACGATGTCCCCAAGGTGACCCGGGCGCTGGAAATTTGCCTGACAGCCAGGAAACCCGCGACCGAAGTCTTCGCAACCGGCAAGCAGCCACTGGAAGGCTTTCGGGTTTTGCTGTTGGGCCTCTTCCCGAACCGGGACGCCCTGTACACCCGCCTGGAACAGCGACTCGAAACCATGTTCGATGCCGGGCTACTCGAAGAAACGGCCGGAATCCTGGCCAAAGGGTATCCCGAAACGGCGAAACCCTTTGAATCCATCGGCTACAAACAGGCTCTCCAGATCCTGAAGGGCGAGTTAAACAAAACCGAAGCCCTCTACTACGCCCGCCGGGACACCCGAAACTACGCCAAGCGCCAAATGACCTGGTTCCGCCGGGAGAAAGGCCTCCAGTTCATCACCGCCTTCGGAGACGACCCGGCAACGCTCGAATTTGTGGAGCAAAAGGTTAGAGATTTCCTGGCGGAATAAAATTTCCACTGGTCTGGTCCGGACTGTCCGACCTGCGCAGCATGAACAGCCAGGGCATCCGGCCCGCACCAGCGATGACAAGCCCGAGGGCAAAAGCCACGCCACCAAGTAACGCAGGCCATAACCCTGCCCGGGTCACAAAGAACGCCACGATCAGGAATCCGCCAACCCACAGCAGGCACCCGCCGTCAAAGTCCGACTCCGACGCACCCTTCAGATATTCGTCGGCAGCTTCGACACCCAATTCCCGGAGGATAGCTTCGTAACGTTCCTTCTGGGCGACCGTCATGGTCCCTTCAGAATACCCAATAATTCCCTAATCTTCCGCCAATGCGATACCCTGAAGTCAGCGTGAAAGTTCTTTCCACCATTGCGTTTCTCCTCCTCACCGGCCCCCTCCACGCCGCCACCACCGTCGCCTTCCTCCCCCTCGCCAACCTCAACGAAGCCCGCGCCCCCCAGCTCAACTGGATCGGTGAAAGCACCGCCGAAACCCTCCGCGAAGCGCTCCACTCGGTCGGCGTCCTCGCCCTCTCCCGCGACGACCGCGAGGAAGTCTACCGCCGCCTTTCCGTCCGTTCCGGAGCCGTTCTCACCCGCGCCACGGTCCTCCGCGTCGCCGAATCGCTCGACGCCGGTCAGGTTGTCTTCGGCGAATACCGTGTCGAAGGTGCCGAGTTCGCCAACACCACCCTCGACTCCAACCTCAAGATCACCGTCCGCGTCATCGACCTCGCGAAACTCCGCGAAACCGCCCAATTCGAACAATCGGGTGCCCTCCGCGACCTCTCCCTTCTCGAAACCCGCATCGCCTGGTATCTGGTCCGCATGATGGCCCCGCAGCACGAAATGGCGCGCTCGGAAACGGTCTTCCTCCGCGACCATCCCCCCATCAAGGTGGACGCTATGGAGAGCTATGTCCGCGCTTTGGCTGCCCGTAACCCTGACCAAAAGACCCGCCTTTTCACCCAGGCCGCCCACCTCGACGACCACTTCACCGCCCCCGGCTTCCAGCTCGGCCGCCTCGCCGTCACCCGAAAGGACTACCGCACCGCCGCCCCCTGGCTGGCCAAAGTCACCCGCGCCGACTCTTTCTATATGGAGGCCTCCTTCCTCCTCGGCATCTGCCGCTACAACATGGCTGACTACGATGCAGCGGCCCGCCAGTTCCAGCTGGTTGCCGCCGAAATTCCCCTCGACGAGGTTTACAACAACCTCGGCATCGCCCTCTCCCGCCGCAATGACTACGAAGGTGCCCTGAAGAACTTCAACCTCGCCCTCGAAGGAGACCAGGCGGACCCCGACTACTGGTTCAACTCCGGCTACATCCTCTGGAAACAGGGCAAGCTGCAGGAAGCCGCCACCAAGTTCCGCGCCGTCCTCGACCGCGCCTCGAATGACGAGGAAGCCACAACCTTCCTCGGCCGCTGCATCAAGGGCGAACCCTACCGCCCCGCGAACACCCGCACTGAAGGCCGCGAACGCATCAAACTCACGTTCGAAGATTCAGCCTTCCTCCAGCTCCAGGCCGAATTAAAAGGAAAAAGCGCCGCACAACCGTAACCCACAATGATCCCCGAACGCTGGTCCCCCAAACTCCTCCTTACCCTGCGCGACTATAACTCGCAGAAGTTCATCGCGGACCTCATCTCGGGCCTAACAGTCGGCATTGTCGCCCTCCCCCTGGCGATGGCATTCGGCATCTCCTCGGGTGTCACGCCGCAGGCTGGCATCTACACGGCGGTCGTCGCCGGCTTCATCATCTCCGCGCTCGGCGGCTCCCGGACTCAGATCGGCGGCCCCACCGGAGCCTTCGTCGTCATCGTCTCCGGGATCATCGCGAAGTTCGGTATCTCGGGCCTCACCCTCGTCACCCTGATGGCGGGCGTCCTGCTCATTCTGATGGGCATCACCGGCATTGGTGCCACGGTTCGGTTCATCCCCCGCCCTGTCACTATCGGCTTCACCAACGGCATCGCGCTCCTCATCGCCTCCACCCAGATCCGCGATTTCTTCGGCCTGCGCATGGACTCCGTCCCCAGCGAATTCCTTCCAAAAATGCTGGCGCTCGGCCAACACATCGGCACTACCAGCCCCGCCGCTGTTGCCCTGGGAGCTATCACACTCGCCATCATTCTGCTTACCCCGAAGGTCACCAAACGCGTCCCCGGTTCCATCATTGCTCTCGTCCTGACCACTGGTGCAGCCTTCGTGCTCAGCCTGACTGTTGAAACCATCGGTTCGAAATTCGGTGGCATCCCCCGCGGTCTGCCCCACTTCACCTGGCCCGAAATCCAGCTCAGCCAGATGATCCCGCTCATCCCCGCCGCCTTCACGGTCGCGATGCTGGCCGCGATCGAGAGCCTGCTCTCCGCTGTCGTGGCAGATTCCATGTCGGGCGACCGCCACAACTCCGCCGTCGAACTCACCGCTCAGGGCATCGCGAACATCGCGTCCTCGCTGTTCGGTGGCATCCCCGCTACCGGAGCCATCGCGCGCACCGCCACCAACATCCGGTCCGGCGCTGTCAGCCCGGTCTCCGGTATTGTCCACGCCCTCACTTTGCTCCTCATTCTGCTGATCGCCGCGCCCATCGCG
>CANIHR010000152.1 GCA_947467185.1 Bryobacterales bacterium
TCCGATAGCGGAGCCGATGAAGCGGTTGGCGAGCTTCTGTTTGATGGCGCCGCTGTTGCCGAGGGCAGTGAGGAAGACCGTGGTGACCGACGTGGAGATGCCGGGCCAGGCGACGGCGAAATAGAAGAGGTAGCAGACCATCACGCAGAGCGTCAGCTTGAGCGCGAAAGCCACGGTGTCGGCGCGGAAGAAGGCTCCGGGGATGAGCAGGGGCGTGCTGGCGGCGGGGAGTTCGACGACTTCCTTCGCGGCTGCGGGCGCGGCTTCTTCGGGGTGGGACAGTGCGGCTTCGAGGGCGGCTTCCACGCGGTCGAGGAGACTGGTCGCGTCACCCGGGGGGGCGGTGAATTTCTGCGTCTGGCAGCCCTTTGCGATCTCAGCACAGCGGGCGCGGAGTTCGGCGGGGACACCGGTTGGGTTTTGGGAGGCGAAGGTGGCCGCGATGTCCATCAGTTCCGCAAGAAGGGTGATACGGACGCGGTTGGTCTGGGACTTTCCGGTGCTCTCGAGTTCCTCGGCGTGGAGTGCCTGCATAGGCCCCTGGCCGGTACCGGCGAGACGGTTCAGACCCACGATGGCGGCTCCCAGTTGCTCGGGCGGTGCGCCCTGCGCGAGAAGGGTGTAGACGCCCGCGACGGTCCCAAAGCGGAGCTTCAGTTGACCAGCGAGGCGGTCGGTAGCGGACTTAAAGGCGAACAGGTACTCGACCACGAGGGTGCACAGGAACGCGATGGTGACGGTAGCGATCAGATACAGGGACGCTTTGACGAGCGCGTCGGCCGGAGCGGGCCGTTCCCAGAGCGCGATCACTGTACAGTAGACGAAACCCCAGATGGCAGCGAGTGGTGGCAGAGTGCTGGCGCACATCAGGGTGCCGGCCAGGTACGCTGCGATGCCGACGCTGAGGAAGCGCGCCATGGGGTCGTTATCCGTAACGATGACGACCGCCAGTTCAGCAGCAACGGCAAGGACCAGCGTCAGAATGGCCATGATGCCGGAACGGACGGAGTGGGTGGGGCTTTCGCGCGCCACCAGGAAGATGTAGTAGAGGCCCAGGGCCGCGAACGGCATCTGCAGGACCATCATCACGACGAGCGCGACGACGGTGGCGAGAACGATGCGCAGCGTCGCGGCGAGGCGGCCCGGCCCCGGCTGGAGATCTAACCAGAGCCGTTGCGACCAGGGTGGAGCGGACGCAGCTGGTGCGGCTGCCATCCCCGAGTTACCGAACCACCGTGACGGCGGTGGCGCCAATACGGAAGAGGGTGGGGTCGGGGTCCTGCACACGGATGCGGACGGGGAAACGGGACGAGAGGTGGACCCAGTTGAGGGTTCGCTGGACGTCGGGCAGACCGCCGACCGTGCGACCGTCTTCGGGGAAGACGCCGAAGCCAGTGCTCTCGACGATGCCATTGAACTTGCGGTCGGGATGGCCCATCAGGAAGACATCGACGTGCATGCCGTCGTGGATGTTGGCGAGGCTGGATTCGCGATAGTTGGCGATCACGTACCACTTGCGGCTGTCAATGATCGTGAAGACGGAAACACCGGCGCGCGCATAGGCACCTTCGGAAATGTTGAGGTTGGTAACGTAGCCATCGAAGGGCGCGACCACACGGCAGCGTTCGAGGTCAAGCCGAGCGCTGGCAACACGTGCGGCACGAGCTTCCCGCTGGGAGACGAGCGTGTCGATGGTGTCCACCAGGTAGGTGGCCTGGCCCACACGAGCTTTGGCTTCGGTGACGGTGGTATCGGCTTCCTGTTGGCGGAGAATGGCCTGGGCCTGAGCGGCTTCGGCGGAGGCGAGAGCGGCCTTCGCTTCGTCGGCATTGCCCTGCGCAATGTTGGCGGCGGTGCGGACCTGGTCACCCTGTTCCGCGGTGACAAACTGCTTCGCGACGAGGGGTTCGATGCGCTTCAGATTGCTCTTCGCGAGGGCGAGTTGCGCTTCGGAGTTGGCCATGGCGGAGCGCGCCCGGGTGACGGCGGCTCTGGCGGCATCCACACCAGTGGCGGCCGTTTTCACGCTGGTGCCGGAACGGTCGTACGCAGCTTTGGCGGCGTCCACAGCACTGCCAGCGGCGGCGATGCGCCGTTTGGCGTCAATGATCTGCTGTTCAAGGGCAGCCTGATCGGACAGGGCCGACTGGAGCGCGAATTCATAGGGGCGGGAGTCGATGACGAAGAGGAGGTCCCCCTTCTTAATCAGCGTGTTGTCCTTGACCGCCAATTCCATGATGCGACCGTTGACTTCGGGTGCCATTTCGATGAAGTTGGCGCGGACGTTGGCGTCGTCGGTGCGGGGCGACTTGTTGCTTTCCCCGACCACGGTCATAACTACCCAGATGGTGGCGAGGAAGACGCCGAGACCGAGGGCTCGGCCGATCCACTTGCGGAGATTCAATTCAGCTGGCTGATCCATGAGCGTGTCCTATCGAAAATAAGCCAGCCAGATAAGACTGGTGATGAGAGTGAGAAGTCCTGGGTAGAAGAGAGCCAGCGGGCCGACTTCCGCTTCCAGACGAAGGCGGACGAGGATGGCGCGGACCACGAAAGTAAGGATCACGCCGATAGTGAGGCAAACCATCCAGGCAGGGAAAAAGGACCCGGCGACATCAACGGCAGGGGCGCGGGAGCACCCGGCGAGCAGCAGCAGCGGCAAGAGAGCGGGGAGGAGATTTTTTCGCGTGGGGGTCATTATTTGCCACCTTGGGGAGCGGGGGATGCCAGGCCGGTGGCCGGGGGCAGGTTCCGCAGAAGACTACCGGTTACGAATTCGAGATTGACGGCTTCGAGGAACAGCTGGGAGCGGGCAGCGACGCCGGAAAGGCGGGCCAGCGAGAGCTGCTTCTGGGCGTTGACGAGGTCGAGCAGGGTTCGAACGCCGGCATTGTAGGCTTCGAGTGAAGCCGAGTACGACGTATCTGCAGAGTTCAGCAAAGCGAGCGCCGCGTCGTTCTTGCGGAGCGCGGAACGGTAGTTGATGTACGCCGTCCAGACTTCACGGGTGGCCTTGTCGTGGATTTCGGTTTGCTCATCCTGCGCAACGCGGCGACGGGATTCGGCGGCTTCGAGCTTGTTGCGGCGGGCTCCGCCGTCAAAGAGCGTCCACTGGAGGGCGAGAGCGGCCGACCAGGTGACACGGCTGGCATCGCCCAACTGCCCACCATTGGAGGTGGGCCAGAGAGAGGACTGGCCGAGTGCCCCGGCGGCCACCACGCGGGGTTTGAACTCAGAACGGACGGCGCGGATCTCGTCGTCGGCGGCACGAATTTCCGACGCGATGACCATCAGGTCGGGGCGATTGGAGAGCGCCCGGTCGATCAGGGCGTCCACCGAAGCGGTCAATTGCTGGGGTGGCGGCGCAGCCTTCTGCGACTCGATGACGATATCGGTGGTGGGTTCGGCTCCAAGGGCCTCGGTGAGAGCGACGCGGGCGATCTTTTCGTCGCCGTCGGCGGCTTCGCGGTCAAAGATGGCCTGCGCGTTTTCGGAGCGGGCATTGAGGACGTCAGGCAGCGTCCCGCGGCCGTTTGAAAGGCGGGCTTCGGCGGCGTCGAGGGTGGTGTTCGAGGTTTTGAGAGTTTGCTCCGTCGCCTGGAGACGTTCCTGCGCGGTGACCAAGCGGTAGTAAGCGGTGGAAACGCGGTGCGCGATCTCCTGATTGGCCTGAATGAAGTTGGCACCAGCGGCAAGTTGCCCCTGGAGGGCAGCGTCCACCTTCGCGGCGCGTTCCCCGGCATCAAAGAGGAGATACTGCAGCCGGAGTTCGCCGACGACGGCCGGAATCATGACCATGCTGTAACCGTTGGGCGCGAGGGGCTTGGGGAAGGGGCTGATGATTCGCTGGTCGGAAACAGAGGCGATACCGGCGAGAATCGGGTAGTAGGCACTTTTGGCGAGACCGAGTTGGGCGGCGCGCTGTTTCGCCCGCTCCCAGACGATGCGGGTTCGGGGATTGTTGCGTTCCGCGAAGTCGATGAGTTCAGCGAGGGTCCAGACGTGTTTGGTGTCGAGGACGGGCGGCGTTCGCTGCGGGGTGTTGGCAGCGGCGCAATCGGCGGCGGCGCGGGGTGTTGTGGCCAGCCCGGCACATTGCGCGAACACGCGCGAGGGGGCCCACAACAATGGCACCAGCAGCACCAGTCGACAGGCGATTCTCATTTCAAAATAGCTCCCAATTCAGCAAGGCTCACAGTATGGAACGTTACAGCTGCCCCATGAGGATTGAATCATGATACCCCGTCGCAAGTTGAAACAACCACGGAAATAGTACTCCTTTTCAGTACTGTTTTTCGGCAAAACCTGAGAGAACCTTTACACCAGCCGCAGGATATTCTGGTTCGAGTGCATAGTGGAACGCAGATAAGGCTTTCCCGGATGGAACTGATCCCGGTGCGGGCATCGGCCCGGACGGTGTGGCTGTTCGTGCGACTGCAAACCGACAGGGGTATTTCGGGTTTGGGCGAGGCTTCCGACGCCTTCGGTTTCGCCAACACGACCAGAGAAGACGCCCGGCGAATGGAGTCGGAACTGCAGGCCTTCTTCGAGCTGGCGCAGCGGTGCCCGGGGATTGACGAATACTGGCGTCTGGCGTCTCCAGTGGGGCACGCCGGGGGCGTGGTGGCTGCGACCGCCTGTTCGGCCATTGAACAAGCGCTGTGGGATATTGCGGGACAGGTGGCGGGGGTGCCGGTCCATTCGCTGCTGGGTGGGAAACGGCGCGATCGATTGCCCGTTTACGCCAACATCAATCGCGCATCCCTGCCCCGGACACCCGAAGGCTTCGCGGCGACGGCGCGGCGTGCGGTGGCGGAGGGATTTCGCTTCGTGAAGGCCGCCCCGTTCGATGGCTTTCCCGGCGCAGGCGTGGCAGGGCATCTGGATCAGGGAATCGCCTGTATGTACGCTATTCGCGAGGCGGTGGGGCCGGATGTGGACGTGATGGTGGATTGTCACGGATTCTTCACGGTGCCGATGGCGGTGGAAGTGGCCGCGCGACTGGCCGATTGCAGGCTGGCCTGGTACGAGGAACCGGTCGCACCAGAACGGATTGCCGAAACGCTGGAGATCCGGGGGGCAATTCCGCAAACGATGGCGGGTGGCGAGATGCTGTTCGGAGTGGAGGGTTTTGCGCCATTATGCGAGCAGCGCGCGGTCGACATCATCATGCCCGATGTGAAGCATTGCGGCGGACTGCGGGAACTGGTGCGGATCGCGGAAGTTGCTGAGAAGGCCGGGATCACGGTAGCTCCGCACAACCCGAGCGGACCTGTTTCGACTGCCGCCAGCGTGCAGGTCGGGGCCGTGCTGCCCAATTTCGGCATGCTGGAACTGCAGTGGGGCGAGGCGGAATGGCGCGGCGAACTGCTGGAACCGGCGGAGCGTTTTGAGGGCGGTTCGATAGCGGTTCCGAATGCCACCGGCTTCGGCGTGCGACTGAATGAAAAACTGGCGCGCCAACACCCAATTTGAGGAACAGGCCTCGTTTCCGAACGAATATACTGGGGAAGGTCCCTATGAAATCATCGTTCGCGGTAGTTGCCACCCTCTTGTTCGCCACCAGTGTGCCGATGGTGGCCCAACCGGCTCCGGCAGCCGATATTGCTCTGTCACTGCGCAAGCTGAATGAAACGGGGACGGTGCTCATGATTGCGGCACACCCCGATGACGAGCGGACCAATGTTCTAACGTATTTTGCCCGCGGGAGGCATATGCGGACCGCATATCTGTCGATTACGCGGGGCGAGGGTGGGCAGAATCTGATCGGGTCGGAACAGGGCGCGGCACTGGGCGTGATCAGGACACAGGAACTGCTGGCGGCGCGGCGAATTGATGGCGCGGAACAATTTTTCTCACGCGCAATCGACTTCGGTTTCACCAAGAATGTGCCGGAAACGATGGAGAAGTGGGGCCGGGAACAGGCGCTGTCGGATGTCGTCTGGGTGATCCGGCGGTACCGGCCGGACGTGATTATTCTGGGCTTCAGCGGGACCCCGGCCGATGGCCATGGGCAGCACCAGACGTCGGCCATTTTGGGTAAAGAAGCGTTTGCGGCCGCGGCGGACCCGGCGAAGTTCCCGGAACAACTGAAGTTCGTGCAGCCGTGGCAGACGAAGAAGCTGGTTTACGCGGGTGGGTTTGGCGGCGGTGGTGGTCGTGGCGCTCCGAATGCAAATCCGCAACTGAATGCGACCGCTCCGGCGGCCCCGGCACCTCCGATTGCTCCTGCCGCACCGATTTCGACGGCGGGCTTCAGCACATTCCTCGGCTACACGTTTGACCAGCTCGCGAATATCAGCCGCAGCCAGCACAGGAGCCAGGGTTTTGGAAATATCGGCCAGGGTGGCGGCGGTGGGCGTGGACCGGGCGGACCTCCGGCTGGCGGACGTGGCGGAGTTCCCGCAACGCCTCCGCCCCCTCCGGCAGATCTGTTCGCCGATATCGACCATTCCTGGAAGCGAATGGCGGGTGGCGCGCCGGTGGGCGAATTGCTGACTCAGGCGATCAAGGAATACGACTCTGAGCACCCAGAAAAGATCCTGTCGCTGCTTGGCAAGGCGCGTCCGATGATTGCGGCTATCAACGATCCGCTGGCGAAGATCAAGCTGGTGGAAATGGATGAGCTCATGGCGAAGTGTGCCGGTATTTGGGCGGAAGCGACGACTCGCCAGGCTGAAGTGACGCCGGGCGCGAAAGTGCCGGTGGCGCTGGCGATTTATCCTCGGCTGAGTGTGCCGGTTTCGGTGGAATCTGTGCAGCCGGAAGGCGTTTGGGAAGCGACCGCACTGACGAAGTTCACGCCGCGTCCGGAAGGTGGCGTGACGGGGACTCTGGAGCTGATGGTGCCGGAAAATCAGCCGTATTCGGCGGCGTACTGGCTACAGAAGCCACCCATCGGCGAGCGGTATGCGGTGGATGACCAGATGCTGGCCGGGCTGCCGGAATCGCCGGTGGAGCGGGTGCGGATTCGCCTGACCGTGGCGGGTACGCCGATTGAGATTACGCGCAACATTGAGAACCATACGGCGTTTCGGGCCGATGTGGAGCGGATTCGTCCCCTGTCGGTGGTGCCTCCGGTGGCGGTGAATCTGCCGGTAAGTTCGGCGCTGTTCCCCACGGCGGCGGCGCGGCGGATTTCCATGCTGGTGCATGCGAATGTGGCGGGCGCGGAAGGCACCGTGCGGCTGGAGTTGCCGGCTGGCTGGAAGGCGGCTCCTGCTACGCAGAGCTTCAATATTCCGACGTCGGGCGAAGAGCGGGAACTGGCGTTCGACGTGACGCCTCCTGCTGCCGATTCGGTGGGGCGGATTCGCGCCATCGCAACGGTGGGCGGCAAGGATATTTCGAGTGGTATGCAGGCTTTGAACTATCCGCACATTCCGGTGCAGATGCTGTTTCCGCCGTCGGAGATCAAGGTGGTTCGCGCCGATATCCGCGTGACTTCGAAGAAGGCCGGGTACATCATGGGCGCGGGCGATGAAGTGCCGGAATCACTGAAGCACCTGGGTGTGGAAGTGACGCTGCTGAGCGAGGCCGATCTGGTGAAGGGCGACCTGAGCAAGTTCGACGTGATTGTGGCCGGTGTGCGCGCCTACAACGTGCGGCCTGACCTGCGGGCGAACCATGCGCGGCTGATGGAGTACGTGAACAAGGGCGGGACGTATGTGGTGCAGTACCAGAGCGCCGGGGCTGATGCCGAGAAGATCGGGCCGTACAAGATCACGATTCCGAACGGCAATGGGTTCCGGATCACGGTGGAGGAATCGCCCGTCACGTTCCCGCATGTGGACAGCCGGTTACTGCAGTATCCGAACCGGATTACGCAGAAGGATTTCGAGGGCTGGGTGCAGGAGCGCGGCCTGCTGTTCGCGACCGAGTGGGACCCGAAGTATGAGACGGTGATTTCCGGAGCTGATCCGGGAGAGAAGCCGATGGAAGGCGGGGAGTTGTGGACGCGGTATGGCAAGGGCGTCTATGTTTACTCGACGTATTCCTGGTTCCGTCAGTTGCCGGCGGGCGTTCCGGGCGCGTACCGGTTGTTTGCGAATATGATCAGCGCGAAGTAAGGGCGGCTTGACAGTACGGCCTCCCCATGTAACGCTATTGTGTATACGCGAGGTAAGAATGCCGGGCATGGAAAGCAAGGTCCCCACGGGACGGGGCGAGACGATCAATCTGCGCGCGACCACGCGGCAGAAGGTGCTGATTGACCAGGCCGCAGAAATGCTGGGACGTTCCCGATCCGATTTCATGCTGGACACAGTTTGCCGCGAAGCGGAAAATGTCCTCCTGGACCGCCGGTATTTTTCGCTGAGTGAGGAAGCCTTTCGGAAGTTTAGCGAAATGCTGGATGCCCCGCCCACCGAGAACGCGAAACTGCGCCAACTGCTTTCCACATCTGCCCCGTGGGACCGGTAAGACCCGCACAAATCAGCGCTCCGGTTCGGCTGAGCTCAGACCATGAGCTGGCGCTCTTCGACTCAGGCGAAGTGATCCTGGATGACTGGCTGCGGCGGCGCGCCATTCCGAATGAGGCAGGTGGGGCATCGCGAACCTACGTGGTGTGTCTTGGGCTGCGCGTGGTTGGCTACTACAGCCTTGCCGTGGGAGCGGCTGCGCATGATCCGGTTCCCGGACGCATTCGGCGGAACATGCCGGATCCGATACCAGTGATGATCCTCGGCCGGCTCGCGGTGGACAAGCGATTTCAGGGGTTTGGTATCGGCAAAGGCCTCCTGCGGGATGCGATCGTTCGTACGACGCAGGCTGCCGCGATTGCCGGCGTTCGGGCCATTCTGGTGCATGCCATCTCCGACAGCGCGCGGAAGTTCTACCTCGCCAACGGCTTCGTGGCCTCGCCCATGGACCCCATGACGGTGCTGATCCCTCTCAGCGAAGCCGAGGACATAATACGGGCGTGATCAAGGTACGGCAACGGCCCTGGTTACCATAGCCTCGTATGCTGAATCTCCATGCGGTTCGTCTTGAATTTCCGGCGGACTCGAACATAATTGTTGGCCAGAGCCACTTCATCAAGACCGTCGAAGATATCTACGAGGCGATGGTGAATACGGTGCCGGGCGTGAAGTTCGGAGTGGCCTTCAATGAAGCCTCGGGGCCTTGCCTGACTCGTTGCGAGGGGACGGATGACGAACTGAAGCAGGTCGCGGTCGGAATGGTGTCGGCGATTGGCGCGGGACACATCTTTGCCGTCGCGATGCGGGGGGCGTTCCCGATCAACGTACTGGGGCGCATCAAAGACGTCCCCGAAGTGTGCGCGATCTTCTGCGCGACGGCGAATCCGGTGGAAGTGATTGTGGCTGAAACGGAGCAGGGTCGCGGGATTTTGGGCGTGGTCGATGGCTCGTCACCCAAGGGCGTGGAGACCAACGCCGATGTGACGGCTCGCCGCGGATTCGTCCGCATGATTGGCTATAAAAAGTAGCGTTTAGTCGTAAACAAAGTGGAGGGTCTTCTTCAGATCCTCCCAGGCTTCGCGCTTGGCATCCTGATTGTAGGGGCGCAGCAGGTATGACGGGTGGTAGGTGACCATGAGCGGAATGTCATTCCACTTGTGCCACTTGCCACGGAGCTTGGTGACGCCGTCCTTACCACCCAGCAGGGCCTTCGCGGCCGTCGAGCCGAGCGCGCAGATGGCCTTCGGTTTGATCGCCGACAACTGGCGGAACAGGAACTGGCCGCAGATCTGCATTTCGTCAGCTTCAGGCGTGCGGTTCTCTGGCGGACGGCACTTCACCACATTGCAAATGTAGACGTCCGCGCGTTTGATCGGAATGCCTTCTTTGGCGGAAGTGCCTTCGATCATCTGGGTCAGCAACTGGCCGGCGCGACCGACGAACGGGATGCCCTGGGCGTCTTCATCGGCGCCGGGGCCTTCACCGACGAATACCAGTTTCGTGTTGGCGTTGCCGACGCCGAAGACGATTTTGTTGCGGCCCTGGGAGAGGCGGCAGCGCTGGCAATCGCCGATATCGGAGCAGATGCGTTCGAGAGTGTCGCCCTCGGGGGCGAGGCCGGGGAGGACGATGTCGGTCAGGGGCATTTCGGCGGATTCAGAGGTGGGGAATGGGGGCAGTTCGGGCGGTTCGTCGAACGACGTCGCCTGAACAGGTGGCGGGGGCGGTTGCACCACAGGCGCAGCGGCTTTGGCCGGGCGGCGGTACAGATCTTTGATGCCCAGATCGCGGTAGTATTCGAGGCGCTGCTTCAGGTCTTCCGGACTCACGGGCGCAAACCTTTCAACTGATCCAGAATCCGGTGGGCGATTGTGAGTTTCGACGCTTTCGGTACTTCCACGAAATTCCCGCCCCTCAGCGCCAGCAGGACTTCGTTGTTCTCCGAGTCGAAGCCGGAATCGGGGCCGCCAACCAGGTTCGCAACGACCATGTCGCAGTTCTTGCCTTCCAGCTTGCGCGTGGCGTACTCGCGCAGATTCTGCGTCTCAGCCGCAAAGCCGATCAGCAGGCGACTGCCCTTGTTGCGGCCCAGTTCCGCCAGGATATCGGTGGTGGGGGCGAGTTCCAAAGTCAGCGAGGTCCCGGTCTTCTTGATCTTTTCAGGTGCCGCGAGGGCGGGGCGGTAATCCGCCACTGCCGCGCACTTAATCACAGTCGTAGCGGGCCCCAGATTCGCGAATACAGCATCGTGCATTTCCTGCGCAGTACGAACACGAACCACATCGGCGTTCGGAGGCGGCGTCAGGGATACAGGGCCAGAAATGAGCGTGACGTGAGAACCCCGTTCCAGTGCAGCCTTCGCCAGCGCGTAACCCATCTTGCCGCTGGAACGGTTGGTCAGATACCGAACAGGGTCGAGCGGTTCCTGCGTCGGGCCGGCGGTGATCAGGATGTGTTCGGCGGCCAGATCCAATACGGGAGGTCGCAACGCCTCTTCGACAGCAGCGAGGATTGAGTCGTGTTCGGCCAGTCTTCCCTGCCCCAGAGTGCCGCAGGCGAGGAACCCGGTACCCGGTTCCACAATGTGATGTCCGCGAGCCCGCAGTGTTGTCAGATTCGTCTGCGTGGCCGGGTGGAGCCACATCTGATCGTTCATGGCCGGTGCCAGCACGACAGGCCCGGTGAACGCGAGGTAGAGGGTGGAAAGGAAATCGTCGGCCAGACCGTGGGCGAACTTCGCCAGAGTATTGGCAGTGGCAGGGGCAACCAGCAGCAGATCGTTCTCCCGCGCCACGCCGATATGTTCCACCGAACTGGACAAAGTGGCTTCGGGGCTGGCGGAAGAGTACATGTCGGTGATGACCTTCCGCCCGGTGAGCGCCGCAAAGGTGAGCGGACGGATGAACTCTTCAGCGGAACGGGTGAGGACGGCCTGAACCTCATGACCGTTCTTAATAAGCAAACGGGCGAGTTCGGCGGCCTTATAAGCCGCGATCCCGCCCGTTACACCCAGAACAATGCGCATGTTGGCGCGGTTTTAGAGAATCGGCTCGCCGATTTCTTCCATCACCGGCGCGAGAGGAATTTCATACTTCACCAGACCGCGACGAGCTTCTTCCATCGCGATGACGGTGGGCTTGCGGGATGACGTTGGCAGCACGGGGCGGTGGCCGCTCTGCAGCTGCCGGGCGCGCTTGGCCGCGACGATGATGAAACGGTAGGTGCTCTGGTCCGGATCGTCCGGGATGGTGCAGTGCAGATTATTGCGAATGGGCGCGTCAGCCATAGTCTTGTTCCTTACTGTTTTCTGTCAGCCTGATAGTCGAAAGTCGCCAGAATCGGCTTAATCTTTTCTTCCACTTTGATACGCCGGATGCGCTCGGCCCTGACTACCGATTTGAGCGTTTCCGCCGCCTCGTTCAGGTCTTCGTTTACGAGCACATAGTCGTACAGACTGTAATCCTGGATTTCCCTGGCCGCATCAGCGAGACGTCGACGGATGACTTCATCCGAATCCTGACTACGCATCCGAAGACGCTGCTCCAGCTTCTCGCGAGAGGGAGCAAGGATGAAAATTGTTACGGCGGAGGGAATCCGCTTTCTTAATTGTGCCGCACCCTGTACATCAATGTCGAGTACCAGATCTAAGCCTTTCTTTTCAGCGATTTGCAGGGCATCCTGGTGGGTGCCGTAGTAATTGCCGAAAACTTCGGCCCATTCGAGGAACTCGCCGCGGTCGCGGCGGGCTTCAAATTCGACCCGGCCGATGAAGTGGTAGGCCTCGCCATCCACCTCCTGGCCGCGCGGTTTGCGGGTCGTATAGGAGACGGAAAACGTCAGGCCACCGACCTCGGTCATCAGGCGGTGGACGAGGGTCGACTTGCCGGATCCGGAAGGCGCCGAGATGATGAAAACGGAAGTCATTCGATATTGAGGGACTGCTCGCGGATGCGGTCGATTTCCGCTTTGGCGGCCAGGCCAAGGTCGGTCAGCGCCAGACCCTGTTCGCCGATACCGCCGGTCTTGGACAGAATCGTGTTCGCCTCGCGGTTCATTTCCTGCAGCAGGAAGTCAAGCTTCTTGCCCGTTTCGCCTTCGGCGACGATCAGGGCGTCGGTCTGGATGGCGTGGGTCCGGAGGCGGACCAACTCTTCGCTGATATCGCTCTTCTCGGCCAGCATGGCGGCTTCCTGGGCGAGGCGAGTGGGGTCCAGATTGGCCCCGGCCAGCAGATCGGCCAGACGGTCGCGGAGGCGGTTCTGGAAGTGCGGAATCGCGCGGCTGCGGATATCTTCCATGCGGCGCACGATATCAGCTATCGAAGCGGTGCGCTGGCGGATTTCGGTTTCGATGGCGGCACCTTCGCGGACCCGGAAGGCGTCGAGTTCGGTGAGAGCTTCCTGAGCGGCGTCGAGAAGCGCGGCATCCAGATCCTCAGTGGAGGCTTCCGGAGCGCGCGATTCCAGCATGCCGGGCAAGCGGAGCGCCTGGTTGAGGTCGGGTTTGCTGTCGAGGCCGAACTGTGCAGCGGCGGCGCGGAAATTGTCGAGCCAGGCCCGCAGCATTGGCTCATTGATAGCCATGGACGACGTATTGCCGCCGGTGCGCTTGAAATGGACCATCACCTGGACATGGCCGCGCGTGAGGCGCTTGCGAAGGGCTGAGCGCAGGGCGGGCTCGGCGGAATCCAGTTCCACGGGCATGTGGAGGTGCAAATCCAGCCCTTTATGATTGACGGATTTGATAGAGA
>CANIHR010000153.1 GCA_947467185.1 Bryobacterales bacterium
CGCCCCGATTCGTCGATGTTGCGCGGGAGGCCGGCCTGACGCGTATGGTGCCCAATGGCGGCACCGTGAGCAAACAGTTCATTATCGAAACCACCGGGAGTGGCGTGGCATTTGTTGACTATGACAATGACGGTCGACCGGATGCTTTTGTGCTCTCGGGGCCGGGTTCGCCCAGTCGTATGTATCACAACGAAGGGGCGGGGAAGTTTCGCGAAACGACGACGGAACTGGGCCTGACGCGCGAAGGCTGGGCGCAGGGCGTGTGCGCGGGCGATTACGACAACGATGGCTATACCGACATTGTGGTCACGTACTGGGGGCAGAACGCGCTGTATCGCAATGTCGGAGGGAAGCGCTTTGAGGACGTCGCGGCGAGGGTTGGACTGACGCAGGACCGCGTTCGCTACAACTCGGGCTGTGCCTTTCTGGACTATGACAATGACGGGAAACTGGATCTCTTCGTCGCGAACTACCTGAAGTTCGGTTTTGATTCTACGCCGAAGCCGGGGGCGAATCCGTACTGCTTCTATCGCGGGATTGCCGTGAATTGTGGTCCACGAGGGCTGCCGTTTGACCGGAACCTGCTGTATCACAACGAGGGCGGGGCGTTCCGCGATGTTTCGGAAACGAGTGGGATTGCGAAACCGAATGGCAACTATTCGCTGGGTGTGCTGACGGCGGATTTTGACGGCGACGGCCTGACAGATATTTATGTTGCCTGCGACCAGACGCCGTCGATTCTGTACATGAACCAGGGTGAGGGAACCTTCTCCGAAGAGGCTCTGATGCGTGGCGCGGCGCTGGATGAAAGCGGCAAGGCTCTTTCAGGGATGGGGGTGGCAGCGGGTGATTATCTCCACGATGGTCTGCCGTCCATCTTTCGGACCAACTTCTCCGATGAACTGGAGACGTTGTATCGCAACCGGGGGAAGGGCGAGTTCGAGGATGCCAGCGTCGAGGTGGGCCTGGGACAGAATACCCGGTTCGTCGGCTGGGGTTGCGGCTTTCTTGATTTCAATAATGATGGCTGGCTCGACCTGCTGCTGGTGAATGGCCATGCATTCCCCGAAGTGGACAAACTCGGGATCGATGTCCGGTACCGGGAGCGCGCCATTTTGTATCGCAACGACAGGGGCCATTTTATGGACATTTCGGAGCGGGCAGGGGAGGGAATTACGACTCCCCACTCCTCGCGTGGCCTCGCGCTCGCTGATGTCGATGATGACGGGTCGCTGGAAGTGCTGGTCAACAACCAGAACGAAGCGCCGTCCCTGCTGCGTCAGGCGACGAAGCCGGGCGGGCACTGGCTTACGCTGAAGCTGACGGGCGTGAAGTCGAATCGCAACGCCATTGGTGCGAAGGTTCGGGTGACCGCGGGCCCGCTGACGCAGACGGCGGAGGTTCGCAGTGGGGGAGGATACCTGTCACAGAGTGACTTCCGGCTGCATTTCGGGCTGGGCACGGCTGCAAAGGTAGATCAGGTGGAGATCACCTGGCCGGGTGGTGCGAGACAGCTTCTGAAGGACCTGGCAGCCGATCGCCTGATCCCTGTTACGGAACCTTGACCTTTCCTGCACAACTTTTTCGGTTTTGTTTCATACAGTAGAGACAGGTGTTGATCGCTCCCATATTTCTGTTGCTTGCGTCGGCCACGTTCGAAGAATCGTTTCGGGCGGGGCTGCTGGCGCTGCAGCGCAATGACCTGAACACGGCCCGTACAGAACTGGTGGCGGCGACGAAGTTAGCTCCGGGGAATGGCCGCGCGTGGCTGGCTCTGGCTCAGACGTATCGCAGGCTGAATGAGACGTCTTTGGCGAACGAGGCGGCTGGCAAGGCTGCGGCACTGGGGGCCAAAGACGGTGTAGTGCTGGGTGGTCTTGCCGTTTACTACAACGAAGCCGGACAGACTTTTCAGGCGGCTGAGATGCAGGCTCGTGTTGCGGCTCTGGCTCCCAAAGATGCCACAGCTCGGGAGCGGGCGGAAGCTCTCTATTTTGAAGCGGCGCAGCCGCTGCTTCAGCAGGCAAAGTTTCCCGAGGCGATTCCGATCCTGACGGCGGCGACCGCGAAACTGCCGGACAGTGCGCAGTTGCAGTTGGCGCTCGGGGTTGCCTGTTACGGGCTGCGGCGATTTGATGAAGCGGCTGCCGCGTTCCTGAAGACCATTGCGCTGGCGCCGGAGATCCCCCAGCCGTACCTGTTTCTGGGGAAGTTTCTGGACCAGATCCCGGGGCGTCTGCCGGAAGCGGCGAATGCGTTTCTGGCTTTTGAGAAGGCCAATCCCGAGAACTACGCCGGTTACTACCTACATGCGAAAGCGCTGAATGCGCAGACCCAGGAAGCGGAAATGGCGGTGGCCCTGCTGCGGAAGGCGCTCACGATTAACGATCGCGACCCCGCTGTGCACTTTGAACTGGGGGCGGTGCTGGACAGGTTGCGGCAGTTCCCGGAAGCGGCTGCTGAGTTTGAAAAATCCGCAGCGCTGAGTCCGAATGATGCCGCCACGCACTATCGTTTGTCCCGGGTCTATGACCGGCTGGGCAAACCAGAAGAAGCGAAGGTAGCCCGCGAGAAACACGCCGAACTGGAAAAAGCGGCGCGCGAAGCAAAGTAAGTTAGATCTCACAGAAAAAGGGGCAGCCGGGTCGGGTACTTTGGCGTCGACAGGGTCGTCGTCGAGCGTGACTCTATATAGTGGATGGAGCGGCCCGTATGACGGGTACCATCCCCGCGCGGCGCCTCAGAGCTGAAGTTTTGGCGCCGGCATGACGCTGCACGGTTCCTGCTCTTTGCAGGAGCTCGCCGGGGAAGCCAAACAAGCATGGAACGCACTTTCGACCAACACATTCAGGGTTACCACCCCATCATTACTCCCAAAGAGCTTATGAGTAAGCTCCCGACAGGCCGGGGCCGCAAGACCGTTCTGGACGCGAGACACGAAATCGAGCGGATCCTGGACGGAAGGTCCGACAGGAAGCTGCTGGTGGTGGGACCCTGTTCCATTCACGATACCGGGGCGGCGCTGGAATACGCGAGGCGCCTGAAGGCGGTAGCGGACCGATGCGACAAGCTGCTGATTGTGATGCGCGCGTACTTCGAAAAGCCGAGAACGTCGGTGGGCTGGAAGGGGTTCATCAACGACCCGCACCACAATGGGACGTTCGAGATGGAAGCCGGGCTGACGCAGGCTCGGGCACTCCTGGTGGAGTTAGCCCAGATGGGCATGCCGACAGCGACGGAGGCTCTGGATCCGATCACCATCCAGTACTTTGCGGATCTGCTCGCCTGGTCGGCGATCGGCGCGCGGACGACGGAATCTCAGACGCACCGGGAGATGGCTTCGGGCCTTTCCATGCCGGTGGGCTTTAAGAACACCACGGACGGGAATATCGATGCGGCCGTGAATGCGATCCGGGCGTCGAAGGCTCCGCACACGTTCCTCGGGATGGACAAGAACGGGCGGACAGCGATTGTTTCGACAACGGGCAATGCGCGGGGGCATATCATTCTGCGCGGCGGCGACAAGCCCAACTACGATAGCGACAGTGTAGCGGCGGTGGTGGCGAAGCTGACCGCGGCCGGCATGCCGGCGAGGATCATGATCGACTGTAGTCACGGGAACAGCGCCAAGGATTACCGAAGGCAGCCGGTGGTGTTCCGGGATGTGGCGGGGCAGATGCGTGAGAACGGGGCTATTATCGGCATGATGGTGGAGTCGCACCTGCATGAGGGGAGCCAGGCGATCAGTCCGGAGCTGAAGTACGGGGTCTCAATTACGGATGCGTGTATCGGCTGGGAGACGACCGAGGAACTGCTGCTGGAAATGCAGGCCGGGATTGCCGGAACCGGGCGCTGAGTTCAGGCGAGGAAGAGCTGCCGTACGGCCGCCGGGTCTTCGGGGCGAATACCGGAGAGAAGATAAAAAAAGGGCGGCTCGCCGAAGCGAGCCGCCCTTTTTGTTGGTTTGTACAGTTTTTGCTTAGAACGACAACCGAACCGAGAACTGAACGCGACGTTCGGTACCGGCGATGGTTGAAACGATCTTTCCGAAGTTGCCATTGCCACCGAACGCTCTCGCGTCGGCCACGTTCTGGCTGGTCGGAATGCTGAACTGGTTGCTGTTGGTGAAGTTCAGGGCTTCGCTGCGGAACTGGAACTTGTAGCGTTCAGTGATGTTGAAATCCTTGAACAGCGAGAAGTCCAGAGTCCGGGTGGGCGGACCGGTCATCGCCTGCAGACCAAGGTTGCCACCCGTCAGAGGCGCAGCAATCTTGAAGGAGGAGATGTCGAACCACTGTTCCGGACGACGACCACCGGAAGGAGCCTGGTTGGGGCTGATACCGGCAATGACGTCCGGGACGCAACGGCCCCAGACACCCTGACAGGTACCATTCAGACCGTAGGCAACACCGGTACGCATGGAGAGGATGCCATTGGCATGCCAGTTACCGATGAGGACATCGGCAACCTTATTCATGTTGGTTCCGAAGGTCTTGCCCTTACCAAACGGCACGTCGTAGTTAAACGACGTCGTCAGGCTGTGGCGGATGTCCCAGGAAGCGCTGGAGTAACCGGAAGCCCAGTTGCTCGGGTCGGGGAAGCCGATGTTGCTGGAACCCGAGAGGGAGGTGCCGGCGTTGGCCAGAGCGTGGCTCCAGGTGTAGGCCGTGAGGAACTGCAGACCGCGGCTGAAGCGCTTTTCGAGCTTCGCCGAACCAGCAGCGTAGTTACCGAAGCCGTTGGAAACGGTCATGGAGAGACCGGTACCAACCGACTGGCAGGTGGCGCAGGCAGCGTTAATGTAGCGGCGCGAATCAGCGGTGATCGCCGAGTTCGTGGTGCCGAGGTTGGTGAAGGTATCCGTGTTGCCGAGGATCAGCTGGTGAGCCTGGTGGTTACCTTCATAGCCAACTTCGAGGGCCATGTCGTACGGCAGTTCGCGCTGAACCATCACGTTCCACTTGTGAACGAGCGGGTTGCGGAAGTTCGACTGCACGCCACGGAAAGAAATGGTGGCGTTCAGGTTGAACGGGTTCGACGGGAAACCACCGGTCAGACCGCCGGGCATATAGTTGCAACCCGTGCAGAGAGCATCCGAGATACCGATGAACGAGGAGACCTGGCCAGCGGTACGAACCATCGAGGTCGACTGGTTGAAGGGCACGCCTTCACCACGGTTCGGGCTGCCGCCCTGGTTTTCTTCGCCACCGTAGAAGATGCCGTAGCCGACGCGGAGAACGGTCTTGTTGTTCACTGCGTATGCGGCGCCGATGCGGGGGCCGATATCCCACTTATCCCACGGGATGAGGTAGCTGGAAACGGAACCACGATCCACCTTCACGTTCGGGAACGCCGCCGCGAAGTTTGGAGGCAGCGGGAGGTCCTGCTGCTTGCCCTTCGGGATGTAGAGGGTCATGTTCTGCAGGTCGAAATTCGCCTGGCGAGCAAAACGCTCGTTGATCGGCGAGAGCAGTTCGTAGCGGACACCAATGTTGAGAGTCAGCTTGCGGTTGACCTTCCAGTCATCCTGGAAGTAACCCGCCCACGCAACCTTCTGCGAAGAGATGAAGTTGGTGGTGGAGATGTTCGAGTTGTCGATCTGGCCGAGCAGAGCGGACGCGATCGCGTCACCCGTGCTGTTGCCAACCGTCGGGCCGAGCGAAGAAGCCTTGGCCGAGGGGAAGGCGGTCTGAGCCGGATTGTAGTTGATCACACCGTGGGGGGACGGAACCTGGAAGAACGGGAACTTCACATCGCGGAATTCGCCGCCCATCTTGATGGCGTGCGTACCCTTGCTGATGGCGAAGTTCTGGACGAAGTCCCAGACGTTGTTGTATTCGAGGGTCGGGCTCCACTGCGCGCCACCGAAGCTGGTGTAGCCGCTGGCGTTGATCTGGGGGAGGCCACCATTGCCGAGGTAGTTGCGGGTGGGGTTGTAGCCGCCGATACCGAACTGCGAGTAGAGATCGGCATCCGGGTTGGCACCGACGCGCGACGTAACCAGACGCGTGAAGCTGGCGCGGGTTTCAGACACGATGGTGGGGGTCCACACACGGGTGTAGCTGAGCTGCGCGTTGCGGCTCAGGTCGAGTTCGCCAACGCCCGAGAAGCCGGAGTTGTCGAGCGCACCGGGGAACGGAGCGACGAGGGTCTTGCTGGTGTTGCCCCAACTGATGGAACCGAACAGGCTGTCCTTATCGGAGAGACGATAGTCAACACGACCGTCGCCCTGATCGGTAACCTGCGAGCCAGCCGTGTTGTAGAAGTAGTCGCCTGTGGGCTGGCTACCAGTGATCACGTTCTGGTTGGGGTTCGGGAACAGCTGGACGATCTTGCCAAAGGCCGGATCGAAGCGGCTGGTCGGGATTTTGTTGCCCGGGAAGGCGGTACGGGAAATCGGGTTCAGACCACCACCAACGGTCGACGCGGGGTCATAAATCTGACCTTTGATGAACTGGATCGGGTTGTTGTTGGAGTCGGTGCCGGTGGCCGTCGCGCCGAGGAGGCTCGAGAAGTCGCCGGTCTTGAAAGCAGCGGTCGGGATGGTCGCATTGGAGTTCAGGAAGCCGAGGCCCTGGATACCGCCCGAGGAGGCGATGCGGGTGCCCTGGTAATCACCGAACATGAAGAGCTTGTTCTTCTTGAGCGGACCACCAGCGGTGGCGCCGAACTGGTTCTGGCGGAACGGCCCACGACCCTTGCCGGCCGTGTTGTTGGTCCAGCTGTTCGCGTTCAGTTCCTTGTTCTGCAGAACCTCGAAGAGGCTACCGTGCAGCTGATTGGTGCCTGACTTCAGGTTGACGTTGATCACAGCGCCGGCCGCGCGGCCATATTCCGCGTTGAAGCCGTTCGTCATGATGGTCATTTCGCCGATCGCTTCCACGGAAGGACCAACGGAGTAAGACGTCTGGTTGAGGAAGTCGATTGTGTTGACGTTGTTGTCCACACCGTTCAGCAGGAAGTTGTTCTGACCGTTGGAGCGAACGCCGCCGGCGGAGAAACCACCGTTGGCGGAATCGCGGGCGCCGGGTTCTGCGGGCAGAACGCCGGGCGACAGACGAGCCAGGTAAGCAAAGTTGCGCTGACCACCGAGCGGAGCGTCAGACAGGGTCTTGGCGTTGATGTTCGCGCCAACCTGCGTGCTTTCCGTCTGCAGCAGGGGGGCCGCGGCGCTGACTTCGACCGTCTGGCCGATGTCACCGATGGTGAGAGCAATCGTCACACCGGTACGTTCGCCGGACTTGAGAAGGATGTCCTTCTGTTCCGCCTTCTTGAAGCCAGGCGCGGTAACGCTGACCGTATAGGTGGAAGGTTTCAGTGCCGGGCGGGTGAAGTCGCCGGAGGGTCCGGTGACGAGTGCATAAACGAGGCCAGTGCCGGTTTCGGTGACAGTCACCTTGGCATTGGCGATTACGCCGCCGGTCGAGTCAGTGACCGTTCCGACGAGGGTTGAAAGATCGCGTTGCGCAAACATTGCGCACGCAAGAAACAGTGAGATAAAGGCCGCACGCAGCCCTACGGTAAAACGATGCATAGATCTCCCCTACCCGCGACATGCGGGATAGACCGTACAAATTTATCATCGTGGGTCAATAGAATCAAGGGTTTTGGCGCAATTATGGGCGGAAAAGCGCAATACCGCAATTGCGGATTTCGTTGGGTGTTGCGTATGGGAATTGGAAGTTCTAAAGGAGTTATCAAGAAATGGCGGATGGGCCCATAACTCCTTTGAATCGTTATATTCCCGGGTTCTGGTACTGGTATGGCTGTGCTGGTGGGATTCCGTCTCAAGTTTGAATTCCAAAAATGGAAAACTGGGCTAAGCAGGTACCACCCCACCTTTCGATTGGCTCGCTTGCCCCATATACTCTGGTTGAGGCCCCTCGATTTGGGGTCACTCTGACCCTGCGGAGTGAAGTTGAAACGCTGCACGCCATTCTCCAGTCTCCTGTTTGTCCTCGGCGCGGTCGTGGTTGCCGGCCTGATTGCCATCGGCGGGGCCTATTCTCAGACCGCTCCTGCTCCCGGCCTTCCCGGGTACGTTGACAGCCGACAGTGCGCCACCTGCCACCGGCAAATCGCGGAAGACTATGCGAAGACCGGCATGGGCCGGTCGTTCTTCAAGCCGACCCCGGCGAATACCGTCGAGGCGTACGACAGGCAGAACCAGTTCAACCATGCGGCGTCGGACACGCGCTTCGCCATGCTCCGCCGGGGGAATGAGTTCTTCCAGCGGCGCTGGCAGGTCGGTTTTGACGGCAAAGAGGCGAACGCCGAGGAACTGCGCATCGACTACGTGATGGGGTCGGGCAACCACGCTCGTTCGTATCTTCACAGGACTGCTGCCGGAACGCTCATCGAGCTACCTCTGGGCTGGTATCCCGGTCCGGGGCGGGCGGGGGGCTGGGGGATGTCGCCTGGCTCGGATAACGACCACCCTGTTACCCGGCGCTTTATTTCCTACAAGTGTATGTTTTGCCACAACGGCTTGCCGCAGATTCCTGCCGGGAACGCGGCGCCGGATGCTGATCCGGTGTTCTCTGGCGAACTGCCTGAGGGGATCGATTGCCAGCGCTGCCATGGGCCGGGGGCGGAACATATCCGGGTGGTGACGACGGCCGGGGGCACTCCCGCTCGGATTCGCGCCAGCATTGTGAACCCGGCTCGCCTGAGCCCGGAACGCGCCATGGATGTCTGTATGCAGTGCCATCTGGAGACGACAAGTACCCGTATTCCGGCAACGCTGGTCCGATTTGATCGCCACCCGTTTTCTTTCAAACCGGGCGAGGCGCTGGGGGAGTTTCTGCTGTCGTTCGACCATGCGCCCGGCACAGGTCATGACGATAAGTTTGAGGTGGTCAGTTCTGCCTATCGTCTGCGGAAATCACGCTGTTTTCTGCAGAGTGCGGGTAACATGACCTGCCAGACCTGCCACGATCCGCACCGCGTGCCCCGGGGGGCGGCCGCGACGGTTGAGTATTCGAAGGCCTGTCGCCAGTGTCATGACACGAGGCAGGGAAGCATCGCCGCCATTGGCCTGCTGGTACGGACAGGCAAGCACCCGTCGGGTGCGGACTGCATCACGTGTCACATGCCGAAAACACGGGCTGAGGACATTCCGCGCGTGGTGATGACGGATCACCTGATTCAGCGCAAACTGCCTGCGCGCAACCTGCTGGCGGAACTGCCGCCGCCGTCGATGGACACGTACCACGGGGAGGTTGTGCCTTACCACCCGGTCCCCTTCCCGTCGACTGGTGAGGGCGCGTTGTATCGTGCTGTTGCGCAGGTTGGTTTGGGGAACAACACGGATGCCGGGTTGCCGGTTTTGGCTCGCGAGGTTGCCGCGCAAAAGCCCGCGAATCCGCAGTTTTACCTGGTGCTGGGGGATGCTTCGGAGGCGAAGGGACAACATGCGGAAGCTGTGGCGGCGTACGAACAGGCACTGAAGCTGCAGCCCGATTCGGTGCGGGCCATGCGGTCCCTCGCGACGGCGCTGCTGGGTGCGGGTAAGGCGACTCGCGCCGCAGATCTGCTGCAGGAAGTTATTCGTCTGGCGCCGTCCGACCCCGAAGCCTGGTACCGATATGGACTGCTGGAAGCCGCTGCCGGACGCGTTCCGGCTGGCGTTGCCAAGCTGAAGAAGGCGATTGACCTGGACCCGACACTGCCGGGTAAATCACGGTCGCTGGCAGAGATTTCGCTCCAGGCTGGTGACCTCACCGGGACGGCGGAGGCGCTTCGTGATGCGCTCCGAATCGATCCCTACGACGAGGACGCGTGGGACATCGCGGGGCGGCTGGCGTCACAAAAAGGCGAGACGGCCGAGGCCATTTACAACTTCGAAAAGTCTGTGAAACTGCGGCCTTCGTCGGCGACGCATCTGTTTGATTTTGCGCTGGCGCTGGCTCGCGCCGGGCGCATGGAAGAAGCCCAGCAGCGGGCGGAAGCGGCACTCCGGCTGAAGGCCGATTATGCCGAAGCGCACGACCTTCTGGGTGGTATTTTTGAGCAGAAGCGGCAGTTGCCGCAGGCTGCGGCGGAGTATCGCCGGACCCTGGAACTTCGTCCGGAGAGTGCGCGCACGCATCTGCGGCTCGGGGTGGTTCTGGCCGCGCAGGGGGACCGCTCGGGCAGCGAAGAACATCTTCGGGAAGCAGCGAAAGGGCGCGATGCCAGCGTCGCTCAACAGGCTACACAACTTCTTCGCCAGATGGGGACTTCCAAATGAAAAAGCATCTTCTGGTCGCTGCGTTAGTCGCGCTCTCTCTGGCGCTCGGCGCTGACGGGCCACCCCTCCGCTTCACCGATGTCGGGGTGCAGATGGGGGTCACTTCTCCGAACATCTTTGGGGGTAAGGAGAAGAAAGATTACATCCTGGAAAGTACCGGAACCGGCGCTGTGATCTTCGATTTCGATCGGGATGGCGCGAATGATATTTTCATCGCGAATGGGACCACGTTTCAGGCAGGTGCCGCCCCGGTGCGCTCGCCGCTCTACCGCAATGACGGTAAGGGGCATTTCACCGAAGTGGGCCAGCAGGCGGGGCTGACGCGCTCGGGCTGGGCGCAGGCCGCGTGTTCGGGCGATTTTGACAACGACGGCAATCCCGATCTGCTGGTTACCTACTACGGTTACAACAGTCTTTTCCGCAATGTGGGGAACGGGAAATTTGCCGAAATCACAGCGCCTGCCGGGCTCCCGACGAGTGGCGTTCGATGGGGCGCCGGCTGCGCTTTTGTCGACTACGACAAAGACGGGTTTCTCGATCTGTTCGTCGCCAACTACGTGAATCTGGATCTGGCGAAAACGCCGAAGCCGGGTGAAAGCAAAGGGTGCGAATGGAAAGGCATGATGGCCTTCTGCGGGCCTGTTGGCCTGCCCACTGCGATGAACGTTCTCTATCACAACAACCACAACGGCACGTTCACTGATGTGTCGCAGCAGGCTGGCATTTTGGCGCCCGGCGGACGTTACGGTCTCGGGGTTGTCACTGCGGACTTTGACAATGACGGCTGGCCAGATATCTACGTCGCGTGCGATCAGACGCCAAGCCTGCTGTATCGCAACAAGCACGATGGCACGTTTGAAGAGCGCGGTGATGCGGCGGGCGTCGCGTACAATGCCGACGGCCATTTGCAGTCGGGTATGGGTATTGCTGTGGCCGATTACGACCACAATGGCCTGCTGGACATTGCGAAGACGAACTTTTCCGGGGACCGGCCTTCGCTCTATCGCAATGAGGACGGTAAGTTCTTCGAAGACGTTTCGGAGCCGGCGGGTCTGGGGAAGAATCTGTTGCTGGGCTGGGGGGCGGCGTTCATCGATGTGGACGAAGACGGCTGGCCTGACCTCATCATGGCCAACGGCCATGTGTACCCGGAGATCGACCGTTCCGCTGTTGGCGAGACCTACCGGCAGAAGACGCTGCTCTATCGCAATCTGGGCAACGGGAGATTCCTTGATGTGACGGCCACGGCAGGGCCTGCCTTCACTTCGCTGCGCCCCGCGCGTGGCCTTGCGGTGGGCGATCTGGATGGCGACGGGAGACCCGAGATCGTCATCGTCAACATGAACGAACGCCCATCGGTTCTGACCAACGGCGGACCCAAAGGCAATGCCATTGCCATCGACCTGGAAGGGGTTACTTCCAACCGCAGTGCCATCGGCGCACGCGTCACCGTTGAAGCGGCCGGTTCAAAGCAGATGAGCGAAGTGGTCAGCGGCGGCAGTTACTACTCGCAGAACTCGCTCACCTCTCATTTCGGCGTCGGCAAAGCGGACCACGTGGAAAAGCTGACGGTGCAGTGGCCGCGCGGGGAAACACAGACCTGGACAAATATTCCGGTGAACCGTACTCTGCGGATCAAAGAGGGGCAATCGAAATGGGCCGATAAGGCGTTTTCACAGCCGCTCGCGCCGCCAGCAGCAACAACACCCCCGCCAAAACGTACACGCCCGAAGCCATAGCGATGGCTGGGCCCAAACCCTGGCTCACTGACACGAGACCGATCACCAGGGGCGCACTGCCACCACCGGCCAGCCAGCCCACGGTGTTCATGAAGCCCGCCGCTGTGCCGCGCGTTTCCGGGCCAACTGTGTCGAATACCGAAGCGAATATATTGGCGTCGTAGAGGCCCTTGAACAGGCCCCAGACGGTCAGGGAAACGATCAGCCAGCTGAGCGATTGCGTCATGCCGCAAAGAACCACGCAGGGCGCTCCGCCGAAGACGCCGATGGCCTGCACCAGCATACGTCCGCCGGCAGTCTTCGCACGCCACTTATCGGCCAGCCATCCGCCCGCCAGGGACCCCACCGCGCTTGCGAGTTGAACGTAGATGGTCGCGCTCAGGCCCGCCATGGCGAGGCTCATGTGGAAGCGCTCGAAGAGGAATTTGGGCATCCAGGTCAGGAGCACCACCGCGACAAAATTCGCACAGCAAAATGCGCCCATCAGCAGGACTGCTGCTTTCGACGACCAGATCTGCCGCAGGCCCTCTCTGAGCGGGATGTTCCGCGTTTCTTCGTTATCAGCCGCGCCACGCACCGGTTCCAGCAGCCACTTGTTCAGTACAAATCCGAGCAGAATTCCCAGGCCGCCAAACACGACAAACGACCAGCGCCAGCCATACACCTGGCCGATCAGGCCGGCGAAGAAACCACCGGCGATGGTGCCCGCGTACACACTGGTCTGGTGGATGCCAATGGCACGTGAGCGCGTTGCCTGGCCGTGATAATCACTCACCAGCGACATCGAGGCGGGGAAGTAGAACATTTCGCCCATGCCCTCAAGCGCGCGCATCACAAACAGGCCTCGGAAGCCTGTGACAGCGGCTGTCGCCGCGCAAATGATGCTCCACACGTAGAGGCCACCCAGGATTGCGGTCTTGCGCCGGATACGGTCCACCATGGCGCCCGCGAACATGCCACCGAGGCCGTAGACCCACGCGAATGCCGAGCCCAGGAGACCCAGTTGCACGTTGGTCAGGTGCATGGAACTCTGCAGCAGAGGAAACACCGAGAAGATCGCCTGGCGGTCGGCG
>CANIHR010000154.1 GCA_947467185.1 Bryobacterales bacterium
AACCCCACAATCGCCAGCACCGAGAACAATCCGGCAATCGCGATCTCCACCAGCAGCGCCTGCGTCGGTGCTCCCATCACCGCAAACAACACGTAGTACGTCGCCACCACAATCACCATCGTGGCGTAAAAGCTGCGGCTGCGGTCCAGCCCCGTCAACAGAGCCAGACCGCACACCCCCAGTGCCAGCAATAAACCGACCAGGTATTCCATCAGTTCGCCTCGTTCCGCCGGAACGCCTTCCGAAGTATCGAGACAATTTCCTCCCCGCCAAACTCCGTCCGGCCAACCGTGAATCCCAGCAGCATGAAGCCGTCTTCACCCGCTTCCCGCAGTTCCCTTTCCATCGTCGAAGTCTTACTCGTCGCCAGCAAGCGGTACCGAGAAGGCGCACCAGTCCGCGCCGGATCCAGTTCCAGAATCACCACCACCTGGTCGCCAAACACGATCTGAAACACCGTCTGATCCAGATACTCATACCCCTTGTTCGCCCACTCCTGCAGTTCCTTCTGCATGGTTGAGGTCCGCGTAGTCGCCAGCAGCTTGTACACCGGAACCACCGACTCCACTGCCGCCGCATACTTCACCACAGCGATCGCCACTTCCTGACCACCGGCGGCCGTCTTCCCACCCATCACCTTGCTGAACCGATAGCCTTTACCCGCCGCCTCGTTCAGTTCCTTCTCCATCGTGGACATGCGGGTCGTAGCCAGAACCCGGTAGTCCAGCTGGACACTGGCGGCATCCGCCAGCGTCCAGCTTCCGATCACCGCCATACAGGCAGCCGTTGCCAAAAGCAGTTTGTTCGACATCACCGCTCCCTTAAGCGACCTGGCATCCACACTGGCACTTGCTCACCGAGCACTGGCAGGCACCCGGCTTGCAGCCGCACGAACACGTCCCGCAATCGCACGTCTGGCAGCACGTCGCCGGTTTCTTGTCAGCCACTTTGTTGTTCACGTTCTTCGTTGTATTGGTCATTTTTTTGCTCCGTTTTCTGCAGCGCATCGGCGCTTCAACAGTGCTGACGCACCTCCTCCGGAAACCTTACACTGAATTTGTGAACTTTCCCGCAGCCGTTCCGGAATCGACTCCCCCCACCCTCTCGCCTGAAGCCATCGCCCGTTTAGTCGACGGGCACCGCCACTTTCTCTCCTTCCTCGAAGGCCGCGTCGAGTCCCGTGCCACCGCGGAAGACATCCTGCAAACCGCCTTCGTCCGCGGTCTGGAACGCGGTGCCGAGGTACCCGAAGAAAAGATCGTCGCCTGGTTCTACCGCCTCCTCCGCAACTCCGTCATTGACCACTACCGCCGCCGCGCCGCCTCCACCCGTGCCTCCGACGCCTGGGCACAGGAATTCGTCGATCATGAAAATCCCGCCCACGAAATCGAACAGGAAATCTGCCGCTGCGTCTCCGACCTCCTGGGCAACCTGAAACCGGAATACGCCGACGCCCTCCGCATCGTTGACCTCGAAGAAGGCACTCTCAACCAACTCGCCCAGCACGCCGGAATCTCGCCCGAGAACGCCGCCGTCCGCATCCACCGCGCCCGCAAAGCCCTCCGCACCCAGGTCACCAAAGCCTGCGGAACCTGCGCCGACCACGGCTGCCTCGATTGCACCTGCGGCAGCAAAACCGGCGCTTCCTGCAGCAGCCACTGACGCGCTACCATCAACCCCATGCGCACCCGCGTGGCCACCGCCACCCTGCTCCTGTCCCTCGCCGCCAGCCTCACGGCCCAGACCAACTGGTTCCAGCCCGACCTCCTCAAACAGCCGGCCGTCGCCAAAGCCCTCCAGTCCGTGGATGACCGTGCCACCGGCATCGTCGATGAGTGGATTCGCCTCGTCGAAATCCCCTCGCCCTCCGGCAAGGAACAGGCCCGCGTCCGCTACATGCGCGCCGAAATGGAAAAACTCGGCCTCACCGATATCCGCGAAGACAAGATGCTCAACATCTCGGGCGTCCGCAAAGGCACCGGCGGAGGCCCCACAGTCGTCTTCGCCGCCCACACCGACACCGTCTTTCCCGAATCCACGCCCATCAAAGTCCGCCGCGAAGGCGACAACCTCACCGCCCCCGGCGTCGGTGACGACACCTCCAACCTGATGGCCACGCTCGAAATGTTCCGCGCCCTCAACCGCGGCAACGTGCAAACCAAAGGCGACCTGATCTTCCTCGCCTCATCCCAGGAAGAAGTCGGCCTGCTCGGCGCGAAATTCTGGCTCGAAAACAGCGGCTACAAACCCGACATGTTCGTCGCAGTCGACCTCGGTTCAAACCAGGTCTGGTACGGTGCGCTCCGCATTACGCAGTACAAGTTCTTCTACACTTCCCCCGGTGCCCACACTCTCGAAAGCCGCGGCGCGGCGAGCCCCTCCAAAGCCCTCGCGAAGGCCATCAGTGGCATGTACGAAATCCCCCTGCCACCTGTCGCCCCCGGCCTCGACACTTTCAAACTCCCGGTCATCAACGTCGGCATGATGGGCGGAGGCACCGTCATCAACGCCATCCCCCGCGAAACCTGGTTCACTGTTGACCTCCGCTCCCTCGACAGCACCACGCAGGACAAACTCGCGACCGCCGTCGTCGGCACGGCCAAACAGGCTGCCGAAAAGGAAAGCGTCGGCTTCCGCATGGAAACCGGCATGGCCATCGACTATGGAAAGGCTCGCCCCCAGGCCGAACGTCTGAACCTGCCCGTCGTCCAGACCGCCCTCGCCACAGCCAACTATTTCCGCCAACCCGGTACCCCCGAAATCACACCGTCAGATGTCGGCTCTACCGACGCCAACATCGCCGTGGCCATGGGCATCCCCGCCGTCGCCGTCGGCACCGCCCTCGAACACCTGCCGCACCGCCTCGAAGAATTTGCTGAAGCAAGTAGTATCGTTCCTGGCATCAAGTCATTACTGGCCCTCGCAGTCTCACTGACTACTCACTAACCCTATGCCCCGGACCCTCCTTGCAATCCTGTTCTGCCTGTCGTTGCAAACCGCCGCGCAGCCACCCGCGGCCACCGAACTCCCGAACGCGCTCCGCGGTTCCTGGGCTGGCATTCTCGAATACCGTGATTATTCGGAACCCGCCACCTCGACGAAGCGCGTCAAACTGCCCACCTGGTTGACGATTCAACGAGCCGGCACCAGCAACGACCTCGCCTTCTACTATCTCTACGACGACGGTCCCACAAAAACCGTCACAGAGGTATCCACGGTCCGCATCGATGCCGCCGCGAATCGTTACTCCATTCTCGACAAGGCCGGCAAAGTGGAAGACAGCTACGAAATCGTGGGCCTCGCCGACCTGCGTCAGGGTCGCGGCGTGCTCACCCTCACTGGAACCGGGACCGAAAACAACGCACCGGCTTCTGTCCGCACCACCCTCCGCGTCGGTCGCAACATCCTCGAAATCATCCGCGAAACCGCGGTTGCCGACCAGCCCTTTACCTTCCGCCACGCCTACACGTTCGTCCGCCAGTCGCCACCCACAGCAACTGCGCGTTAATCACGGCCTCGCCGGGCGAGTCGCCCCGGCCACTCCATCCCACTGACCCCGACCCTGTCCAGGCTGCGTCGCCGCCCGCATCTTCCGCAATTCCGGGAAGTTCAGCCGCGCATCCGCAATCTGCACCCCGCGCACTTCAATGCGCCGCAGATCCCGCGTCCCCATCCCGATAGCCTCCGCCAGCGCCAGCGTGTTGTCACAGCGCTCAAACGGCGCGACCCCGCGATCCGCCATCGGGTCGTACCCCATAAGCCCGACGCACACCGCGTCCGTCATCACACAGTTCGTGCCGCCCACAATCAACCCTGGCGATAAAAACTGGTTCTCCGCCCGCGCCAGTTCACTGCCCGCCATCGTCTTTACCGCTTCCACAATCGCGATGTCAATCGGCCGCGCCGAGCACACGTCCGTCACAATCCGCGGCATCCGATACCCGCCATCCCGTGGCGTCGTCGGATCATTCTCCTGCGGAGCGCTCTTCGAAGGCGCCCGGCTTCCGGTATGGCAGCAGTTCTGCCGCCCGCCCGACACCGTCAGCGACGGCTCGTCAATCCCCGCCCCGTTCCCGTAAATCGTACACGGCGTAATCCCGAAGCAGTTCTTCATTGACAGCGTAATCCCCGCCGTCAAATGCTCCTTCATCTTCGCCAGACTCATGAATACATCGCAGTCCATATACGCCGGATTCAGATCCAGCCCCGGAAAGATATAACCGCCGGTGCCGATCTTGAACCGCGCGAACTTCCCATTCGCCCCCGGGAAATTCGTATTAACGAACTCAACATTTTTGGCCGCGTTCAGAATCGCATTCAGATCCCAGTTCGCCCTGGCGATAAATTCCGGAATCGGCTCACCCGACCCCGTCGGACTCTCCAGCAGCCGGATCCGCTTCGCCCCGGCCTTCCCCAGCAAATGCACCGTCGCGCCGATTACAAACGGATTTGTATACGTCGTATCGCCAATCAGGTTTTCGCCCAGCCGCACCGTCGGGCTCCCCGTCAGATTAACCTTCACCGAGACCGTCTTATTGTTCACCAGACGGCTCAGCCCGCCCATCTGCTCAAACAACTTCTCCATCGCGGACAGCACTTCCGCGGGATCGTAGGTCCTGCACCGGACCACCGAGACCGGTGCCGTCGGAGCCGCCGCGCGAGCCCGCGACGGAAACCCCAGATAAGCGGCAGCCGCTGCCGCGGTGGAACCCAGAACCCATTCCCTGCGTGTCTGCTGGCGGTCCATACAAATCTCCTCGCGACACTAGAGGCAAGCGGATAGCCAACACGAAAGCCGCCTGAAATCTAATACTTACGTCAACTGTTAACCGGATATGGGCGAAAACACCCAACTTCACGACGCCGCCTCGCGACTGCCGGTACTATCAAACGAAGGGAGTTGGTGAAGATGCATATTGGCCTCATCGGTGGCATTGGCCCCGCAGCAACGGATTTCTACTACCGGCGACTAATCGCCACCTTCGCGGCCCGACACACACCGCTCGAACTCACCATCGTGCATGCCGACACGCCCACTCTCCTCCAAAACCTGTCCCGCAATGATGCGGAGGCCCAGGTTACCATTTACTCCCGCCTCACCCGCCGCCTGGTCGCCGCCGGTGCCGAGTGTGTCGTTGTCACTTCCATTGCCGGACACTTCTGCATCGACGCCTTCACCGCCGTATCGCCGCTTCCCGTGGTCAATATGATCTCCGAAGTCAGCCAGGCGGTCGCAGCGCGTGGTCTAAAACGCCTCGGAATTCTCGGCACCGGCACAGTGATGGAGACCCGGTTCTACGGCGGCATCACCACCGCCGAGGTCATTCCGCCCGACGGCGCGGAACTCGACGCAGTCCATCAGGCCTACGTAGCCATGGCGTCGGCTGGCACCGTCACCGAAGCGCAGTGTTCCGTCTTCAACGCCGCCTGCCGGAAGCTGATTCACGAACAGGGCGCCGAGGCAATCATGCTCGGAGGCACCGATCTCGCTCTGGCCTTCAACGAACAAACCAGCAACATCCCGCTCGTCGATTGCGCCGCCATCCACGTAGACGCCATTGCGCGGCTGGCGATCCCGTAAGCACAAAAAAGGGGAGGCGACCCGCAGGCCGCCTCCCCTGTTCCCAAACTTAGCGACGTAGCTTACCCCTTCGCCGGACCTTCCTTGATCACCTGCGCGATCGCCGCGTTGAACTTCGTCATTTCTTCGAAAGTCCCCACTGTCACGCGAATGTGCTGCGGCCATTCCGGCCACCGGTTCCCGGCCAGCATCACCTTCTTCGCCGCCATCGCCGTCCCGATCTGAGACCCCGTAAAACCCTTCACCGACATCATGAAGAAGTTCGCGGTCGACGGAATGTAGCTCGCCCCGATCTTATCCAGGTGCTCATACGTGTACTCGCGATTCTTCTTGTTGATCGCCAGCCGTTCCTTCATCAGCCCCGGCACCTTCATGCTCGCCGCCGCGCACGCCGTCGCCGTCACCGGCAGATTCCCGCCGCGCCCGTAATCCGCAATCTTCGCCAGCAGGTCCGGACGCCCGTACGCCGCACCCGCCCGCAGTCCGGCCATGCCGTAAATCTTCGAGAACGTCCGCAGAACCACCACGTCCTTGTCCTGCCGCACCAGATCCGTCGAATAATTCTCAGGACCCGCGAAGTGGACATACGCCTCATCCACAATCAGCACAGCGTCCTTCTGCTTATTCGCCAGAATGTACTCCAGATCCTTGCGCGGCGTCAGCGTCCCGCTGGGGTTGTTCGGGTTGCAGATGTAATAAGCGCCCGCCTTCGGGTCGGCCTTAATCATCGCTTCCACGTCGTGCGAATAATCCGCGCGCAGCGGAACCTTCACCACCTTATTCCCGACAAACCGGCCTGCGCCGCTTCCGTATCCCGGGCTCGCCATCACCCAGCTCCGCGTCGGCGACGTAAACGCCGGCACGCAGCTCGCCAGCGGAATGCTCGACCCCGGATACCCGGCCGCATACCCCTGCTTGACGTTCTCCGTGCTCGCCAGCAGCGATTCAAACTCCAGGTTCTCGCCCTGCGGCCGATACCGCCAGCCCAGCGGCCCCACCCTGGCCATCGCTTCAATACCTTCTTTACACGGCCCCATCGGATTCTCGTTCGACGAGATCACAATTGCCTCGGGATCAAAGGCGCGCGGTCCGCGCATCCCGGCGCCCGCACGGGCTATCTGCTGAGCCTGCGCGAACTCGCTGAAGAACGGCACAGCGGCGGCAACTCCCAGTGAAATCCGGCTGATCTGCCGGCGCGAATATCCCCGGTCCAGCAGGGATTCCTGAGTCTTAAGCGTCAATGACATGAATGAAATCTCCGGAGTGAATACTCCTGGTTGATCAAAGGTGGGAGGGGGTGCGCCGGGAGACTTGCGACGCAAAATGCTACGGCTGCGAACCGGGAGCCTGAGGGAAAACGCACCGGCAGCACGGCCGGGGGTTGTGAGAAATCGCTGCCGAAATAATACCGAGGGCACGCCTGGAAGTCAAGCAGCCACTCTGCTGCATGTTAGAATCGCTCGGGCCAGAGAAAGTATCGTCGGCCAAAGGAGCGGAGACCACTGGAAATTCGGAGCAGGCTTTCAGCGATTATCGTTTTCTGCGCGGTGCTCACCACCGCGCAGGCACCGCCACGGACCAATGAAGATGGCACCTCCGAATACGCCGCCCCCCGCACCTGTGCGCAGTGTCACGCGCGCATCGCGGAGACGTACCGCCTGACCGGAATGGGACGGTCGTTCTCCCGTCCGAATGCGGAAAACGTGCCGGTGGCGGGGGGCCGCGCGGAATACGTCCACGAGCCGTCGGAAAGTACCTTCCAGGTCTTGCGGCGGGGCAGTCGGTTTCTTCAGAGACGCCACCAGACCGACGCCAATGGTCGTGAGACGAATGTGATGGAGAAGGAGATCGACTTCATCATCGGCTCGGGAAATCACGCCCGAACTTTCCTTTCACTGACGCCGCGAAAGACTCTGCTGGAACTCCCCCTCGGATGGTATGCCGATAAAGGTGGGGAATGGGCCATGAATCCGGGTTATGACCGCCCGGATCACGAAGGCTTTCGCCGGGAGATTTCCTACGACTGCATGTCTTGCCATAACGGATACCCTCGGATTCCGGAGGGTAATAAGCAGGCCTTCGCCGAACCGGTGTATCTGGATCCGCTACCGGAGGGGATCGACTGCCAGAGATGCCACGGGCCGGGAAAGAAGCATGTGGACCTGGCTGGTTCCGGCAAAGCCACCCGGGAGCAGCTCCGCAGTGCGATTGTGAATCCCGCTAAGTTGAGCCGGGAGCGCCGCGAGGAGATCTGCATCCAGTGCCATCTGGAAACCACGAGCTTCCCCCTCCCGAACTCACTCCTCCGCTATGACCGGGGACCTTTCGACTACCGGCCTGGCGAGCCCCTCGGCAATTACTGGCTGTTTTTCGACCACGCGCCCGGAACAGGGCGGGAGGACAAATTCGAAATCGTCAACGCGGTCTACAGGCTGCGGCAGTCCCGGTGCTTCCTGCAGAGCAAGGGAGTCCTCGAATGCAGCACCTGCCACAACGTACACGACATCCCCCGGGGCGAGAAGGCGGCAAAGCAGTATGAAGCCGCCTGCAGAAAGTGCCACGGCCCGGACTTCGCACAGGCAGTCTCGTCCGGTAAACATACGACAGCCGCTGACTGCGCGGGTTGTCACATGCCCAAACGGCGGACCGAGGATGTGGTCCACGCCGTTGCCACCGACCATCTCATTCAGCGTCACAAACCAGAGGGCGACCTGCTCGCCGCTCGGCCTGAGCGCCAGGAGCAGGGCAGCACAGCCTACCGGGGCGAAGTGGCGTTGTACTACCCGGCGGATCTTCCCGCCTCGCCCACGCGAGAACTCTACACCTCGCTCGCACAGGTCATCGAGGGCAGCAACATACAGCAGGGCACGGAGCGCCTGTCCGCGGCGCTGCAAAGGTTCCCGTTCGCACGTGCTGAGTTCTTCTTTCACTGGGGCGAGGCGCTGCGCAAAAGCGGCAAGACACCAGAGGCGTTGAAAGCGTATGCCGAAGCCCTCCGTCGTGACCCAAAGCTGGTCGTCGCACAACTCGGCCAGGGCAAGACGCTGCGACAGGCGGGCCGGACAGACGAGGCCGTCGGCATTATGGAGCGCGCCGCCGAGGCGGTCCCAAAGAACGCGGCCGTGTGGAACGAACTGGGCCTGGCTTATCAGTCGCAGGGCCGGATGCCGGATGCCGTCCGGGCATTCACCCGGGCCGTTTCACTGAATGTGGACCTGCCGGAACCGCACAGCAATCTGGGGACCGCCCTGCTTTCCTCCGGTGATCGGACACGTGCGGAGGCGGAACTGCGTGAGGCGATCCGGATACAGCCGGACTATGTGGATGCCCACGCGAATCTGGCGAATCTGCTGGCGGGAACCGGCGCCTTTGCCGAGGCGCGGAGGCAGTTCGAGCGGGCACTGCGGCTCCGCCCGAACGACGCAACGCTGCGCTACGACTTCGCGGTGGCACTCGGCAGAGCGCAGCAGTTCGATGAGGCACGAGTGCAACTGGAAGCGGCACTCAAGTCGGATGCGCAGTTCAGTGCCGCGCACGAACTGCTTGCGAAATTGCTCATAGCGCAGAATCAGCCCACCACCGCCCTGCCCCACTACCGTGAGTGGATGAGGCTGGAACCAGAGTCGGAAGAAGCCACCCTCGGTCTGGGGCGGGCCCTCGCGCTGACAGGAGCGCGTGAAGCGGCCATGCCGTATCTCACAAAGGCCGCCGCAAGCAAAAGCGCCGCCATCCGTGAGGAGGCGGCGCGGTTGCTGTTGGAGTTTGGCAGTCGCTGATTAGAACGAGAAACGGCCGGAGAACTGAACCTGACGAGGCGTCCAGTAGGACGTCTGCAGGGACTGAATACCGTCGGTCGCGTTCGGATTGACGAAGCCCTGAATGTTGAAAGCATTGAAGGCGTCCACGTTCACGCGGAGTTTGTATCGTTCACCGAATTTGAACTCCTTGTAAATCGAGATGTCAGCCTGGAAGTTGCGAGGGCCCTGCAGGACCATCGCGTTGAAGGGATTGGCACCGGCCGGCCCCGGATTGTAGGCGGTGTTCACCGTCTGGCCGTTGCTTAGCGTCTGCAGGACGTTGTTATTGCCGAAGTTCGCGGTCCCCGGCGTGTTGTTGATGGGGGCGGAGTACGGCTGATAGTCGGACGGCACACCATTGACACCACGCGAGGCGGCGTTAATGACGGTCGGTGCCAGGTAGCCGTTGAACCACAGATACGCGGGACGGCAGACACCGGACCGGCAATCGGTGACGGGCTGGCTGTCCTTGTAAACCTTGATCTGGTTGGTCGCGCCCCAGTTGCCGTTGCCCACCTGGAAGCCCTGCGACAGCATGGTGCCGACAAAAGCGACCTGATAGCCGCCCAGGATGGCATCGACGAAGCGGTTGGAGTTCTTCAGGAAGCGGCGGCCCTTACCGAACGGCACGTCCGCCAGACCATTGAACGTCATACGGTGCAGGGGGATGGCGGTGTCCATGCGGTAGTTCTGCCAGCGGTTGAATTCACGGCTGGGGTTCAGCAGGGTACCCACTTCCATACCCTTCGGGATCACGCCCGGAGCGTACAGTTCGGCGGGGTAGACGACGTTGTCGCGGAAGGTGTTACCGCCAACGCGGTAGGCCTTGGAGAGGACATAAAAGGCCTGGTAGCCGAAGCCCTTCCGGTACGGGCGCTGGTAGTTCAGCTGCAGAGCCGCATCGTTCGAGAAGCCCAGCTTGGTGGACTGAGTGATGCCACCCCAGGTCCGGTTGTCATAGGGCCGGGTTGCAACGCCGGCGAAGGTTCCGGTCGGCGGAGTCGTGCCGGTCTTGGCCTGCCACACGTAGGTGGACGGGGCGTCGTTGAACTGCAGGTTCTGATCCAGATTCTCGCCGTGGGTGAACACATAAGAAGCGCGCAACACCGAACCGTCCTTGAAGGGCTGTTCGATGGTGAAGTTCGCTTCCTGCACCCGGGCAGGCGGATAGTCGGCGGCGATCACGGTGCCGGTACCGATTCCGGGCAGAAGAGCCGTCGTCGACTGCGTATCCACAACACCGGACGAATTGCGCCCGGCAACGACGCCCTGGGGCGCACGCAGCAGATAATTCGGCAAGCCGTCCGGAGACTGAGCGGCCGAGGTGTAGCTCTGCGAATAAGCTGCCGTGAAGGGATAGCTGGAGGTTAGATAGCGAATCGAGTTCCGCACCGGCACAGGGTAGACGTATTCGCCATAACCGCCGCGAACGACCGTCCCGTTCCAGCCGAAGCTGGGAGAGTAGGCAAAACCGATCCGGGGCAGGAAATTCCAGTTGGCAGCGCTGAACCCACGCTCGGGCATGCCACCTTCCTTGAGAGTTTCGAACTTCACGCCCAGATTGCGCAGGTTGGTCAGAAGAGATTCGGTCGTCAGGCCGGCCTTGACGTAGTAGTTCAGGTCCTTCGGGAAGGCCAGCGCCTTGTTCTTCGCGTCAAAGGCCACCATGTAATCGTTGGAGGCGCGGGGCGCATTGTGGGCTTCCCAGCGGAGACCGAAGTTCAGCGTCAGCCGCGAAGAAACGCGCCAGTTGTCCTGAATGTAAGAGTCGTACTCGCGAAGCGAGCTGATGTTGAACGGCGCGTTCAGGCGCTGGCTGTAGCTCGAAGCGGCCCCGAGGAAGAAGTCCGCATTCTGGTTGCCGGTGTTCGGCCGAGCGCCGTAGTTCGCCCCGGTGGTGGGGTCATAGACCGCCGTCGCGAGATTGGTGAAAGCGATCTGGTCGGGTGAGCGATCCGAGAGGTAGGCGAAGTGTTCGTGGCGGAAACGGAAGCCGAACGCCAGCTGGTGTTTGCCCCAGATCTTGTTCAGGTTCTCGTCGATCGTGGAAACACGCTGGCTCATCCCGTAGTACCACTGCGAACCGCCATACGGCATGAAGAGGTTCGCGCCGATATCGGGGAACCCGACGTTGCCGAAGTTGTTGGGCAGGCCGAACTGCTTCTCGAAATTGCCCAGCGAAGCTTCGTTGCCCTGCACATACATGCGCTGCCACTGCATGCTGGCGATGGTTTCGGAGAAGAAGGTGGGGGAGAACGTCTTCGAGTAGCCAATGGCGCCCGAGATGGTCTGCACCGGAATCTGCTGGTAACCGGTGGAACCCGCCTTCAGTTCCGAAGTTTCAATGTTGGCCGGCGAGTTGGACGGATAGTTCCGCAGAGCCTGCTGGGTCTGGCGGATATCGGTAAAGCGGAAATATACCCGGTTCTTTTCGTCGAACACGTGGTCCAGACGGGTCGTGTAGTTCGGCACCGTCTGCTGCGTCGGGTTCGGACCAGTCAGGTTGACGTTCACCATCGGGTTGTCGCTCGATGTGGGCAGCGGAGTCGCCGCGTACAGGGTCTTCGCCAGCGGGCTCATCCGCGAGATCGGAATCTGGTTGTTCGGGAAGGGGGTACGCGCGTAACCCTGGGCTGCGCTCTGGGTGGAATTCGGGTCGTATAGCTGCTGTAGGATACCCGCGCTGTTGACCAGGCCGCTGAAATCGCCGTTACGCATCGCCACGGTGGGAACCGACATCAGCTGCTGGCTGGCCCGGCGGAGGGAGAAGCGTTCGAAGGCGAAGAAGAAGAACGTCCGGTTGCGGCCGTCATAGAGTTTCGGGATGGAAATGGGGCCGCCGACCGAACCACCGAATTCGTTACGGATCAGCTGGGGAGCAACCAGGTTGGCTGGATCCTGCCGGGCGCGGGCGATACCGAAGTAGTTGTTGCGCGCAGTTTCAAACAGCGAGCCGCGAATCTGGTTCGAGCCGGACTTGGTGGTCAGAAGCACGGTGGCCGGCGTCGCGAACTGGGCGCTGGAGTTCATCGTTTCGAAACGCACTTCCTGCACCGCGTCGGGATCGGGCAGAGTGGACTGCGCCGTGTTGCCGGCGCTGCCGAAGTTGCGGTTGGTCATGGGTGCGCCATCCTGCGAATATTCCATCGCCTCGCCCATCAGGCCATTGGCACGGGTACCGCCGGCTTCGAGGCCGGGAACCGTGTTCTGGGCCAGACCGAGCACGCTTCTGCCGTTTTGCGGCAGCTGTTCGATGCGGGCGGCGTCGAGCTGCGTATTGACCGTACCGCTGTCATAAGTTGCCAGCTGAATGGTTTCCGCGCTCACCGTGACTTTTTCTGAAACCTCGCCAACCGTCATCTGCCGGTTCAGGATCAGAACCTGACCGTTCTGCAGGGTCAGAGTGGTCTCGGAGTTCTTCATGCCAGGAGCCCTGAAGGTAACCGTATAGACGCCTGCCCCCAGACCCTGGATGGCGTAAAAGCCGGAGGTGTTCGCGGTGGTCTCAATTGCCACGCCGGTAGCGGGGTTCAGGGTTTTGATAAGAGCGCC
>CANIHR010000155.1 GCA_947467185.1 Bryobacterales bacterium
AGTTGAACCAGGCAATCGCCAGGCCCGATAAAGCCTCTCCGGCAATTAACCCGGAAGCCGCCAATACCCCCACATTTTCCACACGCGTCTTCTGGCCTTCGTTCAAACCGCGCTTCGCGCCAATCGCGTCCGTCGCCCACCGAATCAGGCCGCCCACGAAGATCGCGAAGGTCGTCCCGATCGGCAGATACATGCCAATCGCCACCAGCATCGGACTTTTCACGCCCGTCATGATCAGCGCTACGCCCAACAGGATGCCGCCCACAATCAGAGGCCACGCCATGTCGCCGCCCACAATGCCCTGCGCCAGCGAGGCCATCAGTCCCGCCTGCGGTGCGGGCAGTTTCGGATCGCCAAACCCGATGCCACCCGTGTTGATATTACCCTGGTGGAGAGCCAGCAGCGGGAAGTACATCACCGCCGAAGCCACCACCACCGCAATCAGCTCCACAATCTGGATGCTGCGCGGCGTACCGCCAATGATGTAGCCGACCTTGAAGTCCTGCAGCAGTTCGCCCGCCACCGCGCTCGAGACACAGACCACCGCCGCCACGCCCAGCACCGCGATCACACCGCTGGCGCCGGAAACCCCGAGTGACACCATTAGTAGCGCTGCAATAATCAGCGTCGAGAGGGTCAGCCCCGAAATCGGGTTATTCGAAGAGCCAATCACTCCGACCAGATAACCGGAAACCGTGGCGAAGCAGAAGCCCACCACCAGCATCACAATAGCCGCTGTCAGTGCCGGAACAATCCCGCCGGAAAGGTAGAAGTACAGCGCAATCATGGTCAGGAACACCACGAAGATGCCGGCCAGCACGATTCGCGAGCTCATATACTGTTCGGTCCGCGCCGTTTGCTCAATCGGCGGCTGCCCCGCCTTCAGTTCCTTAAACGCCCTTGCGATCCCGCCAAACAGCGCCTTGCGCATCTTGAACAGGGTGAAGCATGCACCGGTCAGCATGGTTCCCACCGCAATCGGCCGCACGATAAAGCGCCAAACGCCGTTCGCCAGCGCCAGCCAGCTCTCGTCCGTGTGGTTCGCGGGTAGAAAGGCCTGCAACTGCGGTCCCAGGAAGTAGATCAGCAGGGGAATCATCAGGCCCCATGCGATCACCGAGCCGGAGAAGTTCAGCGAAGCCAGCTGCGGCCCGATGACATACCCCACGCCAATGTACGCCGGGCTGATCGACGGCCCGGAGAACACGGTCACGCCACCAGTAGGCAGAATGTTCTTACTCCCCAGCGCTCCCAGCCGCAGAGCCGTCTTGCTCGGATTTCCAATTGTGAAGAACCAGTCACGCTCCGTGGCGAAGCCGCCAAACGCGCTAGTCAGGAACACCAGGCTCCCGAAAGCCATGTTGTAGAACAGGTACTTCGCCGCTTGCGCACCCACCTGGCCAGCCTTGTGGATCTGTGCCGCCGCCACCGATTCCGGGAAGGGCAGCGAATCGTCTTCCACCAGCGCCCGCCGGATCAGCGAGACAAACAACACGCCCAGCACGCTGCCAACAATCATCAGCGCGGTTGACTTCCAGTACGAACCCGCCGAGTCAAAGTTCACCCAACTGCGTGAAATCACAAAGGCGGGAATCGTGAAAATCGCCCCCGCCGCTACCGATTCGCCAATCGACCCCGCCGTTCGTGCGATGTTTTCTTCCAGAATCGAACCCTTGAAGAGCCGCAGAACCGCCATGCCGATCACCGCGGCCGGGTAAGTAGCCGCGATCGTTTGCCCCGCTTTCAGGCCCAGATACGCATTCGCCGCCCCCAGGACGACGCACATTACCAGCCCGATGAGCGTCGCCCGAAGGGTGAACTCACTCATCTTCAGGCCGGGAGGGACAAACGGCTTGTGTTGACTCACTGTAGTCTCGCTTTCACCTTTTCGCTCAGCACGCGGCCGTCCACCGTTTTGCCGGCCAAACGCGCCGTCGCGGCCTTAATCACCAGGCCCATCTGCTTCGCTGTCGTGGCTCCGGTTTCGGCAATCGCCGCTTCCACCGCCGCCGCCATCTCTTCTTCTGACGCCGAAGCAGGCAGGTAGCTTTCGATAATCAGCTTTTCGGCGTCTTCTCTCGCCGCCAGCTCTTCCCGGCCACCCTTGCGGAACATCTCCGCCGAGTCGATCCGCTGCTTCACCAGGCTCTTCAGCAACTGCTGTTCAGCGGCCTCGCCCAGGGGTTTCGAGGGGTCCACCGAGAGTGCCTTCTGCAACGCGGTCTTAATCATCCGGATTGCGCCGAGTTTAAGTTCCTCTTTGGCCTTCATGGCGGCCACAAGGTCTTTCTGCAACTGGTCGATTAAAGGCATATGTTTGATATTCTAAAGACTCTACTTCCTTAACATGTACATAAGCAAGCAACGCCTCCTTTCGGCGGGCCTGGTACGTGTTACTACACTCGTCGGCCTTGTTGCCGGCATCGAGGCCGCATAAATGAACGTCTTAATCGCAGAACCCATGGCCCAGGCGGGCATTGAACTCTTCCAGGCCCAGGCTGGCTGGAACGTCATCGTTTCGAACCCCAAAGAATATGCAAAGCACCTGGCGGATTGCGAAGCCCTCGTTGTGCGCTCCGCCGTCCAGGTCAATGGCGACGTCCTGAAGCAGGCTCCCAAGCTCCGCGTTGTCGGCCGCGCCGGTGTTGGCGTGGATAACGTCGACCTCCAGGCTGCCACCGCAGCCGGTGTTCTCGTCATGAACACCCCCGGCGGCAACGCCGTTTCCGTGGCCGAACACACCATCGCGCTGATGCTCTCCATGGCCCGCGCGATTCCCCAGGCCAGCGCCTCCACCAAGTCCGGCAAGTGGGAAAAGAAAAAGTTCCTCGGCAGCGAACTCCGTGGCAAGACCCTCGGCATCGTCGGTCTGGGCTCCATCGGCCGTGAAGTGGTCCGTCGCGCCCGTGCTTTCGAGATGCGCGTCGTCTCCTACGATCCGTATGTCACCTCCGGCATCGCCCGTGACCTCGGCGTGGAACTCCTCTCGCTCGACGACCTCTACGCCCAGAGCGACTACATCACCGTCCACGTCTCGCTCACGCCTGAAACCGACAAGCTCCTCAACGAAACCGCCTTCGCCAAAATGAAGACCGGCGTCCGCATCGTCAACTGCGCCCGCGGCGAACTGGTGGACGAACTCGCCCTCAAGGCCGCCATCGAATCCGGTAAGGTTGCCGGCGCCTCGCTCGACGTGTTCGCGAAGGAACCGACCGACGCCTCGTTCCCCCTCTTCAGCCTCGACCAGGTTCTCGCCACCCCGCACATCGGCGGTTCCACGGAAGAAGCCCAGGAAATCGTCGGCGTCCGCATCGCGGAACAGATGGTCGAATACCTCCAGAACGGCGTCGCCATCAACGCGGTCAACATGCCGTCGCTTTCGCCCGACCAGTACAAGGCGGCGACCCCCTTCATCGACCTCTGTGAGCGCCTCGGTCGGTTCTCGGCCCACCTCCTGACGGGCAACCCAACCACCATCCGCCTCACCTACTTCGGCCGGATCGCCGACATGAACACCACTCTCCTGCGCAACGCGGGTCTGGCCGGTGTCCTGAACCGCTCCACCGCCGCCCGCGCCAACGTCGTGAATGCGATGCAGATTGCCTCCGACCGCGGCTGGTCGGTTGCCGAAGTCCACGACAAGAAGTCCGGCCACGCAGACTCGGTCCGCCTCGAAATCGAAACCGATTCTTCGCTGACGACGGTGGAAGGCGCAGTTGTGCTCGGCAAGCCCCGCCTGATGCAGGTGGACGGCATTTACTGCGAAGCGCCGCTGACCGGCCCGCTGGTCTGCATGAAGAACCTGGACGTTCCCGGCGTGATCGGTCACGTGGGCTCGGTGCTCGGGTCCAACATGATCAACATCGCCAACTTCTCCCTCGGTCGCCGCGACTCCGGCGAACCGCTGGAAGCGATTGCGGTGGTTTCAACGGATAACCTGGTCCCACAGGATGTTCTCGATCAGCTGATGTCGAACCCGGCTGTGAAGCTGGCACGTTCGGTCGAAATCGGCTAAGCAGGCTCACAACTCAAACGAAAGCCCGGTGCGAAAGCACCGGGCTTTTTTGTCAGGGCGCTGTCATGTAGATGAGCATGCCCTGCCAATATGGAAATATGGTGGCGAACCTTGCGATTCTCCTGTCCCTTTTTCCAATGGTGTTGGCTTGGCTTGCGTGGCGCTACCAGCGAAAACTCGAGCCCCCGCTTTTGGGGATTTGACGACCGCTATTCTATTGTGGCCTTTTAGCCAATGCAGTCTGTACCCTCACCTGTGCGTTGGTCTGGGTCTCTTTTGCTGGTGCGGTAAACGAGGTACTGGGGTTGGTGCGGCTTTACTCCTTATTTCTGGTGATCGGCCTTGCCTGTTTCGGACGCGGAATAGCGCGGTTGTTGCTGTTGGGAAGCGCTTTACTGCTCGTAATTGTTGTGTACGGGGCGTTTCTCGTAGCTACCGGGCAAGTTGTCTAACGCCCCTGCAGAGCTTGTTTCTCAGCTTCCATCATGTTGGCAAGAATATCGTTGATTAGCGTCAGATGACCCTTCCCCTTTGACTTCAGCCATGTAATCACACTCTCGTCCCGGCGAACACTAACAGCCTGTTTCCGGGGCCGGACGTCACGCAAGCGGATCATAGCCGCCAGTTGCTCGTCCGTGAGTCGGGGAATGAGCTTCAGGCTGGAAGCCGACTCGATCCCCGCAGCCTGATTGGCGGTGATTCGCGCCCACGTCTGTCGCTCCTTGTCAGTCGGTCTTCTGTTCCTGATATCTTCGGAGCTCATGCTTTTCAGCCGCGCGGACTGAGATGATTCGGACAATTTCTTCGCCATGCCTCTTCTCTCGATGCCCCGGGCTGCCCAAACTGCCCCGAGGGCACGCAAAAGGGCCCGGTGCCTGAAGCACCGGGCCCTCAATACTTCTCTCGCGGCGAAGCCTAAATTCCTTCGCCCTCAAGCAACTGTTCTTCCTGGCTGATCAGCACTCCGCGACGCTCCAGATGCTGCACGGCTTCATGCGTGGCAAGCCCACTCAGATCAATCGCGCTTGCAGCCGCACCCGAAGTCACAATCAGGATCATCCCTCCAGCCACCGCCAGTGACGCCGAATTCGCCGGAGCGACACCCACCACCGCCACGTTTGCTCCACGATCGAACAGTTCCCGCTCCAGCAGATACGCCGATCCCGTGTCTTCCACCAGAACCACCGCCGCCTTGTGCCCGAACCGTGCCGACCGCTCGCCCTCGGAAACCTGACCCCGAACCTCTTCCTTACCCTCGATCCCGGTGATCATCCCCGCGCCCAGCGTCTCGTTCGACAGCGGGTCGATGATGATGAACGCGCCGGTGATCCGGTTGTCCGCGTAATGGTCGAAATACAAAGGATGGTGCGTCTGAATCGAGATCTCACCGATCTCATTCAGCTGCAGCCGCGACGCGCCCACACGTTCCAGAGAGTTCACATCCATCCGGAAATTCACCGAGCGAATCACGCCCCGAACCTGGTGCGACGTGTGCTTGATGAAGTAACTGCGTCCCGGTTCCAGTGCCGTCGCATTCATCCACACACAATTCGCGCGGAACCGCCGAGCCACATGTGGAGCCTGGTCCGCCGGAACAATCAAATCCCCGCGGCTGATATCGATCTCGTCCGCCAGACACAAAGTCACGGACTGCTGCGCATAAGCGCTCTCCAGATCGCCATTCCACGTCACGATCCGCGTAATCTTTGAACGCCGCCGCGCCGGCAGGGCCAGCACTTCCTCGCCCACCCGGAAGGTCCCTGATGCCACCTGTCCCGCGAACCCGCGGAAATTGAGGTCCGGCCGCACCACATACTGCACCGGGAGCCGCGCCGGAGCTGCCGCCAGATCTTCGTCCGCATTCACCGTTTCGAGGTGATCCAGCAGCGCCTTACCGGTAAACCAGGGCGTCTTCGGGCTCAGCTCCACCACGTTGTCGCCATCGCGCGCGCTCATCGGAATGAACACCGCTTCCGGTGCGCCAATCTTGTGCAGGAACCCCGTAAACTCCTCGTGGATCTTCTCGTAAACCGCACGATCCCAATCCACCAGATCCATCTTGTTGATCGCCACCACGAAGTGCCGAATCCCCAGCAAATTCGCAATAAACGCATGCCGCCGCGACTGCGGCAACACCCCGTTCCGGGCGTCAATCAGAATGATCGCCAGATGCGCCGTCGACGCACCCGTGGCCATGTTCCGCGTGTACTGCTCATGGCCCGGCGTGTCCGCGATGATGAACTTGCGTTTCGGCGTCGAGAAATACCGGTACGCCACGTCAATCGTGATGCCCTGCTCACGCTCTGCCCGCAGGCCATCGGTCAGCAGCGCCAGGTCAATCACGCCACCGCTGGAATTTACGGAAGCCTTGGCGACACTTGCCAGCTGGTCTTCGTAAACGCCCTTCGAATCGTAAAGCAACCGCCCGATCAGGGTGCTTTTGCCGTCATCCACGCTGCCGGCCGTGGAGAATCGCAGAAGTGTCATCGCCATTTTAGAAATAGCCCTCGCGCTTCTTGATTTCCATGGAACCTTCCTGGTCATGGTCGATCACGCGGTTTTCCCGCTCCGACCGTCGCACCAGCTTCATCTCGTCAATAATCTTTTCAATCGTGTCGGCTTCCGACCGAATCGCGCCCGTACACGGACTGCAACCCAGTGACCGCATCCGGCACATCACCATCTCGGTCTTCTCGCCCGGCAGCAGCATGAATTCCTGCTCGGCCGACACCAGTGACCCCCCACGCACCACCATCGGCCGCGGCTTGGCGTAGTACATCGGAACAATCGGAATGTTCTCGCGCTCAATGTACTGCCACACATCCAGTTCGGTCCAGTTCGAAAGCGGGAACACCCGAATATGCTGGCCCTTGTCCACCCGGGCGTTGTACACGTTCCACAGTTCCGGGCGCTGATTCTTCGGATCCCACTGCCCGAACTCATCGCGGAACGAATACACACGTTCCTTCGCCCGCGACTTCTCTTCATCGCGCCGCGCGCCGCCAAATGCGGCATCGTAACCACCCGCCGCCAGACCATCCAGCAGAGCCCGCGTCTTCAGCAGGCCGCAACACTTCTGCGTCCCGATGGCGATCGGATTCGCGCCGCCATCGATCGCCGCCTGATTCGTATGTACGATCAGCCGGGCACCGATCGACGCACAGAACTCGTCCCGAAACGTGATCATTTCCTGGAACTTGTACTTTGTGTCGATGTGCAGCAGAGGGAAGGGAATCCGCCCCGGAAAGAAAGCCTTCTGGGCGAGGCGAACCATTACAGACGAATCCTTGCCAATCGAGTACAACATGACAGGGTTTTGGAATTCGGCCGCAACTTCGCGGATGATATGAATGCTCTCAGCTTCGAGCAGGTCGAGATGGTCCACTGTGGTTACTTAATTTCAGGATACCGTATCAAGTTGATCGGGTTAGAGTGGAAACCGCGATGCCAATATCGTCACTACTTCCGCCTCCTCATCACTTATGACCAATTTTCGCTTCAGGACTGCGCTCCTTGGGGCCGTAGTCCTCATGCCTCAGTTTGCCAGGGCGGGCATGATTCTCGAGTCTGCCGCTGCCACCGCCGGTTTTACGCTGACCACTTTTGTGGACGGTTTCAACCCTACCGGCTACTGCTGCGGTCCCCTCGGCATTGCCTTCCCCACCGGGGGCGGCGTCATGGTGGCGGAGCACCGGGGCAATGTTCGGATCTTCTCCAATACTGATGGCCAGCACGCTTCGGACGTTGCGGTGGTCCAGAATTACGGGATGTACAACGGCGTTGGCCTGGCAGCCCTCGGTAACTACGTTTACCTCGCCGAGCAATCCGACTGGAAGATTCTGCGCCTCAACCCCGATGGCACGTACAATTCCGACCTCGTCGCGCTGCCCGTCGCAACCGGCCTCGTTGCAAACCCCGTTACCTCAATCCTTTACGCTTCGGGCTACGGTTACGGCATCTACAGCATTGATCCGAACGCTTCCACTCCCACCGCCAGCATCTTCAAAGCGGGTGCTTATGACGGCCTGTCTCTGGATCTGGTCCACAACATAATCTACGCCGCCGCCACTGACAACCACGTCTATGGCTATTCCCTGGCCGACGCCAGCCAGGTCTTCGATTCCGGCTACTTCGGGGAAGGCCCGGACGGTATCGCCATCGGCACGGGCGACCTGGCGGGGAAACTCTTCGTCAACACCACGTCCGGTACCATCCACTCAGTGGACGTGACCACCAACGCCCGTGCTCTGATCGCCTCCGGCGGTTCACGCGGTGACTTCGTCTCTGTCGCTCCCGATGGAACGCTGCTACTGACCCAAACCGACCAGATTCTGCGCCTCACCGCCCCGTCCGGATCCGGTTTCCAGACTGGCACCCCGGAACCCGGAACTATTGCCACTCTGCTCGGTGGACTCGGTGCCTTGGTCGTCGCCCGTCGGCGGCGTCAGGCGAAATAGCATCCTGAAGTGAAATTACCACTGGAGAAATCTTGAAACCCCAAACCCGCAACATCCTCGCCACCGGCGCAGCCTTTGTTCTGGCTCTTATCGCGTCTCAGCCAGCCCACGCCGGTATGGCCCTCACCACCGCAGGCACCAACGCCGGTTTCACTTTAACCACATTTGTTGACGGCTTCCCCACCACCGGTCCCGTCTGCTGCGGCCCTCTCGGTATTGCCTTCCCCTCCAGCGGCGGCGTTCTGGTTTCCGACTATCCCGGCAACCTCCGCCTCTTTTCTGATACCGACGGCCAGCACGCCGGCGATGTCACACCGGCCCAGAACTACGGTTCCGGCAATCCCACCGGTCTCGTGGCGCTCGGTGGCTATGTCTACCTGGCCGAACAGCCCGCCGGCCAGATCGTCCGTCTCAACAACGATGGCACTTTCAGCCAGAACGTCGTTTCCCTCTACTTCGCCACCGGTATCGCTGCTGACCCCGTCACGTCCCTGCTCTACGCCACCAGCCCCTTCGGTGGCTCCCCCGGAGTCTATTCGATTGACCCGGCAGCCAGCACCCCCACCGCCACGCTGTTCGCCAGTGGCGGCTTCGATGGCCTCACCGTCGATGTCTCCAACCGCATCATCTATGCCTCCGGTTTCGACGGCTACATCCGCGGCTTCAGCCTGACCAGTGGTTCGCAGGTCTTCGTTTCGGCTACAAGCATCCCGGGTGGTATTGATGGCGTCGCCCTCGGTACTGGGGGTCTCGCCGGCAAGCTCTTCGTCAACACCAATGCCGGTACCGTCTACCAATACGACCGCGCGGATGACTCGCTGTTGCTGATCGCCTCCGGTGGTTCGCGTGGCGACTTCGTCACCGCCGACCCCAACGGGACCGTCCTGCTCACGCAGTACGACAGTATTCTGCGCCTGACCGCGCCGCAGGGCTCAGGCTTTGGCGATGCCCCGGAACCGGGTACCGTCGTAATGTTGCTGAGTGGTCTCGGCGTTCTTGCTTTCCGCAAACGCCGCTAAGAATCAAAAACGGCTGGGGTAGATCAGATTGATGCCAAACTGCAACAGCGGCTGGTAGATCTGATCTACAATCCGCCATCCCAGCACCAGGCCCAGAATCGCAAAGCCCCGGAACTTGAAGCGCCACTCAATCAGCTTCCGTGCGCCCTCTTCGGACGTGAATAAACTCAGCGCTCCGTAGCCATCCAGCGGCGGAAACGGCAGCAGGTTAAACACGCCCAGCAGCAGGTTGAGGGTGAAGAACGTCCCAAGTACGGCCGTGATCCCCTCTGCGAGGCTCCCGTCCAGATTCCCGCGCGTCAGCGCACCCGTTGAAATTCCAATCCGCAACGCCAGCCCCGCCAGAATCGCAATCGTGAAGTTCGCGGCCGGCCCAGCCAGCGACATCAGGCCCGCCCGTTTCGGATGCCGGATCGACCAAAGCGGATCGTAAGGCGCACTGGCCCACCCAATCAGCCCCGAACCCGTGAAAATTCCCAGCAAGGGCATCAGCACCATGCCAAACGGTTCGCGTTTGATGTGCGGTAAAGGATTCAGCGTCACCTGGCCGCCTTCAAACGCGGTCATATCGCCGCCGATCTTGGCAGCCAGAGCGTGCGCCGCCTCGTGGCAGGTGGTGGACAGCAGAAACACCACGTACTGCATAAAGCCTGCGGCCAGAAGTTCGGGTGTCATGTTTTAGAAGAGAGGTCCCGCAGAAGCGAGACCCCTCCAGAATACCCGGTGGAAGGAGAGGGCCAACTACGCCTTCGTTCGAGCCGTGAAATTCAGCGAAGCCGAATTCATGCAATACCGCAACCCTGTCGGCTTCGGGCCATCCTCAAACACGTGGCCCAAATGCCCGTCACACCGTGCGCAAACCACTTCCACACGACGCATCCCGTAGCTGTTGTCCACGTTTTCCTTCACGTTTTCCTTCGCCAGCGGCTGCCAGAAACTCGGCCAGCCCGTCCCCGATTCGAACTTCGTTTTCGAATCGAACAGCGGCGTATTGCAGCAGACGCAGTAATAGAGCCCGTCCGCGTGGTTATCCCAATACTTGCCGGTAAAGGCCCGCTCAGTGCCCTTCTTCCGGGTCACCTCAAACTGCTCTTTATCCAACTGCTTCTTCCACTCGCCTTCCGGCTTCACGACTGTATCCACAACACTCACTCCCTTTGCGGCGCCCGTCCCGTCGAACTGGGCGATCTTTACCTGTTTCGGACCCTTGCTCTCCGCGGCTGCCAGCAGCGCCGAAGCGCCCAGCGTCGTCATCGCGGTCTGGAATAATTCGCGGCGGTTCATCTACTTCTTCCCTCCATTGATTTCCTTGCGGTACCACTCCGGGTACCGCTTCTTCAGGTCCTCAATCTTCGGCAAATCCTGAGCCACAATGTACGGCTGCGTGGGATTGTGGTCCAGATAGTGCTGGTGATAGTCCTCGGCCAGGTAGAACGCTTCCAGCGGCACAACCGCCGTCACGATCGGATCTTTGAACACCTTCGCGGCATTCAACTGCTTGATGTACGTTTCCGCGCCCGTCTTCTGCTCGTCGTTGGCATAGAAGATCGCCGACCGGTACTGCGTGCCCACGTCATAATGCTGACGGTTCAGCGTGGTCGGGTCATGCGCCACATCGAAGAAGATCTTCAGAATCTGCCCGTAGCTGATCACCGAAGGGTCATACGTCACCTGAATCGATTCCGCGTGGCCCGTATTGCCCTCGCTCACCTGGTGGTACGTGGCGGTCTTCTTCGCGCCACCCGAATACCCCACCTTCGTGTCGAGCACACCCTTCGTGTGTTCGTAGACGCCTTCCAGACCCCAGAAACATCCGCCTGCCAGCACGACCACGGCCTTTTTCTCCGTCGTCGCAGGTGCCGGAAGTGTCGGGTCCGGGAAAGATGTCGCCGCAAACGCGGCGCTCGCCAGCAACGACCCCACTAAAATTCCACTGAATCGCATAAAACCTCCACCTCTCAGATGCCGGGACCCGCGCAAATTATTCCGCAGCTTTGCATTCACACGCCTGGACCCGCCTCCCTATATATTACGGTGTTCCGGCCGAAACGGTTTTACCCCCTGCCGCCGTTCGTGCCGCCCGCACCAGTTCCGCTGCATTCCGGACTGCTTCCGGCGTCAAAGTCTCGCCGCTCAGCATCCGCCCGATCTCTTCCGTACTCTCCGTCGCATCCAGTTCATCCAGCTGCGCTACCGTCCGCCCGGCCTTCTCGTGCTTCCCCACCCGGTAATGATGATCCGCAAAACACGCAATCTGCGCCAGGTGCGTCACGCAAATCACCTGATTCTCCGCCGCCAGCTTCTTCAGCCGCCGAGCTACACCTTCCGCCGCCCGCCCACCAATGCCGGTGTCGATCTCATCGAACACCAGCGTCCGCAAATGCACCGCAGCAGCACCCTTTGACCCCACCAGGCAGGCCTTCAGCGCCAGGGCCACCCGCGACAATTCACCTCCTGATGCCACCTTCTCCAGCGGCTTCGGCTCTTCACCCGGATTCGGCGACACCAGAAACCGCACCTTATCCGCCCCGCTCTCCGACCAGGCCACTTGCTCCAGCGCAATCCGGAACACAGCCTTCTCCATCGCCAGCGGCCGCAACTCTTCTTCCACCCGTTTCGACAACTTCGCCGCCGCCGCCGCCCGGTGTGCCGACAACGCCTTCGCGCCGTCCGCATACTTCTTGCCCAGTGCGCTCAGTTCGTGCCGCAAATGCTCCAGACGTTCCCCTGCCGTCTCTACTTCCGTGATCCGGCGCTTCACGTCCTCCACGAACGTCAGAATCTCTTCCACGGACCCGCCGTACTTCCGCTTCAGCTTCTCCAGCCCGGCCAGCCGGTTCTCAATCTCTTCGAGCCGCGCCGGATTTGCCTCCAGCCGTCCCAGATAGTCCCGCAGCGAATAGGCGACGTCCTGAACCGCAATCAGCGCGGGTTCCAGAGCCTGCCGGACCGGCACCATCGTCTCGTCAATCCGCGCAAGCTCATCCAGCTTCTTCGAGACCGCCCGCAGGACGCTCCACGCCGATTCCGGCGTCTCATACAGCGCTTCCCACGCCGACCCGGCCGCTTCCAGCAGCTTTCCGGCGTTCTGCTGCACCTTCCGCTCGGCCGCCAGTTCCGCGTCCTCGCCCGCCGTTAGCTCCGCCTGCTCAATCTCAGTCCTCTGGAACTGCCACAGATCCAGCAGCCGCAGCTTTTCCTGGTCCGAACTCTCCAGTTCCGCAATCTGCTCGCCCACCTGCTTCCACGCAAGGTAGACCTCCCGCAGCGCCCGGCGTTCTTCCCGCACTGCGGCATAGGCATCCAGCATCGAGAGCTGCGCCGCCGCATCAAACAGCAACTGCTGGTCGTGCTGGCCATGGATGTCGCCCAAATGCGCGCCCAACTCTTTCAGCAGAGCCACGGTCGCCGGACGATTATTCACAAACACCCG
>CANIHR010000156.1 GCA_947467185.1 Bryobacterales bacterium
AGTCGATCTGGCGCGATGGCAAGCCCCTGTTTGCGGGTGATGGCTATGCGGGCCTGAGCCAGATGGGCCTGCACTACATTGGCGGCCTGCTGCGCCACGCGCGCGCTCTGTCCGCCATCATTGCCCCCACCACGAACAGCTACAAGCGCCTGGTGCCGGGTTACGAAGCTCCGGTGAATCTGGCGTACTCGCGCCGCAATCGTTCGGCTGCCTGCCGGATTCCGATGTATTCGGCCAGCCCGAAAGCGAAGCGCGTCGAGTTCCGTCCGCCAGATCCTTCGGCGAACCCGTACCTCGCGTTCGCAGCGATGCTGATGGCTGGTCTGGATGGCGTGATGAACAAGATCGAACCCGGTGAGCCGCTCGATAAGGACATCTACGATTTGTCGCCCGAGGAAATGAAGTCGGTGCCTTCGATGCCGGCGTCTCTGGATGAGGCGCTGAGTTGCCTGGAAGACGACCACCAGTTCCTGCTGCGTGGCGATGTTTTCACGGAAGAACTGATCGAGACCTTTATCGATTACAAGCGGCGTCACGAGGCGGAAGCGATTCGTTTGCGCCCGCATCCGTACGAATTCGAGCTCTACTACGACATCTAGACTTTGTGCGGTTACGGCGGGTTCGGGGTGAACTCGCCATAACCGCTATACAAAAAATCTATTTCCGTTGTACTGCTCCGCACTTTTACACTGGGGTTTCGAGTGGGGGCAGTACAAACGCAAACCGCGTTTCCCCATTTGTCCCACAGGAGAAATGTTATGCGGATACCCCTTTGTATTCTCGCGCTTGTAATGTCTGCCTACGCGGCGGATGAGGCTCCGAAGCCTGCCGTGGAGACCCCGGAACAGACGCAGGCTGCGCCTGCTGATGCTTCAAAACCGGCCGACGCGGCGCCGCCCGCTCCCGCCCCGAAGTACAAGGGTTGGGCCTTCAGCGCTCTCGCAGATGCCTATGTGACCCGCAACGGTAATAGCCCCACGGCGGATCTGAATTCGCTGCAGAACTTCAATCTGCACTCCACTTCGCCCCGCTTCACACTGGGCAAATTCGTCATCGATAAGTCGGATGGCGTAATCGGCGTCCATGCCGATATCGGCGTGGGCGAAACGATGCGCCTGATTCACGCGGGCGACGTGGCTTCGCAGGATCACAAGGGTCTGCGTTACTTCGAACAGATGTACGCCATCCTCAAGCCGAAGAACGCACACGGCACCGAAATCGACTTCGGCCAGTTTGTTACTTCAGCCGGCGCGGAAGTCATTGAAAGCTCTTCCAACTGGAACTACACTCGCTCCCTGCTCTTTGCCTGGGCGATCCCTTACTACCACTTCGGCCTGAAGACCACCACGCCGGTTACCAAGGAACTCACGATGGGCTTCCAGTTAGTGAATGGCTGGAACACGGTGTGGGGCAACCACAACATGCAGAATGTCGGTCTGACTCTCGCCTACACCAAGCCAAAGTACACCTACGCTGCCAACTACTACATGGGCAAATCGGATCTGGTGTCGAACGCCGGTGTTCGCAACCTGTTTGACACCACCATCATCCTGAACCCGACCAGCAAGTTCAGCCTCTACATCAACGGTGACTACGGCCGTAATAACTTTGCGGGCGGCAAGTTCGCCACCTGGTACGGCGCCGCCACCGCAGCCCGGTTCCAGATCAACAAGATCTTCGCCTTTGCCGGTCGCACGGAATTCTTCAAGGATAAGGACGGCTTCTCCACCGGTGTTCCGCAGAACCTGAAGGAAGGCACCGCGACCTTCGAAGGCAAGCTGAACGATCACCTGGTGGCCCGCCTCGAATTCCGTCACGACGCCTCCGATAAGTACTTCTTCGATCGTGGCAAGAGCCCCGCCGGGAAAAGCATGAACACGCTGACCCTCGGTGTCGTGGCCCTGCTCGGACCGCTGAAGTAAGAACAAGTCCCCCCCTAAGACGAAACCCGGGAGTAGCCGCAAGGCTTCTCCCGGGTTTCGTCGTTTTCGAGTGAAACGGTTACTTGCTCTGGCGGTTGGAGTTCTTGTTCAGCAGACCTTCCACCTTCGCCGCAGCGGCCGGCGGGGCCACACTGCCCGTCAGGATGTCTTTGTTGTCCATATCCTTACCGTAAAGTTCGCGGTTGGCGTCGTCATCGGGACGAAGTGTGGCGCCCTGCAGGGAGACACCGGCAAACAGGCCGCGCGAACGGGAGTAGGAGAGCATTTCGGCTCGCATTACGGCATCGGTCTGGGCGCTGACATCGCGGCCCACCGGACCGGCAGCAGCCGTCGCTTCGCCGCCCAGCGTAAACTTATTGCTCAGCAGGCGCTTCATGCCGGAGTCGTTCATCACCAGCAGCATCACGTCCTGTTCGGAAGCGCCCAACTGGAAGCCGACGCTGCCACCTTCCACCCGGATTGACGCGGGAGCGGTCCACCCACTACCACCCGGTTTGCGGCAAAACGCAAAACCGCGGCCATATTTTGCGCCCAGAATAAAGCCGACCTTCTTCGCGCCCGGCACCAGAATCACGCAACGGGACTTATTCAGAAGGTCCTGCGGAACGCCCTTATCGGACGTCTGCATCATGTCGGTCAGCAACTCGGCAGCGTTGCCGAGCCGATCTACCGCGGCATTTTTCGGAGCGGCGGTGAGTAATACCGCCGTCAGGGATAGTAGAGCAAAAGTACGCATATACTCCCACTCTAGCGTGATTTCTCAGGAACAGGTTTGTTACGAGCGAACCGAAGGTGGTACCAGATCGTCGAAACTCTGCGGCGGATTGACGTAAAGAATTCGCTTGCAGCTCTCGCAGTACATGATGCCCTGTGCCAGTTTGAGCTCCTGCATGAACTGGGGGCGGATGGCGACGTTGCACTTCGAACAGCGTCCGGCGATGGCTTCGGAAAGTGCGACTCCGGCGCGACCCTTGCGGATGCGCTCGTATTCCGACGCTACCTTCGGACTCATATCGGCGACGATGGTGGCGCGTTCCGCCAGCAGCGTCTGGATCTCCTGGCGGTCTACGGCGGTGCGTTCTTCGGCGTGCTTCTTCTCCCCGTCGACGTCCTTTTTTTTCGCGTCCAGTTCCACCTGCGCGGTCTTCACGTTCGCATCCAGGGCCTCGGCTGCGCCCATTAATTCGAGGATCAGGTCTTCGGTCCGACTGATTTCTTTCTGACAGAACTCGATCTCGTGCTGGAACGCTTTGTAGACCTCGTTGGTCTTCGCGGTCATCATCTGATCACGCAGTTTGGTGATCTTCTGTTCGTGCGTCTGGATGTCGCCTTCCAGCTTCTTCTTTTCGCGCTGGTTGGCGACCAGAGCTGCCTTATCGGCTTCCAGGCGGCGCTTCTGCGCATCGAGTTTCTTCTCGATTTCGGCAATATGCACCGGGAGAGTAGCGATTTCCTTCGTCAGCACAGCCGTGCGGTCGTCGAGAATCTGCAACCGGATCGCGAGACGGATATCGGGGAGCATGTTTGCCGTGAGTTTACCAGACAGGCCCCTGCGCCAGATTCAGCGCCGGATCTTCGCGAGAAATGCCTGCCGGACATTGGAAACTTCGGGAATTCGCAACAGGGAGGCGACGGCGTAGTAAACCGCCGCGCCCAGGGGGATTCCGACAGCCGCGCGCAGGCCGTTTGAGGCCGTCAGTCGGACCACCACCAGGCAGGCGAGGCACATCACACTGGCCGCGATCACCACCTTGCCCAGATTCAGCAGAATGGCCCCGCCGTGAACGCCTTCGATCTTCCGCGAGATGAGCGCCAGCAGAGATAAGGCGGTCAGAATGGCCACCAGGGAGAGTGACAGCGCGATGCCGCCGGTTCCGAGATGAAAGACCTCCACCGCGGTATAGGCGCAGACCGCATTCACACCAATGGAGCCGAGACTCACCAGCATCGGCGTGCGGGAATCGCCCAGCGCGTAAAACGCCGGGCTGAGTAGCTTCACCGCGGCATAGCCCGGAATTCCAATCGCGTAACCTGCCAGCGCGATCGCCGTCTCCCGCGTATCCGCCGCCAGGAACCGGCCATGCTGATAGACCAGCGCCACCATGCTTTCGCCAAGCACCGCCAGGCCGACCGCTGCCGGTACCGTCGCCAGCAGGATCATGCCCATGGACCGCGAGAGGGTGTCGCGAAAGTCAGTGGTGTTGCCGTCTGCGGCAGAGCGGGAGAGCCGGGGCAGGGCGGCGGCGGCCACGGGAATCCCGAATAGCCCCAAAGGCAACTGCTGGAACCGGAACGCATAGGCCAGCCAGCTGACCGGACCGTTCATCACATGCCCGGCGGAATCGCGGATGCCGGCGGCGAAGTTCGTGTTCACGAGGACATTGATCTGCACTGCCGCGCCGCTCACGACTGCTGGCCCCATCAGGCGCAGAATATGCCGGACGCCTTCATGGCGGAAGTTCAGCTGCGGCTTCCACGCGTAACCCAGTTTCCAGACGGCGGGTAGCTGGAAGACCAGTTGCGCGACGCCACCGAAGACAATCCCCATCGCCATGCCTTCCACCGGTTCAATGCCCCACTGTGGCCCGAGCCAGTAGCCTGCCGTCAGACCAAATGCCACGGAGCCAACATTGAACAGGCTGGACGATACCGCCGGCATGCCGAAGCGGTGGTGCGCGTAGAGGATGCCCTGCGCCTGCGCCGCCAGCGCCACCAGAGGCAGGAAGGGGAAGACGATCCGGACCAGCCGGACCGCCAGTTCAAATTTGCCCGGAATCGCGTGGAAGTCAGACGCAAAGGTTTCCACAAACCACGGGCTGAACCACATGCCGAGGGCGCTCAGGGTACCCACAATCAGCAACAGCAGAGTAGCTGTGATGTTGGAAAGTTCGCGGGCCTCCTGTTTGTTGCCCGAGGCCAGCGCTTTGGTGAAGGCCGGGACAAAAGCGGAAGCCAGAGCACCCTCGGCGAACAGGTCGCGCGCCAGGTTCGGCACACGGTAGCCCAGCACATAGGCGTCAAAGACCGCACCCGCGCCCAGCAGCCAGCCGAGCACGGTTTCGCGCGCAAAACCGGTGATGCGGCTGAAGCCAATCGCCGCCGACACGACGCCCGCCGATTGCAGCAGGCCCTTCTCTTCGTTGTTTTCCGCCACTATGCCTGGTCTACCGCCCGGATCGCCTCTTCAATATGCTTCCGGAACATCGTCTGTGACGAAAATACGTGCCGCACCATACCCTGTTTGTCGATTACGTAGGTTACGCGGTCGGGAATCAGGCCCAGCAGCAGGCCGCTGGCCCCGTACATCTTGCGGACCTTACCACCTTTGTCGGCCAGCAGAGTGAACGGCAGGTTGTGTTTCCCGGCGAAGCGAGCATGGGATTCGCTGGAGTCGGAGCTGATGCCGATTACCGTGGCCCCGGCGGCTTCAAACCGAGGCATCTCGTCGCGGAAGGTGCAGGCTTCAATGGTGCAGCCCGTGGTGTCGTCTTTGGGGTAGAAGAAGAGCACCACCGAGCTCTTGCCGCGAAACGAACTCAGGCGGACGGGCTTGCCGGTCTGGTCCGGGAGTTCGAAATCGGGGGCGGTCTGGCCGGCTTGTATTTGGCTCACGGTGTTCTTTCCTTAGGGTTGCAGTTCGATACCACGGTAATCGGAGTAGCGGAAGCGGTTTTCCACCAGCAGATCCTCATTCAGGTACTGCCGGTGTGTGACGGTTTGCGGCGCCAGACCGAAGCGCGTGGGCTGGTACTGAATGTCCGCCTCATTTCTCAAGATGTACTTCGGCGTCAGAACCTCTTCAGTTCTTAGCGTAATGCGGAGGGGCAGCAGGTCGGCGTCCCGGAACCAGATCTGCCCTTCCGGCATGTGCTTCACCTCACGGCTGTTGCGGAACTCGGTCAGGCTGCCGGCTCCCCCGGTCTGGTGGAAGGCCAGACTCCAGCCGGTCTCGCCATTGCTTCTCTTCATGCTGACCGACGAGAACCGTGTGTCGCGTTGCCGGGCACCGGTGAACAGCAGCAGAATGGGTCCAAAGTCCGTCGCGGCCCCTTCCAGACGCTCCAGTTCCAGGCTTTCCAGCAACTGCTTCTTCGTTTCGTCGTCGGGGTCGCTCAAGCCCAGGGTCAGGGCGTGCCGGGGTTTGTCGGTCACGGACGGCGCTACCTTGTCGATCAACAACGTCTTGCGGATCTCGTGGAAACCGGTGGCTCCAACCGTCCCCATCGTGTAGTCTGATACGACTTCGTGAGTCTCGAGTGTCTCGGGAAGTTCAAAAGAGACATCCTTCAATTCATTGTGTTTGCCGCGCTTCAGAACCTGCATGCCAACGCGTCGGGCATTCTGCAGCAGCACCTCTCGGGCACCCAGCGAAGGCGCCGTGCGGCCAAACAGACTTGCAGTTCGAGCGAGGGCGTCGAGCAGGTCCTGCGTCTCCGGCTGTTGGGCCAGAAGAGCAGAAGCCGCGACGATCCCGAGGGCGAAACAGCGCACACTCCGAGTGTACGGGAAACGTTGTGCCTAAAGTTTTTTCGGCAACCCGCCGATAGAGCGCTCACAAGGACAACTGAATATGCTTTTTCACGGGTATGCCGCCCTCGGGCTGCTCGTGGTTCCGGCCGCTTTTGCGGGTGGAATCGCGACTGCAGCTTCGAGCGCTGGTTCATCGCCGCAGCTCCCGTTCGCCTTCGCGGCGAACCAGGGCCAGGCGTCGGAGGAAGTGCGATTTGTCGGGAACGGTTCCGGCTTCCGGGCACAGTACAAGAGCGGAGGGTTCTCCGTTCACCAGGCCGGTGCCACGGTAAAGATTGCGTTTGCGGGCGGTGCTCCCCACCCTGCTATGGAGATGCAGGACCCCCTGGGGGCGACCGTCAACTACCTGCGAGGCGCAGATGCCTCTACGTGGCTGAGCGGTCTGCCGCTCTACCGGACGCTGCTGTACCGCGCCGTCTGGCCCGGCGTCGATGTGCGCTTTCGTGGCGAACTGGCGCGGGCCAAGGCCGAGTACCTGGTGGGCCCCGGGACCGGTCTTGAGCAGATTCGCCTGCACTTCGACGGCAAAGCCTTCATTGAAGCTGACGGCAGCCTCCTCGTTCGAGGTTCTTCCGGCGAATTTCGGGAAGACAAGCCAGTTCTCTATCAGGAGAAAGGTGGCCACCGGACGGAAGTCCCGGGGGCCTTCCGAATCAACCCGGATGGCACGGTCGGCTTCGAAGCTGCCGCGTGGGACCACTCCCTGACCCTTGTGGTTGACCCAACTATTCTCTTCAGCGGCTACGTGGGCGGTTCTGTGCAGACCAACATTACGGCCATGATCGAAAATTCCGACTACAACACCGTGGTCGCGGGCTGGACGCTCTCAACTGAACTGACGGCCAGCGGCGGCTACCAGGGTGCGAATGCGGGCGGCATCGATGCCTTTGTCGCTACCTTTTCTCCCGCCGGCGGTTCAATGGTCTCCTGTACCTATCTGGGCGGTACCGGCGACGACCGCGCCTTTGCCCTCGCGGTGGATGCGGCCAACTATATCTATGTCACCGGCTGGACCATGTCCAGAAATTTCCCGGTCCTGAATCCGATGCAGCCGAAACTGAGTGGTGCCCGCGACGCCTTTGTCGCCAAACTCAACCCTACCGGCACGGCCCTGGTCTTCAGCACTTATCTGGGCGGGACCGGCCTTGATTCCGGCAACGCCATCCGTCTGGACAGCAACAACGCCCCGGTGATCGCGGGTGACACAACTTCCACGAACCTTGCCACCACCTCGGGCGCCTTCCAGCGGACCCTCAGCGGCAATCAGGATGCGTTCATCGCGAAATTGAACAACACCGGGACCGCGGTCACGCTGCTCTCCTATTTCGGTGGTTCGGCCGCCGAGCACGCGGGGGGGCTGGCAATCGATTCCACCGGACGGATCGGGATCGTCGGTTCTACCTTTTCGCCGAATCTTCCGTTGAAGAGTGCAATTCAGCCACGGTCCGGCGGGGGGCAGGATGCGTTTGCTGCTGTCCTTACGTCCACTGGCAGTGCCCTTGTCTACAGTACCTATCTGGGCGGAACAGGTGGCAGCGCCGGTGCTCCGGAACAGGCGAACTGTGCGGCCTTCACCTCTTCGGACCGCCTTGTACTGGCCGGGGTCACCGCCTCCGTCAACTTTCCCGTAACCACGGGTGTAGCACAGACAACTTTCGCGGGCGGCAATACGGACGGCTTTATTGTCCAGCTCAATGCCGACGGTACCGTTCGCCGCAGTACCTATCTGGGGGGCTCGGGAGATGACGGTATCAATGCCATCATGCTCGACCCGTACGGTGCAGGTCCGGTAGTGGGGGGGTACACGACATCCACCGACTTTCCGGTGAAAAACGCTGTCCAGAACGCCAATGCCGGCGGAATGGATGGGTTTATTGCCCGCAGCGCGTATACTTTGATCACCCATTCCACGTACCTTGGTGGCTCAGGCAACGATTCGGTAAATGCTGTTGCGATCGATTCGATGTACAACTTCTCCGGTGCCGGCAGCACGGCTTCCACCAACTTGCCGGTCAGCGGCTACATGCCCACCTTCCAGGGCAGTACCCTGGGTGCCTTCATCACCAAAATCGCCGGGTCTTTCACGCTGGCCGCTGTTGCGTCTCCGGTCTTTTATCTGGATGCCTGGCACAACACCGGTTACAACGGTCCGAACATCACTCTGGCGGCGGCCAGCTACGGGCTTAGCACCGACAAACCGCTTGCCGGCGACTGGAACGGGACCGGCAATAAACTTCTGGGAATCTTCCGCAACGGAACCTGGATTCTGGATACGAACGCCAACGGAGTTCTCGAGGTGACCGACAAAACGGTGGCCTTTGGCCAGTCGGGCGACATCCCCCTGGTGGGCGACTGGAATGGCACCGGCAAAGTAAAGCTCGGGCTTTTTCGCAACGGCACGTTTATTCTCGACCTTAGCGGCCACCTCTCCGGCATCCCAACCGGCATCAGCGATGCCACTTTCACCTTTGGCCAGGCCGGGGATATCCCCGTGGCGGGAGACTGGACATCGTCGGGAATCACCCGGGTTGGTGTCTTCCGGGGCGGGCAATGGCTACTCGACTACACGGGTACTCACGCGGTGACAGCGACCTGGACTTTCGGCCAGGCGGGCGACAAGCCTGTCGTCGGCAACTGGGGGGGCTTCGGAGACAGCATCGGGGTCTATCGCAATGGTCTCTGGATTCTCGACTACGATCTGAGCCACACCGTCGGGAACACTGATATGTACTTCACGTTTGGCGGAGCCGGTTACCAGCCTCTGGTCTGGTGACCGTGCCCTCGCCGAGCCGTTTCAGAGTGGAACGCTCACCCCGTTTACTTGACACCACAACAGGGAAGACGCCACAGTAAAACCAGGGATGTCTTTTCGGTACTGCTGCGCGTTCTTCGCCATCTGTCTAACCACGGCCTTCGCGCAGGCGCAGCAGGCCCCGACTCCGGAGGTGGTACCTCCGCCATCGACGCCTGCCCGTACCGATCCCGACAAGCGTGGTGCGCGGCCGCTGACTCCGGCCGAAGAGCGGGAACGTGCCATCCGTCGCTACGACCCCCGCAGCGGCGCCGACCCCCGGGAACGTGAACAGGATACGGGCTTACTCACCCCCCGGCAGGACGCGCAGGCTCCCCCGCGCCTGAACCAGCGGACGTTGCCGGCCCCCCGGCCTCTGCCCGGTTCCGTAGCAGCATCCGGCCAATCTGATTTCATCAGGCCCCGCTCAAAAGGTCCCGAGGTCATTGACCCCAGTCAGCCGGATTCGGCGGAACCGGAGTACAACGGCCCGTCGGTTCTCAGCCGCAGCTACACTCTGTCGCGCCCCAATATCCCGCAGGAGATCAAATGGACGCCGTCTCTGGCTGTCTCCGAGATCTTCGCCAGCGGAACCACGGGCATCCCGTCCACGGATGGCACCAGTGTCGCCCGAACCACTCCTGCTACCTGGGCGACCACCGTGACCTGGGGGTTCTCCGGTCGCCACCTCTGGAAGCGTGACCAGATTTCCTCCAGCTACCACGGCAGTGCCACTCAATCAGCGGGCGGGCAGGCGTACAACGGTGGCAATCACAGTCTTGATGTCCAGTACGGGCATGTTGTGTCGCGTCACCTGATCACTTCGCTCAGCCAGTCTCTTTCGACCACCAGTCAGAGCCAGTCGCTCCAGGCGGGCCTGCAGCCTTCCTCCAACTCCGTGGCGGACTCCAACCTTGCTCTTAGTCCCGGGGTTCAGCCAATTGACCAGGGCATGCGCCAGATGTCGACCCTGGCAAATCTCCAGTGGCAAAAGAGCTCCAGAATGTCGATTTCGCTGGGAGGTGGGGTCTTTTTCACGGACCGAAAGGGCGTGGTGGTCAGCGGCACCACCGGCTATTCGGCCCAGAGCGACCTAACGTACCGATATTCCCGAAAGATGACAGTCGGGGGCTACTACTCTCACACGACTTACGTGTTCACAAAACACATCAGTGTTTCCAACTCCGACACGTTCGGCGGCATCTTCTCCTATGCCTTCAATCGGTCCACTCAGTTTCGGTTGCGCGCCGGCTCCAGCCTGGTGGAAACTCAAACGCTGGCCTTCGTTCCATTCCCAACCCAGATTGCGCTTATTCTGGGCCAGGCAGGTGGTATCGCTGTCCAGGCCAGTCGGTCCCGGCTCCAGGATATCTCGGCCGAGTTCGCCAGAGATCTGGGCCGCAGGCGGACTTCATCGATTTCCTATGCCAAAGGGCTGGCGCCCGGCAACGGTGTCCTACTCACCTCCAGTCGCGAGACGTTAAAGGGCACTTTCTCAACAACCCTTCCGTGGGGACTCCGGGGCAATGTTTCCGGTGGGGGCGACCGGCTGTCGGCAGTTGGATCCAGCGCCGGGTCCTTCTCCTCTCGTTTCCTGCAGGTCAGCGTCTCCCGGGCTCACAGCCATGGCCTGAGCTCCAGCTACGCCGTGGATTTCCGCAGCTTCAACACCTTTGCCACGGCGGCACAGCAGCAGCAACTCCGAATTTCCACGAGTGTCTCCTGGGGCCCGGGGGAGAATCGGCTCTGGAAGTAAAGTTACTGATCTGGTAGTCTGAAGTCAGAGTTCCACTTTGGGAACACGCAAGGCGCTATCGTCTAACGGTTAGGACAGAGCCCTCTCAAGGCTTAAATACGGGTTCGATTCCCGTTAGCGCTACCAATTTTTTCATAGAGTTACGGGCGTCAGGTGACGACGCGGGTTGAGCTAGGTGAGAATGGCGTCGCGTTCGGCCCGGTAACGATTCCTCCACAGGCACAAGCAGTTCAACAGCTTAAGCGGCACGTGCGGGTATGCAGTCCGGCGATGACGGCGAAGCGCCCGAGTCCCAGGCCTGGAGAGACCCGGTAGTTTCTAATCATGCGCTCCCGTGCGACGGGCGGTCCAGGGAGAATGCTTCCAGGGACATCCGAATGCCATGTTCCAGCGAAGTATGCGGTACACCTGGAAACGCATCTTGTATGGCGCTGTCATCCAGGTCACAAACGAAGATCGTCGGCTGGGCATCCTCCGCAATCCCCAGGTCCACTGCCGCCGGCATCCCCATTCCAGTCGCGACTTCCCTGACCAACCCCAGAAACGTCTCAACCTCCACCGTCTTGCCACGAATATTGAACGCTCCGAAGCCCGTAAACTCATCAAGCGCGCAGGCCGCGAAATGTGCCCCGACATCGCCCACATAATGGTAATTCTCGCGTCCGCAGTAGGGCATACGGAATGGAATGGCTTTTCCGGCGATGTGGCCGTGCGCCACCGTCTTTATGGCCATGGTCGGTGCTGCTGTTTTTCCTCTTTCGCGCCCCTTGCCATACGTCGTGTTCAGCCGAAGGCATACCGTCGGGACCCCGGTCCTCAACTGGAACTGCCGAGCCAGTTGCTCAGCCGCCAGCTTCCAGACGCCATAGAGATTCGGCGGGGCCATCGTGTCTGACTCTTTCACCGTGCTGCCGGGATAAAGCGACCTCGGGCCATACACCGCCGCCGAACTGGCAAGAACAAAGCGTTCGAGACCCTCACTCAACTCCGCCGCCTGCAGCAGGTGCAGCACGCCACCAACATTCACTTCCATCCCGCGCACAGGGTACGCGTCGCAATCCGGAGATTGCAGCGCACTCAGGTGAATAATTCGCGTTGGTCGGTGAACGCGAACCAATTCCCGCGTCTGTGTCTCATCGGAGATGTCACACTGCACCAGTGTGATCCGAGAGTCCAGGCTCTCCGGGAACCACAGCTTCAACAGCCCTTCGGAGCCGGAACGCGTCGCAATCACGACTTCATCAACATCGCCGGTCATCAGGGCGTGCGTGGTGGCGGCACCGATGCAACCCGTTCCGCCAGTGATAAGAACCTTATTCATTGGGACAATGCCTCACCTTACTTGCGACCGAAGAATACCTGTTCGGCAGTCTTACGCAGTATCCATTCGCGATCCTCACCCGACAGAAAGTCGAGACGGTCCCGAACCAGCTCGATAGAACCCGAATACGTGTGCGGAGCCTCCACCTGGAACGGTGAGTCGGAGGCCCACATGAGCCGCCGGGGCCCGTAAGCATCGTACAAAGCACGGATCGTCGCGCTCAGATCCGTGTACGGATATTGCTTCTTCCCCAGGGCATAAAATGCCGAGAGCTTTACGTGAACCTGGCGATGCCGCGCCAACCCGCAGAGGGCGCGGACATCAGCCTGTCGAAATTCACCGTCGGTTCCGATTCGTGCCAGATGATCGATCACGACAGGCGTTTCCGGGGATTTCGCGCACATCCTGTCCACGGACTGGATCGCGTCCGGACCTATCAACGGACAC
>CANIHR010000157.1 GCA_947467185.1 Bryobacterales bacterium
ACGTGGGCCACGGCAAAGACGACCCGGTCGTGAAGGTTGCCCAGGGCCAGAATCTTGCGGCCCAGCTTGAGAAAGTGGGCATCAACTACCATTACACGGAAAGCACCGGAGGGCACACCTGGGCCAACTGGCGGATCTATCTGAACGAACTCGCGCCTTCGTTGTTTCAGAAGTAAGCCAGGCGTTTGATTCAGTCGGCTGCGCGCTCTGACAGGGGCGCGCAGCGGCGATAGAGAGTTGCCGCCGGGCTGCTAGTTCGCTTTCGCTTCAAACACCATATCGGACATAGGCTTTTCGTCTTCGGCGCACCACTGCGCGTGGAGGCGGGCGTAGCTGAGGAAGATGTAGTCGTTCTTTGAGAAGCCGAGGTCTTTGGCGGTTAGGTCGAGCCAGCGGGCGGGGCCTTCGAGTTCGAGGAAGGTGCCGATGGGGGTTTCGTCGAGCATGAGAATGCCGGGCTCGCCTTCGCGCTGAAATTCGGTGCGGTATTTCTCATAGCGCCAGGAGGGCGTGTAGCCCAGGCCTGCGAAGAGGGCAAGGCAGGCGGTGAGGTCGCTCGCTTCGAATTCGCGTTCTTCGCGGCGCTTGTGAGGGCCGGGGATTTCGACGCCTTTGTAGGTGCAGATGACCTTTTTGCCTACTGTGCGGACGCGGAGAAGACGGCCGCTGTTGCGGACGGTGCCGCCGGGGAGGTCGAGGACGATGTTTTGTTCGTAGATGCGGCGGGAAGAGATTTTGAAACCTTTGTCGCGGAGGTGGGCGCGGGTTTTTGCGGGGGAGGCGACTGCGATTTTTACTTCATTCTCTTCGGTTGTTTTACTCACGGGTTCAGGATAGCCTACACTGGCTTTACGTGGGCGCGTAGCGCAATTGGATAGAGCATCAGCCTTCGAAGCTGAGGGTTGCAGGTTCGAGCCCTGCCGCGCCCACCATTTTTTCTTGTTTTTGGGTGATACGGAGGAGACCGTTATGACGACGGGGCAAAGATCCGGATTTCGGATGTGGCGGACACGTGCAGCGTGCGCGCTGGCGCTATTGCTGAGCCTGACGAATCAGGCGGGGGCACAGTTTGCGACGGCAGGTGCGGCTTCGACCACCACTGTGAAGGTGGAAGGTGTTTCCTCCTGCACGACCACACTGGGTTCGGGCACTTTCGGGGTCGCGGCGTGGGCCTGGGGGGAAAACCAATCCGTCACGACGGGCGTGGGAAGGGTATCGTTCCACGACCTTTCTATCACGAAGAGCCTGGACGCCTGTAGCCCAGCCCTGGCACTAGCTACCGCCAGGGGTAACCGCTACACCAGGATCACCCTGACCCAATACGACAAAAACTCTAATGTTCTGGTGACGGTGCTGGTGGAAAACGCATTGGTTTCCAGCTACGTAATCAACGGAAGCCAGATTTCGGAGAGTCCTACTGAGTCTATCAGTTTCAGTTTCGCCAAGATCACGGTGACCCATGCCAGTGGCAGCAAGTTCACGTTCGATACTACTACCAATACGGGTAATTAAGGGTTGCGGCATCGAGCGATGAGACCGGGACTCACGTGCGGGTTAGCTGGGTGGCCAAGACTGGTGCTTTGCGTCTTTGTACTGGCCCTGCCGGCAGCCGCTCAGTTCGGCGCGACGGGTGTGGTGTCCACGACGACGGTGAAAGTGGACGGAATCACGTGCACGACTCCGCTGGGCGCGAATATTTTTGCGGTGAATTCCTGGAAGTGGGAGATGCAACAGCTGAGTTCAGGAGCCAGCAGTACTGGCGGTCGAGTAGGTGCGGGGCGAGTAGTAGCCTCGGACGTATCACTCACGAAGAGTTTTGACGCCTGTAGCACCGCTCTGGCACTGGCAAGCGCCAGAGGGGTTCACCTGCGAAGAGTGGACATAACGCAGTACGACAAGAATTCGAATATCCTGATTTCCGTGCGGCTGGATGACGTTTCCATATCGAGCTACAAAGCCAACGCGACGGCGACGCAGGCAAACCCCGGCGAGGAACTCACCCTGCATTTCCGCACGATCCGGACGACGCAGAGCAGGGGCGGTTTTGGGTGGGATTTTGCGGCGAACCGGCAGCTTTAGCGGCATCCTGCTGCTGGCAGCGGGGCAGGTACTGGCAGGGCAGGCGTTGCCGGGGTGGTTTGAGCCGAACCGGGGACAGGCGGAACCGGGCGTTCAGTTTGTGATGCATGGCGGCGCACAGGCCGCGTACTTCACGAAAGACGGGGCCACGCTGCAGTTGCGGCGGCGCACTACTGGGGCGGTGGACGCCTTCAATCTGCGGATGAATCTGGCGGGGAAACACCTGGCAGGGGCGGCTGCGGGCGTTGAGCCTTTGGCGGGGCGGGTTCATTACCTGAAGGGGCGGAATCCGGCCGGGTGGCTGACGGATATTCCAACTTACGGGCGGCTGACGTACCGGGGTGTGTATCCGGGCGTGGACCTGACGTATTACGAGAGCGGCGGGCAGCTGGAGTATGACTTCGTCGCGCTGCCGGGGGCGGACACATCGGCGATCGGGATTGAATTCGAGGGTGCGCGGAGTGTGCGGCTGACGCCGGAGGGTGATCTGGCGCTGGAGACGGACGGCGGGGAGATCCGGTCGAAGAAGCCACTCATTTATCAGAACGATGCGAACGGGCAGCGGCGCGTGGTGCCAGGTGGGTACCGGCTGTCGGGGTCGCGAGTTTCCTTTCAGATTGCTAAATATGACCGCAAGCGGCCTCTGGTAATTGATCCTGTGCTGGTTTACGCCAGTTATCTGGGGGGCAGCAAGGGCGATCTGGGGGTGGATGTTCGGGCGGATGCCACCGGGATGTACGCGACGGGGACCACTTACTCGAACAATCTGCCGACGACCACGGGAACGCTGCGCAAGACGGCCGCGGGGGCGCTGGACGCGTTCGTCGTTAAGCTTGATCCCTCGGGCGGGAACCTGATTTATGCGACCTACATTGGCGGCAACGACCAGGATGTTCCGAATGGCATGGCTCTGGCTGCCGATGGGTCCGTGTACCTGGCTGGACTGACGGGATCGACGGATTTCCCGGTTACCGCAGGAGCGTTTGGCACCGGATTTGGCGGGGGGCTGGACGATGCTTTTGTGGTGAAGCTGGCGCCGGCGGGGAATGCGCTGACTTATGCCACTTATGTGGGCGGATCGGGCAATGACGACGCGACCAGTCTGTTTGTGGATGCGGCGGGAAACGCTTACGTAGCGGGGGTGACGGCCTCGACGGATTTTCCGACGACGACGGGCGTGGTGCAGAGAGCCTTCGCGGGCGGGGTGAGCGATGCGTTCGTCTTCAAACTGAATCCGGCGGGGTCGGCACAGGTGTTTTCGACTTACGTGGGCGGATCGGGGTCCGAGGGGTTTGTGAGTCCGCTGACGGGCAACCTGCCTTCGAGCATTTCGCTGGCGTTTGGCGCGGCACTGTGGGTGGACGGCGCGGGCAACAGTTACCTGGGGGGCGCGACGGACTCGACGGATTTCCCGGTCACTGCTGGTGCCTATTCGAGGACGCCCGCTGGTGGCCTGGCGGATGGCTACGTGGTGAAGCTCTCGTCTACCGGGGCGGCAATCACTTTTGGGACGTTTTTGGGAGGGTCGGGATTTGATGTCGTGACCGGTTTGCGGACGGATGCGGCGGGGAATGTGGTGTTCGCCGGCATCACGACTTCGGTGAACCTGCCGACGACCGCCACAGCACTGAACAAGACATATCTGGGCGGCTATTCGGATGCGTTCGTGGGTAGTCTGAACACGACGGGGACGACGCTGAATTATTCGTCGTTTGTGGGGGGAGCGGATGAGGAGTCGTATGTGGCTCTCGACCTGGCTTCTAATGGGCACGTGCTGGTTTCCGGACTGACCTATTCAGGCAATCTGCCGGTGACGACGGATACGTATCAGCCCTTCAATCGGGGCAATGGTGATGTGTTCCTGATGCTGTTGAATTCGGCTATGACATCGGTGCTGGATTGCTCGTATTTCGGCACGGATGCGCTGGACTTTGGGACGGTGCGGTTCGGGACGGGGCCGAAGGATCTCTTGCTGGCCGGGTGGACGGAAGCGAAGACGCTCACGGGTGCACCGGGCGCGTATCAGCCGGTGTTTGGCGGGGGTACGTCGGATATGCTGCTGGCGCGTTTCGCCATTGGGCCGCTGGCGCAGAACATTGTGTTTCCGACACTGCCGGATTTGGCCTTCAGTACGAATACGTTTAAGCCCGCAGCGACGGCGAGTTCGGGACTGCCGCTGACGATCACGTCGTCCACGAGCAGCGTTTGCACGGTTGGAGGAGCGTCGATCGCGCTGGTGGGGGTGGGGCCGGCGAACATCGTGACGCTCACGGGAACCGGGACATGTACGCTGACGGCGAACCAGGCCGGGAATACGAACTACACGGCGGCGACGCCGGTAACTCGCAGTTTTGTGGTGACCCCAGGGGCGCAGACGATTACGTTTGGGGCGCTGGCGAGTGTGAGTCTGAGTTCGGGGCCGGTTGCGCTGGCGGCGACGGCGAGTTCGGGGCTAGCGGTTAGTTTCGCTTCGAGTTTCACGAACATTTGTACGGTTTCCGGGACGACAGTGACGCTGGCGGCGGCGGGGACATGCTCGATTACGGCGACACAGGCCGGGGATTCGAGATATGCTGCGGCGGCACCGGTGACCAGAACATTTGCTGTGACGCAGGGCACGCAGACGATTACGTTTGCGTCTCTGAGCAATGTGAATTTTGGTCTGGCTCCGATCGCGCTTTCAGCGACTGCGAGTTCGGGATTGCCGGTGACTTTGATTTCGACGACCACGGGGGTTTGCACGGTCAGTGGCAGTGCGCTGACGCTGTTGACGGTGGGAACGTGTTCGGTGACGGCGAGCCAGGCGGGGAATGCGAATTACGCGGTGGCGACGGCGGTGACGCGTAGTTTTACGGTTGCAAAAGGGACTCAGACGATTACGTTTGGAGCGCTGCCAGATATTAGCTTCTCGGGCTTCACGATGCCGGCGAACGCCACTGCGAGTTCGGGGCTGGCGGTGACGCTGACGTCGACCACGCCGTCGATCTGTACCGTTGCGTTGAACGTGATTACGCCGGTCACAGTGGGAACTTGTTCGATTTCGGCGAGTCAGGCCGGGGATGCGAACTGGACGGCGGCGACGGCGTTGACGCGGGGCTTTACGATCAGCAAGGGAACGCAGACGATTACGTTTCCCGCCATCCCGAATACAGCGCAGAGTGATGGTTCGGTAGCGCTGGGCGCGACCGCAAGTTCGGGGCTGACGGTCAGCTATTCGACGGCGACGACGCTTTCGATTTGATTTTTGGCGCGGCTCCGTTTGATGTGGCTCCGACCGCCAGTTCCTCGCTGATCGTGCTGCTGACGTCGATGACAGACACGGTGTGTGTGACGGACGGGTACCGCGTTTCGATCATCGGCGCCGGACAGTGCTCCGTCGTCGCTGAGCAAGCGGGCAATATTGTGTACGCTGCGGCAGCTCCGGTGATTCGGACCTTCACTATCTCTAAGGCGACGCAGGCGATTACGTTTGAGGCGCCGGACGATGTGCAGTTGCCGTCGGACGTCTTTCTGCTGGGGGCAAGTTCCTCATCGGGACTGCAGATTACTTTCGCGGCAAGTCCGGCGAATGTTTGTACTGTCAACGGCGATGAAGTGACTCCGGTGGCTGCGGGGAAGTGCACGATCACGGCGAGTCAGCCGGGTGACCCGAATTATTTTGCTGCCGCCGATGTGGTGCAGAGCTTCACGATTGTGGCGGCTCCGACGGGCGGCGGTGGGAGTGGTGGTGGCGGTGGAGGCGGAGGCGGGGGTGGTGGCGCAGTGGGGAGCGCGCTGAAGGTAACACCCACCGAGTTGACACTGAAGCCAACGGCTGGCGGAACGGCGAGCCAAAAGGTGACACTCAGCTACCAGACTTATACGCAGGGGGCTCCGACATTTACCGGTTCCGCGGTAGTGAATCAGGGTCTGGGGTGGCTGAGCGTGGATGTGGGTTCGGGCACGATGAAGGAGGTCTCGTACGCGGGCTTCCTTTACACGTATGAAGGCACTGCGACGGTCACGGCGAGCGCTGTGGGGATTCCCGCAGGCGTGCCTTACACGGGGACAGCGAATTTTCTCGCGGGGGGAGGACTCGCGTCCGTTGCGGTAACGCTGGAAGTTTCGAACGAAGCGGCGCAGTTCACGGTGGCCCCCCAGGCTCTGAACTTTGCGTATCAACAGGGCGATGCTGTGGTGCCGGCGGCGCTGAGTGTATCGGTGTTCAGCCGACCTTCCGGCGGCAGTTTCACGGCTGTGGCGACGAGCAACGGGAACTGGCTGACGGTGGGCTCGCCCGGCGGCACGACACCCGCGACATTCCCGGTGTCGGTGGATGTGAGCAGGCTGGGCCTGGGGGTGTTTTCGGGCAAGGTGACGGTGGCGTCGGGGGCAACCGTGAAGGTGGATATTCCGGTGACGATCACGGTGACGAAGGCCAGTCCGAAGCTGGTGGTGTCGCCGGGGACACAGACCTTCTCCGTACCGCAGGGCGGGAGCGCTTTGAATGGACAGGTGACCGTGTCGAATGGCGGGGGCGGGACACTGACGTTCCAGAGTTCCACGGAGGGCGGCGGCTGGCTGCGGGTTACGGGAAGTGGTTCCGGGAGTGCAACGTCCACGAGTCCGGCGGCGATTGGTTATACGGTGGATCCGGCGGGACTGACGCCGGGTGTTTATACGGCGCGACTGGTGGTGAGCGATACGGCATCGTCCGCGAAAGAGACTGTGTCGGTGCTGCTGACGGTGAGCAAAGTTTTGCGGGCGATTCGGGTCTCGCAGTCGGGACTGGCGTTTGCCGCGATGAGTGGCGGGGCACAGCCGACAGCGCAGACATTCACGATCTCGAATGCGGGAACCGGGACGCTGAACTGGCGGGCCCAGGCGAGTGTACTGTCGGGTGGCGGGTGGCTGCGGATTTCGCCCGATGCGGGCAGCGCGGTGGGCGGTCAGACGGGGAATGCAACGTCGGTTTCCGTGAACGCGGCGGGACTGGCGGCGGGTGAATATTACGGGTCGGTGGCGATTACGTCGGCGGATGCGGCGAATAGTCCACAAGTAGTTTCGGTGGTTCTGACAGTAGCTGCGAAGCAGGCGATTCCCGGGGTGAGTGTATCGACCGGCGGCTTGTTGCTGGCGGGGCTGGCCGGGAGCAAGGTGCCGGTGCAGCAGACGATTTCTCTGTTCAATCCTGGGTCGGTCGCGGTGGCGTACACGGCTTCCGCGTTTGCGGGGTCGGGTGGGGACTGGCTTTCGGTGAGTCCGGCAACGGGGTCGGTGGCGCCGGGGACAAGCTCGCTGCAGGTGAGCGCGGATCTGTCAGGCCTGGCGGGAGTGTATTCGGGGTCGGTGCGGATTGCGTTTGAGGACGGGAGTGTGGCTTCGGTGCAGGTCGTGGCACTGGCATCGGGCGCGGCAGCTCCCGCGGGGTTGCGATTCCAGAGCCGGGCTGTGACGGCTTGTGCGGCGGGGAAGGCGGGGTTCCTGATTCCGATCTTCCGCCAGCCTGCGGATCAGGGTAGCGTGGCGGTGGCGGCGGCACGGACGGTGCAGGTTCAGGTGATTGATGACTGCGGACGTCCGATGACGGCGGCTGGTGGCGGGGCGGCGCAGATCACGTTCGGCAACAAGGATGCGAGTCTGGATCTGCGGGATGTGGGTGGGGGAATTTGGGAAGGAACCTGGGTTCCGGTGACGGCCGGGAAGCAGGTTTCGGTGCAGGTGGCGGCGTCACAGGGGTCGCTGGCGGTGAATGGATCGCTGGGGATTCCCACGAGTGTGACGGTGGCAGTGACGGCACCGACGGCGAGTTCCGCGCCTCAGGCTTCCGGGATTATCAACGCGGCGGCGGGGGCACAGGGAACGGCGCAGGTGGTGGCTCCGGGGAGTTATATCGCGATTTACGGGACGGGGCTGGCGGGGAGCGGTGAGCCTGCTGCCAGTTCCCTGCCCCTGCCGTTTTCACTGAACGGGACTCAGATGTTCTTAGGGGGCCTGCCCATGCCGCTGTTATACGCGAGCAGTGGTCAGGTGAATGCGCTGGTGCCGCAGGATCTGGCACCGAACGCGACGTATCCGCTGGTGGTGGTGCGGGGGGCTGTGCAGTCAGTGCCGGTGCCGATTACGGTGGTGCAGGTACAGCCTGGGATCTATACGCTGAACGCGTCGGGATCGGGAGGCGGGATTGTGGCGAATGCTCTGACGGGGCAACTGGCTACAGCGACAAATCCGGTGAAAGCGGGGGCGGATTTCGTGGTGATTTTTGCGACGGGGCTGGGGCTGCTGCAGGGTCCGGCGGGCGAGGGTGGTCCGGCGGATGGAGCGGCGGCACCTTCGGACAAGTTGTTCCGTGTGGCCGGCGAGGTTTCTGTGACGATTGGCGGGGTGACTGTTCCGGCTGCGTTTGCGGGCCTGACGCCTTCTCTGGCCGGGTTGTATCAGGTGAATGTGGCGGTGCCGGGCGGGGTGCCCGCGGGGGATTCGGTACCCGTGACGATTACTGTCAATGACCCGGTGAGCGGGGCTAAGGCGATTTCGAACAGCGTTAGTATTGGGGTGCGGTAAGAGGGGGCCTGTAACCTAATTTTTACCAATTGTTTATTGGGATTTTGTTAGAAATACAGGTACGATAAACGGCAGTGGAACTTGCCTGTCCGATATGCGGGAAACGTGGGCTTCAGCGACGCCATCGGGCGTGGTGGGAGTGGATTTGGTGGTGGCGGCGCAGCTATCGGTGCTTTGATTGCGGTGAACGTTTCTCGAATTAGACCAGGAACAGGTCCATGGCGAGGTCGCTTCTGGTGTAGGGTGAGGGCGTGCGGTTCTCTTCCGGGATTGCTTTGAAACCTAAGGCTGCGTAGAGGTGGACCGCGTTTTCGAGTTTTTTGTTGGTTTCCAGGTAGAGGCGGGTGGCACCCCTTTCGCGCGATTGCTGAATCACGTGCTCGAGGAGTTTGCGGCCGATGCCCTGCCCTCTGGTCTCGGGTGAGACCGCCATTTTCCCCACTTCATAACTGCTGTTGCCCATGTTCAGGAGCGCGCAGCAGCCCAGTGCTTTGCCGTCTTGTTCCGCGATGAAGATGTAGCCGCCGGGGTCGAGGATGTACTTCTTCGGGTCGTTCAGGACGGCTTCGTCTTTGGGTTCGAGGGCGAAGAGAGCCCGGATCCATTCTTCGTTGAGGTCGCGGAAGGCGGTCTCGTCGCCGGGGGCGAAATCACGGAAGATGGTGGACATTTACTGAGGGTAGCGCGACGCCGGTGACCTGGTGCGTCCGGGCTTCGCGCATGAGGGTGGCGAGCTTTTGGGCGGCGAGGGCGGGCGCGAGGCCTTCGGTGCGGATGTTGGAGACGCAGAGGCGTTCGGCGTCGGTGCGGCCGGGTTGGGGATTCCAGGTGAGGTAGGCTCCGAGGGAATCGGGGGAGCCGAGGCCGGGGCGTTCTCCGATTAAGATGAGGGCGAGCTGGGCGTTGAGGAGGTGGCCGATTTCGTCGGAGATGGCCACTCGGCCCTGCTGGACGAGGGTGAGGGGGGCTAAGTTCCAGTCGGTGAGGAGCGCGTGGAGGGCGTCGATAACGGGTTGGGCGTGGTGGTGAACGGCCTGAGCGGAGAGGCCGTCGGCGACGATGATGGCGGCGTCTTTGATGGAGGCTGCGCCGGGGCCGGGCTGGAGGAGGGCGCGGGAGGCGGGGTCGAGGCGGCGTCCGAGGTCGGGGCGGCGGAGGTAGGTGGGGCGGTCGGGGGCCTGGGAGTTCAGGTGGATGGGGTTGAGTTCGGCCAGGAAGGTGGGGTCGAGCGGGGTCCAGACGGCATCGCGGGCCCCTGCGTGGGCGAACTGAAAGTTCAGGAGTTCGGCGGTGGGGAGGCTGTGGCCGACTCGTCCGATGGCGACTCTTGCGGAGGTGAGCTGGCGGAGTTGCAAGAGGTTCATGCCAGCAACCTTTCGAAGGCGGGCGGCAGGGCTTTGGTGGTTTCGAGGATGCCGGTTCGCTCCAGCCAGGCTTCGAATTCGGGGGCGGGTTTGAGGTTGAGGAGTGCGCGGAGGTAGAGCGCGTCATGGAAGGACGTGCTCTGGTAGTGGAGCATGATGTCGTCGGCACCGGGGACTCCCATGATGTAGTTGCAGCCGGCGGCCCCGAGGAGGGTGAGGAGCATGTCCATGTCGTCCTGGTCGGCTTCGGCGTGGTTGGTGTAGCAGATGTCGCAGCCCATGGGGAGGCCGAGAAGTTTGCCGCAGAAGTGATCTTCGAGGCCGGCGCGGATGATCTGTTTACCGTCGTAGAGGTATTCGGGGCCGATGAAGCCGACTACGGTGTTGACCAGGAGCGGGGCATACCGGCGGGCGACGGCGTAGGCTCGGGCTTCACAGGTTTGCTGGTCGAGGCCATGGTGGGCGTTGGAGGAGAGTGCGCTTCCCTGCCCTGTTTCGAAGTACATGACGTTGGCGCCGGGGTGGGCTTCGGAGGCGGCGTGGTGGGCTTCGTCAAGGAGTTTCAGGTTGATGCCGAAGGCTCGGTTGGCGGCTTCGGTGCCGGCGATGGACTGGAAGATGAGGTCGACTGGGGCGCCTCGGCGGAGGGCTTCCATTTGGGTGGTGACGTGAGCGAGGACGCAGGTCTGGGTGGGGATATCGAGGGTGCGGCGAACGGTGTCGAGGAGGCGGAGGAGAGCTTCGGTGGTGGCGACGTCGTCGGTGGCGGGGTTGATGCCGAGGACGGCGTCTCCGCTGGCGTAGAGGAGGCCGTCGATGAGGGTGGCGGCGATGCCGCGGAGGTCGTCGGTGGGGTGGTTGGGCTGGAGGCGGGTGGAGAGGCGGCCGGGGAGGCCGAGGGTGTCGCGGAAGCGCGTGACGACGCGGGGTTTGGCGGCGACAGTGATGAGGTCCTGCACTCGCATGATTTTGGAGACGGCGGCGGCCATTTCCGGGGTGAGACCGGGGGCCAGGGCGAGGAGGGTTTCGCCGGTGGTTTGTTCGGAGAGAAGGTATTCGCGGAAGTCGCCGACGGTGAGGTGGGCGACGGGACGGAAGGCTTCGGGGGAGTGGGAGTCGCAGATTAGACGGGTGACTTCGTCGGTTTCGTAAGGGATGAGGGGTTCGTTGAGAAAGCGCTTGAGGGGGACCTGGGCGAGTTCCATCTGGGCGGCTACGCGCTCTTCGGCGGAGGCGGCAGCAAGGCCCGCGAGCTGGTCACCAGAGCGGGCGGGAGTGGCTTTGGCGAGGAGGGTGGGGAGGTCGGGGAAACGCATTATTTCGCTTTCTGGTGCTGGAGCGCGAATTCTTCTTCGGGGGAGAGGACGAGGCGGTGGCGAGCGTAGATGGCGAAGTAGGCGATGCCGAGGAGGAACCAGATGGCGGCTCCCCAGACGCCGCGGGCGTAGTCGGGGTTCTGGAAAAGGGTGACGAGCGTTATGCCGGCGATGACGGCGGCGGTGATGGCTCCGGCGAGGCCGAGGGGGCTGCGGTAGGGTCGTTCGGCGGCGGGGAGGTTGCGGCGGAGCAGGACGAAGGACACCATCTGGAGGATGTAGGCGAGGACGGCTCCGAAGACGGCCATGTTTAAGAGAGTAGCGCCGACGGAGCTCTTCTGGCCGGTGAGGTAGATGCCGAGGGCGGCGAGGAGGCCGAGGGCGGAGCCGGCTATGAGGGAGCGGACCGGGGTCTTGTGGGTGCTGTGGGTTTCGGAGAGGAAGGGCGGGAAGTAACCGGCTCGGGAGAGGGAGTAGATCTGGCGTCCGTAGGCAAAGATGATGGTGTGGAAGCTGGCAATCAGGCCGACGCAGGCGACGGCGGCTAAAGTTTTCGTCCAGGCTTTTGTGGCGAAGACGGTTTGGAAGCCGAGGATGAGGGGTTCATCGGAGGTGGCAAGTTTGGTGGCTCCGGGGAAGATGGAGGCGGACGCGGAGATCGTCAGGAAGGAGCAGACGACGAGGGTGAGGAGGCCGTAGATGAGGGCTCGGGGCATGTCGCGTGCGGGGTCGTGGGACTCTTCGGCGGCGAGGGGGAGTTGCTCGATACCGAGGTAGAGCCAGAGGGCGAAGGGGAGGCAGGCGAGGATGCCGGGGATGCCGTGGGGAAGGAAGGTGGATTGGCCGGGGGCGGCGGGGACGTCGAGGGCGAAGCGGGTGAAGTCGAGATGGGGGATGGCGGCGACCCAGAAGACGGCGAGGACGAGGAGGGCGGCGGCAGCGATGAAGACGGAGAAGCGGAAGGCGAGTTCGACGCCGCGGACGTTGAGGATGACGAAGAGGGCGTAGGCGGCGAGCCACCAGAGGGGTTCGAAGGATTTGGGGGTGCCGAAGATGGCACCGAGGTAGCCGCCGATGCCGACGACGATGGTGGCGGGAGTGAGGATGTACTCCATATTTTCGGCGAGGCCGGTGAGGTAGCCGCCCCAGCGTCCCATGGCGGTGCGGGCGAAGGAGTAGGCTCCGCCGGAGTGGGGGAGGGCGGCGGACATTTCGGCGATGGAGAGGCAGAGGCCGGCGTACATGACGGTCATGATGGCGACGGCCAGGAACATGCCGCCGAAGCCGCCGGAGAGGAGGCCATAGTTCCAGCCGAAGAAGTCGCCGGAGATGACGGCGGCGACGCCCATTGCCCAGAGGTGGAGGACGCGGGCGTGGCGGCGGAGGGTTCGTTTTTCGAAGTATTCAGTGCCCTGGGTGGTGTAGGTGGAGTTGGGGGAATTCGAGGGCATTTATGGACGTTAGCAT
>CANIHR010000158.1 GCA_947467185.1 Bryobacterales bacterium
GTCTACGCTCCTCCAGGCTCTGTCGCCGTCGGCGACACCACCACACCCGGCGATATCGCCGCCACCCTGCGCCGCGCCGGCTACAACGAAAACCGCAACAACGCCATCGGCTATTACACGCTCCGGTCCGACGCCATCGAGATCTTCCCCGGCAACGAATCGTATTTCGATCAGGAAGCCGCCACCGTCAAGTTCTCCGGCAACAAGATCCAGAAAATCATCTCGCTGAAGGACAACAGCGCCCGCACCATCTACGAACTGGAACCCCAGCTTCTCACCAACCTCTTCGATCGCACGCGTGAAAAACAACGCGTCGTCCGTTATGAGGACATCCCGGTCGTCCTCCGCAACGCTGTCCTCTCCGCCGAAGATAAGCGCTTCTTCCAGCACTCCGGCTTCGATCCCATCGGCGTCCTCCGTTCCGCCTGGGTCGATGTTCGCCGCGGCAGCAACAAGCAGGGTGCCTCCACCCTCTCCATGCAGCTGGCGCGGACCATGTTCCTCAACACCGCCCGCACCTGGAAGCGCAAAGCGGCAGAAGTAATGATCACCCTGCAGCTGGAACAGAAGCTCACCAAAGAACAGATCTTCGAGCTTTACTGCAACCAGATCGACCTCGGTTACCACGGCAGCTTCACCATACGTGGCTTCGGCGAAGCCTCCCAGGTCTACTACGGCAAGGACATCAAGTCCCTCACCCTCCCCGAAGCCGCTGCCATCGCCGGAATCGCCCGCGGAGCCAGTTTCTACAACCCCTACCGCCACCCGAAGCGCGTCGAAGACCGCCGCAACGCAATTATGGCCCTCATGCGCCAGAACGGCTTCATCACTGCGTCAGAGTACGAAGCCGCCGTCGCTGTCCCCTTCAAAGCTGTCAACAACGCCTCCGACTCCAGTGACGGCCCCTACTTCGTTGACCTCCTCACCGACGATCTCGAAAAGCGTTTCCCCAACTACGATTTCTCCACCCACACCGACAAGATCTACACCACGCTCGACGTGAACCTGCAGCGCGCCGCCAACGAAGCCGTCTCCGCCGGCATGAAGCAGGTTGATGAACTTGTGAAGAAGCAGCCCCGCTTCAAAAAAGCGCCCTTTGTGGAACCCCAGGCCGCTCTCATCGCACTCAACCCCCACACCGGGGAAATCAAAGCACTCGTCGGCGGCCGCAACTACGGCACCAGCCAGCTCAACCGTATCCTTGCCGAGCGCCAGCCCGGCTCCATCTTCAAACCCTTCGTTTACGCGGCGGCCCTCAACACTGCCATCGTCGGCGGCAGCACAACCCTCACCCCTGCCTCCATCGTGGTCGACGAACCCACCACCTTCCTCTTCGGCAAAGAAGAATACGAACCCAGCAACTTTGAACACGAGTTTTACGGCCCTGTTACCCTCCGTCGCGCTCTCGCCAAGTCACTCAATATCGCCACCATCAAGGTCGCGGAAATGGTCGGTTACCCCACCGTCGTTGCCCTCGCCCACAAGGCAGGCATCAGCGAGGACGTCAAAGCCACCCCCGCCATGGCCATCGGTTCTTACGTCGCCACGCCCCTCGAGATGGCCGGTGCGTTCACCATGTTCGCCAACCAGGGTGTCCGTGTGATCCCCACTATGGTTTCTCTCATCCGGGAAAGCAACGGCAAGGTGATTCTTGATCAAAAGCCCCAAACCAAACAGGTCCTCGACCCCCGCGTGAACTACCTCATGGTCAGCATGATGGAAGAAGTGATGCGCAGCGGAACTGCCGCCGGAGTTCGTTCCCGCGGCTTCACCGTCCCCGCCGCCGGTAAGACCGGCACCTCCCACGATGGCTGGTTCGCAGGCTTCACCTCCGACCTGCTCTGCATCGTCTGGGTCGGCTTCGACGACAACCGCGAACTCAATGTCGAAGGGGCCCACTCCGCGCTCCCCATCTGGACTGAATTCATGAAGCGCGCCCTCACCTGGCGTCAGTATGCCGACGCCCGGCCCTTTTCCGCGCCCGATGGCGTCACCACCGTCATGATCGATCCCGAAACCGGCATGCCCGCAACCTCTGCCTGCCCCACGCGCGCCGCCGAAGTCTTCATCGCCGGCACCGAGCCCGTTGGAGCCTGCACGCTCCACGGAGGCAAAAAGGAAATGACCGTCTCCAGTTGGGATGACGCCGCAGCCCCTACCCCCGGCCAGGTTACCCGTCAGCCACAAAGCGGCATCACGCCTCGCCGCATGACGCCTTATAAACAACCCGAGACCAAAAAGCCCGAAGCGAACAAGCGCTGATACTCAGCCTTCCTCGGAATATGCTCAAATAAAGCCAGGTGGCCGTATGCTCTCTTTCCGTGTCGTTCCTGCTTTTCTGATCGCCGTTCTTCCCTCCTTTGGGCAGCTTACCGCCGGTCGCACGGAAGTGCCCAAACCGCCTCTCAGTGAAGCGGCAAAGAAGCTCACGCCCGAACAGCGCGCCGACGTCCTGATGGCTCGCAAAATGTACCGGGAAGCGATCGACGCCTATCGCGAATCGCCCGCCACTGCCGTCCTGATGAACAAGATCGGTATTGCCTTCCACCAGTTGGGCGATTTCGTCGCCGCCCGCAAGCACTACGAGCGCGCCATGAAGCTCGACAAGAAATACCCTGACGCCATCAACAACGACGGCACCGTCTTCTACGCGATGAAGCGCTATAAACAGGCGATCTCCCGTTACAAGAAGGCCCTCGAACTTGCCCCCAATACCGCTTCTTTCTGGAGCAATCTCGGTACCGCGCAATACTCCATCGGCAAGTACGCGGAAATGTCCGAGGCCTACCAGAAGGCCATAGCTCTCGATCCAGAAATTTTTGAACGCCGCGGCACCGTCGGTACCGAACTCCAGGATCGGTCCGTCACCGACCGTGCCCGCTACCACTACGAACTCGCCCGCCTCTACGCGAAAACCGGCAAGAATGAACTCGCCCTTCAGTACCTCCGCAAGTCTCTCGAAGAGGGTCTCAAGGATAAAGTGAAGATGACGCAGGGGCCCGAATTTGCTGAGCTCCGTGAGACCGACGAGTTCAAAGAAATCATGACCCTGGAGCCACGTGTCCTCTAGCGCACACCGCGCCCTACACCCCCTTCTGCTTGCCGCCGCCCTCATTCTTGGGTCGTGCTCGAAGCCTCCTGCCGGACCACCTCCAGGCCTCGTCGTCGTTCGTTTTGAAAACCTCTCTGATGACCGTTCCCTCGAATGGCTGGGCCGGGGAGCCGCCGAAGTTCTCACCACCACCCTCACCGGTGCCGTCGAAGGCACCGTGATTTCTACTGCCGCCATCAGCCGCCTCGAAGCAGCACAGGGAGGGCGTCCTGTTGTGGCCCCCGGTATCTCCACCCAGCGCGGTGCCTCCGTCCTCTCCGGCGCGAAGCGCATCATCTTCGGCACCTTCCACAAGACCCCGGCCGGAAGCGTTCGCTTCGAGCTCACTGAGCAGGAATTTCCTTCGGGCAAGATCATCCGCAACCTCTCGGAAACAGGCCCCGCTACCCTCGACACCCTCCTGAAGCTCTCCCGCCAGGTCTCCCCGGCCGTCCACCCCTATCTCACATCCAGCACTGACGCCCTCCGCGCCTGGGTCCAGGCCGTCGAACTCCCTCCCGCCGAGGCCGCCACCCTCCTCCGCCAGGCCGTCGTTGCCGACCCCGGCTTCGGACCCCCCTGGCTCGCCCTCGTCCGCATCGTCAATGGGTCCGGTGACGCCACCGAAGCCCTCCGCCTTGTCAACCAGGCCCTCGCGCTCAAGCTCGACCGCCTGACTCTCGCCACGCTTAAGCTCGATAAAGCCACTTTTGAGAGTGACGAGCCCGGCCGTGCCTCCGCTCTCGCCGAAATCATCGAAGCCAGCCCCGGCGATACGCCTCTTCTCCGCCAACTCGCCCAGGCCCGGTCCTCCGCGGGCCAGTTTGCCGATGCCGCCACCCTCTGGCAAAAGCTCACCGTCGCTCTCCCTGACGATCCCGACGGCTGGAACCAGCTCGGCTACAATCGCGCCTGGGCTGGCGACTATCTGGGGGCCGTCGCCGCCATGCGCGAATACGCCCGTATCCGCCCCACGGATCCCAATCCTGACGATTCCATCGGTGACATCCACTTCATGTATCGGAAGTTCACCGAGGCCGCCAACAGCTACCAGGCTTCCATCACCAAAATGCCGTTCTTCGAAGGCGGTGCCAGTCTCTACAAAGGCGCTTGGGCGAAGTATTACGCGGGCGACAAAGCCGGCGCCGACAAACTTTTTGCGCAGTTCCGCACCGAGCATGAGAAAAAAGGCACGCCGAACCTCGATATCTTTGAGGCCGACTGGCTCTATCGCACGGGCCGTCAGCAGCAGGCCGTAACTTTCCTCCGCGAGGCTGTTCTCAAGCTCGACAAGGTGGATGCCCAGGTCGCCTGCTACGAGATCCTCGTAGTGTGGGATCTGCTCGCCGGTGACCGCGAAGCGGCCGCTAAAGATGCAAAAGCGGTGGGACAACCCCGCGCCGCCTCCGCCGCCATCATCCAGTTCGTCGCGCTCCCGTCAGCTCCCGTTGCCGAATGGCTGGCCCGCGCTGAAAAGATGCTCCCTGGCCCCCAACTCGCCGGTATCCGCAATCTCGCCGTCGGTTACGCCATCCTGCTGGATGGCAAACGCGCCGAAGCCATCCCCGTCTGGGACCGCATCATCACCACCGTCCCGCCGGGCGATTTCCCCCTTCACGCCCTCTATGCCCGCCTGAAGGGCAATCAGCCCAAACTCGCCGTCGTTCCTTCCCAGCTCACCGTCAATCAGTTCGCCGCGCTTATCGACAAGCCCTAACAAAAAATTTCTGAGCGATTTTCCCCGGCACTCCCGTTCTCCAAATCAGCGCCCATCTGACAAAGGCGCACATTTGGAGGAAGTGCTTTGCGTAATAACTCATTGATTCGGAGACTCTGTGTGGTCGCCGGCAGCGCCACGTTGCTGGCGGTTCCCGGGCAGGCGGGCCTTGCGGTGCCGCCAGGAAGCTGGGGCAATACGCAGGGCGGCATCTCCATCCTCATCCAGAACTTCTCAGGGGTGTCGGACTGGGTCATTACCCAGGGTGGGCCGTCGACCGTTATTGGCTCCGCTGCTTCGAATAACCCACCCAATTCGCTGACCCCCTACAACGGGCAGGGCGGAGGTAAGGTCACCTCCTACGTTGACCAAAACGGTGCCCACATCTACGCGGAGGGTTCCGCGACGGGGGAATCCAGCACCGCCATTACGGCGCATTCGGGCTTCTCCGACACTCTCACCAATAACAATAATTTCGATGTCCAGTTTCAGTTGACCTTCCATTTGGATGCCACGCTCTATACGAATTCGTCGGCGCGTGACACCCTGGCGCTGAACTTCTATTGGAATGGTTTCATCGCTGACAGCTACCTCAACGACCAGATCCTGAACGGAGCCGGCACTTTAGACGTCATCAATCAGGATTTCATCTCACAGACCTACACCATCGCACCCAATTCCACCTTCACCTGGGGTATCGAGATGGCGGCCTTTGTCGGAGTATCGTCAAAGGCGAACCGCACTTATCTGGCGGGTCTCCCTTTTGGCTACCTCGATGCGCTCAACACGCTCACTGTTACGAACCTGCAGACCTACGACGCCCTCGGCGCCGGCATCAGCAACAACGCACTCTCGTCCGGCTCTGGCTTCCAGTATTCCGGTGCGGCGACTCCCGAACCCGCCACCTGGCTGGCCACCGGCCCGGTTCTTGCTATCGCGCTGATCCTTCGCAGGCGCGCCCGGCGTACTCCAGCACCACCAGCGTGATGTCGTCGCTCTGCTCTTCGCCACCCGTGAATTCCGCGATCGCGCCCTGAATGGCATCGTGCATCCCCGCGCAGTCCAGCCCCTGGGCTGCCTGCGCGGCCTCCCGCAGTTTCTTCCTGCCGAAGAACTCGCCCGCCGCGTTCTGGGCCTCCGTAACGCCGTCCGTAAACAGAATCAGCCGGTCACCCGTCAGCAACTCCACCTTCTCCACCCCGAACACAGCCCCCGCCATCATCCCAACCGGCATCGACGTCGCGCCCAGCGTTTCCACGTCCCCCGCCGCCCGCACCAGTAGTGGCGAACAATGCCCCGCGTTCGACCACGTCATCTCGCCCGACTCACGAATATCCGCATAGAACAGCGTGGCGTACTTTCCATGCTCGCCCCGTTCGGTCAGGAAAGTGTTGATGCGCCCCAGCACTTCCGGAATCTCCAGCCCGCCGGCCGCCCCCAGAAACACACCCTGCAGAAAACTCGCCAGCAGCGCCGAACTCACGCCCTTGCCGGAAACATCCGCCACCACCACCGTTCGCAGCCCGGCCGAGGGCCGCATCACGTCGAAGTAATCCCCGCCCACCTCGTGCGACGCCTGGCTCGAACCCCGCGCCCGGAACCAGCCCTCTTCCGGCAAATGCCTCGGCAGCAGACTCTGCTGAATCCCGCGCGCCAGTTCCAGTTCCTCTTCGATCTTCTGCTTCAGCCGCTGTTCTTCCAGCAGACGGGCATTTTCCAGAACCGTGGAAACTTCAATCGCAAGTGTCTGCAGTAGCTCCCGATTCCCGCCACCGAGATCGACCGCCGTGCCCCGCGAGTCCATGTACAGCACGCCCACGCTGGTCCGCACCGACCCCAGCGTCTGCGTCTTCTCGCCCTTGCCCACATTGATCCGCAGCAGCGGCACGCAGCAAACGCTCCGCAACTCCAGCAGCGCAATGGTGTTCCCGGGCGACCGTTCATCCAGCGCCAGCGGGTCAAACTGCATCGTGAACAGATCCCGCCGGCTCTCCAGCGCGCGTTGAATCAGTTGTCGCGGTACCCGCAGATCGTCGCCCGGCAGGAACCCGCCGCCCTTCGCTCGCGCACTCCGAACCTGCAACTCATGCGCCTCATTGAAGAGCAGCAAAAAGCCCCGCTCCGCGCCCGTGACAGCCAGCGCTGCGTCCACCACCGTGTGCAGTACGTCATCGGCGGAAAATGAATTCTGCAGCGACCGCGCTACTTCCAGCACCGCCCGCAGTTTTTCCAGGTTTCCCGTGCCATGAGCCGGCGCCTCCAGCTTTGGAGTCTCCAGCAGATTCCTTAACTCCAGCGCCGTCCGGACAAAGTGCAACTGATATCCGTCCGCTACGCCGAACTCGATCTTTTCGCCGCCCTGCAGAATCCGCGGAGCCGTCAGCTTCGCTCCATTCACCCAGACGCCATGCCGGCTGCCCGTGTCTTCCAGGACGCAGACACCCTCGCGATGCACAATCCGCGCATGGTTCCGCGATACGCGGCTGTCGCGCAAAATCAGCTGGTTATCGGAACCCCGCCCGATCGAGAACGGGAACTGCCGCAGGTCCACATTGGTCCGCCGGTGGTTCGGATCTTCCACCACCAGCATCGCCCCACCGCCGGCGCTCATTGGGCCGGGGTCGACTTCTTTCGCGCCACGGGCTTCCGGACCGGCACCACAGGCTTCACCGGGACCGCCAGCGCCTCCGCAGCCTCCCGCATCTCCCTTGCCCGCATCGCCTGGCAGTGCGAACAATACCCGCCCACTTCCGTTCGTGCCAGCACAATCTCGAACCCGAAATGCGACTCAATCTGCCGCCGCAGCTTCTGCAGTGGCTCGCCGAAGAACTCTTCCACTTTGCCGCAGCTCAGGCAGATCACGTGCGCATGTTCCTGCTTGCGCCGCGTCTCGTAGAAGTGCTGTTCCCCCGCCTGGTGCATCAGGTCGAGTTCGTCCACCAGCCCGCCCTCTTTCAGCAGCTTCAGCGTCCGGTAAACCGTCACCCGGTTCAGCTTCGGATCGGTCGCTTTTGCCATCTGATACAGCCGCTCGGCGTCCAGGTGGTCCCCCGTCTTGTCGATCAGGTCCAGCAGGATTTTCCGCTGCCGGGTAAAGCGCACGCCGCGCTCAGTCAGGGCGTCTTCCGACGACCCCGTTCTCCCGGTGGCCTTTTTAATAATGGGCATCCTCATCCCCAGTTTAGGCCACCATGCGCCAACATGGTACAAAGACACAATGAACCGCCGAAACTTTCTCCAGTCCGCGGCCGGCGCAGCGTTCGCGCAGGCAGCTCTCCAAAACCGGGCAGCGTTGGCCCAGACCTTCCGCTTGTCCCCGTCGACGGCGAAAGCCCACCTCGGCGACGGTATCAAACTCGGCTTCGACACCTACTCCGTCCGCGCCTTCAAGTGGAAGGACATCCAGCTCCTCGACTTCGCCGCTTCCATGAAAGTCGACTGCATGCAGATCTCCGAGTCGGTCGACTATGCCAGCATCGAACCCGCGCACCTCGCGAAAGTGAAGGACCACGCCGCGAAGCTCAACATCGAGCTCGACGCCGGCATCGGCTGCATCTGCCCCATCGCCAAAGGCTGGAAGCCCCGCGGCAAGACGCCCACCGAAGAAATGCTCGAAGGCCTGCAAATCGCCAAAGCCGTCGGCGCGAAATCCATGCGCTGCGTCATGGGCGGTGTCGACGACCGCCGCACCGGCCGGCCAGTGGAAGAGATGATGGACAACGTCATCGCCACCTTCCGCTCCGTGAAGACCCAGTTTCAGGACCAGAACATCAAGATCGCGATCGAGAATCACGGCGATCTGACCGCCCCGGAAACACGCATCATCATCGAAACCGCCGGCCGTGATTACGTCGCAGCCTGCCTCGACACCGGCAACCCCGTCTCCGTGATGGAAGACCCCCTGCTGACGCTCGAAGTTCTCGGACCCTACGCCGTCACCACCCACATCCGCGACTCCGTCATCTTCGAACACCCCCGCGGCGCCGCCGCCCAGTGGGTCGCGTTCGGGGATGGTGTGGTCGATTGGGCTGCCTTCCTCGCGCTCTACCAGAAGCTCTGCCCGAAGGCCCTCCTGCAGCTGGAAATCATCACTGGCCGCCCACCCCAGATCCTCCCCTACAACGAGAAGGAGTGGTGGAGCCGCTTCTCAAAGATGCCCGCAAAGGACTTCGCCCGCTTCGCCGAAATGGCAAAAAAAGGCCACCCCTACATGGGCTCCATGGTCATCGAAGACTCCCCCGGAGCCAAGCCCGCCCAGTACATCGAAGCCCTGAAGGAACAGCAACGGGACGACCTCCAGCGCAGCATCACCTTCGCCCAAAAGGAATTCGGTCTCGGTATCAACTGGAAGAAGGCCTGACAGCGAAGTAATTTTCGTCGGAGTAGCGTACAGCGGCTTCTGAGCGCATACTTGAGGTGCAAATGAATCCTCCAATGTATGCAAGGGACTTCCCCGTGGTTTGCGTCGGAGGTTCCGCCGGTGGTCTCGACGCTTACACCCGTTTACTCCGGTGCCTGCCCGCCGACATGGGGGTTGCCATCGTCATCGTCAATCACCTGAGGACGGTAGCAACCCACCTTCACGAGATTCTCCCGCACTACACCAAAATGCCGGTGGAACTGATCTCGGAAAGTCTGCTGATCCGGCCCAACCACGTCTTCGTCATTCCGGAGCAGCGTGACCTGCACGTTCAGGACGGGGTGTTCCTGCTGGAACCAATCTCCAAACCCAGGGGTTGGTCCGATGTGATCACCGTATTCCTGCGCTCCCTCACAGCGAACTGGGAAGGAAAGCTGATCGCGGTCATCGTCTCCGGTTTCGACGGCGACGGCTCCGCTGCTCTCTGCGGTATCAGGGAAGTCGGCGGCACCACGATTGCCCAGAAGCCCGACACCGCGGGCCAGCCGGACATGCCGCAGAGCGCCATCGCAAGTGGCTGCATCGACTTTATCCTCTCGCCCGAAGATATCGCCCAAAAAATCGTGGAAATTGCGCGAGCGACGCCCGCCTAAACCGGCTTCTCAATATCCCGGTGCGTCACCCGAGCCTGGAATCCCGCCGCCGAGATATTCTTCCGGATATCATCCGCGATCATCACGGACCTGTGGTGTCCGCCCGTACATCCAATCCCGATCGTCAGATAGCTCTTCCCCTCCCGCACATAGTGCGGCAGCAGGTAAACCAGCAACTCCGAAATCCGCTTAATAAACTCAGCAGTCTGCGGGAACGACCGGATGTATCGAGCCACTGCCGGATTCCGCCCCGTCAGCGGCTTAAATTTCGGAATATAGTTCGGATTCGGCAGGAACCGCGCATCGAACACCAGGTCGCAATCCGGAGGTAGCCCGTGCCGGAACCCAAAGCTCATCACGTACACCAAAATCTTCGACTGGTCACCGTCATCGGAAAACTTCTGCCGGATGAAATCCCGCAGCTCATGCACGTTGAACTTTGACGTATCAATCGTCAGGTCCGCCAGCGCGCTGACCTGCTTCAGCAGCGCCCGTTCCGAGGCAATACTCTGCGCAATCGGCATCTCGCCGCCACCCAGAGGATGCGGTCGCCGCGTCTCACTGAAGCGCCGCATCAGAGCCTGGTCCGCAGCCTCCAGAAACACCAGTTTCACCGGCAACTGCTGACGAACTTTGCGCAGGATGGCGGGCAGTTTCTTCAAGCCCGCCGCATCCCGCGCATCCACCACCAAAGCGGCGCGCTTGCCCGACGCCGAATCGCTCGCCAGATCCGCAAACGTCGGTATCAGGTCCACCGGCAGATTGTCCACCGCGTGGTACCCGATATCCTCCAGCGCACGCAGCACCGAGCCTTTGCCCGACCCGCTCATGCCGGTAATCACTACCAGCTCGGACGGGCGCGCCGCCTTCTTACCAGCCGTTTTCGTGACCGCTTTTTTAGCCGGCGATCGTTTCCGGGATTCCTGTTCCGCCACGTCTATCGTTCCGCCACTTTTCCTTCAGTTTTACTGCCTGAGTTTCCAGCTTACCCGCTGCCTGATGAATCGCGGCAAAAAGATCTGCATCCACGCCCTTGCCCACAAGATCGTGATCGTGGACGTGCGTCTTCACTTCCGCATGGTGCAAATGCCGTTCCTGCGAGACAACGACATGGACTTCCACCTCACTGCGGTTGTTATCCAGTAATTTGCCCACTTTTTGGAACTCGTGGTCCAGCTTTTCGGTCTGCTCAACGGAGAGAGACACGTGACGTGCTGCGTAGGTTACTTTCATAGCTCTTTTCCCACCTCCGAAAGAGGCTGCTTAGTCCCGCACCCGGCGCTGGTGTGTGGAAGGTATTTTCAGGTCTTCGCGATACTTGGCAACCGTTCGCCTGGTGACCTCGATCCCGTCTTCCATCAGCTTGGCGGTGATCTGGTCGTCGGTCAGAGGGTGCTTCTTGTCCTCTTCTTCGATCATCTTCTTCACCTTGCGCTTCAGCAGGAGCAGCGGCGTCTCCCCGCCCGAGGGTCCCTGGACCGCCTCGGAGAAGAAATACCGCAGTTCATAAACGCCGTGTGGCGTATGGGCGTACTTGTTCGCGACCGCGCGGCTCACTGTGGAAGGATGGACGCCCACCTCCTCCGCCACGTCTTTGATCATCATCGGCAGCAAAGAGTCGATACCCTGCGACAGGAACTCGCCCTGACGTCGCCGGATCGCCTCGCAAACCCGCAAAATCGTCTGTTTGCGCTGCTCAATACTCTTCATCAGCTGGATTGCGGAACTGTACCGGTCCCGCACATACTCGCGGACATCCTTCGTCGCGCCCTGGTCCCGGTCCAGCATTTTCCGGTAATCCGCGTTCAAACGGAGCTGCGGCAGGTCGTCGTCATTCATCTGAATCACGAAATCCTCGCCATCCCGAATGAAATAAACGTCCGGTTCAATCGCCCGTTCGCCCGGCCCCGAGAATCGCATCCCCGGTCGCGGATCCAGATGGCGAATCATCGACACTGCAATATCGATATGTTCCTGCGGTCGCCCCAGAGCCTTCGCCAGCTCTTTGAACTGACGCATCTCCAGCATCCGCATGTGGTTCGTGACAATCTGCCACGCCACGCCGCCATGCCCGTTCTTGCTCTCAATCTGCAGCAGTAAACACTCTTGCAGATTTCGCGCCGCAATCCCCGCCGGGTCCAGACCCTGTACCGCCCTCAGCGCCGCTTCCAGCACCGCCTGCGTGTACTCGCCCTGCTCGGCCATCTCTTCCATCGACGCAATCAGATACCCGTCTTCATCCAGGTTTCCGATAATCGTCTCGGCCGCATCCCGGATCTCTTCATCCAGAATGCAAAGGCTCAATTGCGACCGCAAATAATCCGGCAGCGTCTGCGGTGCCGAAAGAAAAGTCTCGAACGACGGCTTCTCCGAAGGCTCCGCTGCGGGTGACTTGTACCCCGGGTCCAGATAATCGTCGAAAAACGACCCAAAGTCGATCTCGTCAAACGGATCGGTCGTCGTTGTCTCGCCCGGCTCCGTGATCTCCGGCGTATCGGCTGAAATCTCGCTCGTCGGCACTGCCGCGCCATCCACTACTTCGCGCGACTCCGATTCCAGCTGGATATTCGCCATCTCCAGCATTTCGTGATCCGCCGATTCACCCGCCCGCTCCGCTTCCAGCAGAGGCTGCAGTTCTTCGGCGGAAATCTCCTGCGTACCGTCCAGGCTCTCTTCCAGAACCGGGTTATCAACCATCTCCTGGTTGATCATTTCCTTCAGTTCCAAACGGTTCAACTGCAGGATGGTAACCATCTGCACCAGACCGGGCGTCAGAATCTGCTTCTGCGCCACTTTCATCTGCAATCTGGGGGACAGCATGCTCACGCCCTCATTATAGTCACGGATCTGTCCACGCTCCACCCTCTCGCTTCGCCTGGCATGAAAATTGCTACGAACCACTTCCGCAATCGACTTACAATAA
>CANIHR010000159.1 GCA_947467185.1 Bryobacterales bacterium
GGCTGCTCTTGCAATAAAGTCCCTTTCCGACGACCAGTCATAGCTCGGGACGCCGAATGCCAGAGCCATTATGAGGTAGGCTCTAGAAATGGCAAACCACTTGCGATTAGCCGTATCGAGCGAGAAAATGGACTATTCCAGTAAAGGCGGATTAAGTTGGAAATGAGACTACTACTTCTTGGACTGGTTCTCGTGGTAGGCGTGTGGGGACAGAACACCGGGTTCCACTACGTCAACGGGCCAGCACCGAAACCCCTCGCACCAATGTGGTACGAAGCCACACCACTGCTATCGAATGAACTCGGCCCAACGAGAGCATTGAAATCTGGCACCGCCCTGCGAATCCGCCTGAAACAAACCCTCGTGTCTGGGAAGGTGGATGTAGGGGATCGCGTGCGCTTCGAGGTCCTCGACGACGTCATGGTGGATGGTGCGCTGGTGATTCCCGGTGGCGCTGTCGTCGTCGGCGGCGTCACAAAATCCCGCAACAAGCAACCGCTGGGACGTGCGGGACGCCTCGCCGTGACTCTGGACTACGCCGTAGCAGCGTCGGGTGAGAAAGTGCGCCTGCGTGGTGGAAACGTGCCTAAGGGCGGACCCAGGGTTGATTGGGTTGGTGGCGGGATAACCGCTGCCGATACCGTGTTCTACCCCGTTTGGCCCGTATTGCTAATCTTCCAGGGTGGCGATGCCTGGATTCCTGAGGGGCTGGAGGTCGCGGCGTTTGTCAACGGTGACCAAGTCGTGCACGCGGCCCGTTAGATCGGCTACCCACCTGATCGGTCGGTCGCCGGATAGCCATCGACGGACGGTACGGGGATTCGCCGGTAGGTCCCGCGCCAGCTTTGTTTACGAGCGGGGGCCGAAAAAGCGTTCGCCTGTGGAGCTGGGTCTGGACCAACCCGCTGCAGCTCTGAGTCCCTTCAAACATTCCGTGGGATAATCATTGTTTCTTACACCAAGGCGACACGGGCCGCGCACAATGAATCCGAAAACGAGAACAGTCCTCGGGCAATTTGTTAAGAGGGCGGCACTGCTCAATGAAGCTAGCTACCTCAGCGCGTTGAAGGACATGACGGTAGTACTATGGCCTCCCCAGTTTGACGGGCCGACACGTGAGCAGTTGGAAGTCTTCGTGACTCGGCTCCGATTTTTCATACAAAACAACGAGCCAACCTCCCTACAAATGGTATCTAAGCTCTTGAGCGATGATCTTGGGATTCGGAGAGAACTGCTTGCCGAGGTAGAAGATGTGCGCAAAGTACTTAATGATGCCGCACAAACACATCCGCCCATTCGAAGGACATCCGCCGACGACCCGATTCCTCCTACTTGGGGGGAGATCATGGACACTTTCATCTATGGGGATATAGCGCATTCGACGAAGTCCAGGAGGTTTGAGGTGTGGTCGCGCCACGAGGCTTCTCTCGTTCTATTTAACGTCCAGTTGAGCCGTATTCTATCGGTGTATGCAGTAGCCATCGGGCATTTAGGCGAAGTCTTCGCCGCTGAACTCAGCCAGCCAGAACAACATTCCCGGGATACTCTCGTTTTGGTATCCTAGCCACGTCATGTTTCATCGGCAATGAGGATTGATGAAAAATACACTCTACACCCTCGTGTTTTTGACCCTTTCGGTGGCAGGGCAAGAAGAACCGCCGTCTACCAAGTTTCTCGGCCATATAGTTGGTGAAACACTGGACCAGTGGCTTGTTGCCAGCCACATGGATCAAGCGGAAATCTGCGGTAAACATGACAGGCGCGATAAACGGATGGATTTCAAACAAGTCTGTTCTGTCTTGGGATCGGTACGCGCTGGTCAGCCGGGCAACATCACGACTGATAAAGTCCAGTGGTTCTTCGCAAATGGGAAAGTTTCCGAAGCCCTGATCGTAAAGATCGTTGGATTTGACACCACAACGGAAGAGCAAATTGCATTCCTGACGGAAGTGTATGGGAAGCCATCACGATACGACACAGTTAAGAATTCCAACCTTGCCGGGGGCACGTGGAATACGGTCGATGTTGCGTGGGACTTGCCTGACGGCGCAAGAATCGTCGCAAAAGAAACCCTTTCCACGGGAGGTATTCTGGGGCTATCTCGAACCTTGTTTATCGGCGCATCTTCCCGTGAGAGTCTTGCAACTACAAAGCAGACGACGACGAATCCCTACAAGTAATGCTAGACCTCTGAAGCCGTTGCGGACGCAAATTGCGCTGCTCCCGATTTTGCAGCATACCTGCTGGGAGGGTTTTTCCAAGTGTCAGTTTTAAGAACGCTTAGATTTTCAGCTGCTTAAACCAGCCGTACCAGGAGTCAAGATGGAGTCCGTAGGAGCCTTTGAGGCCCAAGCTCATCTGTTAACTTTGCTTGACAGTGTCGCGAAGGGCGAGCGAATCACAATCACCGGGCAGGGTATTCCGGCTGCATTGTTAATCCCGGTTGTCGAGGCACCTGGCAAGCTCGCGCATCAAGAGATTGTTGAAAAGATGCGGGCGCTTCGGGCGCAGGTCAAACCGGACGAGATGAGCGTCAGGGAAATGATCGAGACGGGACGGCGGTTTTAGATCCGATCACCGTGGAAGCGTCCACCGCGCCGGGGTGGTACTTTCCCGCTGCACAGTGCGGGCAAACGCTTAAATAACCATACCGATTATTTTCATAGCCTTACAGCGCACTTCTCTCTCGTGCAGGCGATGGCCTTTAATAGAAATCAAGCCCCGGACGGCAGCTACCGAGCAAACTAGCGGGAGAAGTTCATGGCCGCGTCACGGTTCATGTTGGTCCAGACGAGCGGGGTGGCGGTCGGGATGGCGACCTGGAAGGCTCCGGTGTTGGTGCCTGCGGCGCCGCTGACGGTGATGGTGCCGGGTTCGAGGAAGCCGGTGGCGGGCGGGGCGGATATCAAGAGGTCGGCCTGACGAGTGGGTGGGCAGGTGAACCGGGAGACGGTGCAAGCTGCGTGATTCGGGGCCCGAGGGAAGCGGTAGTACGCCTTTCTCGGGCCCTTCGTGTTTTGGATTGGTTGGTGCTACTGCAATTTGCGGCGGCGGGCGGCGAAGGCGAGACCGATGAGGCCGCTGGTGAGCAGGAGGATGGAGCCGGGTTCGGGGGCGGCGGAGGCAGAGCCGATGGTGACGTCGTCGGCGTAACCGTTATAAGTCTGGGAGGTGTCCCAGAGGCCGACGCCGATGCGGACGTACTGGATGTCGAAGCTGCCCCAGAGGACGCCGGGGGTGTATTCGGTGGCGGCGAGGTCGTTGAGGGTGCCCTGGGTGCCGGAGGAACTGAAGGTGCCGGCGGCGAGGCCGGTGCGGTCGCCGACGACGTGGAAGGTGGTGGTATCGCGGTCGACGGTGTTGAGGGTCCAGACGTTATCGCCGATGCCGGGCATCAGGAACTGGATGGCCAGGGTTTCCTGATTGGTGTCGGGGGTTTTGATGGTGAAGAGGAAGTAGGGCGCGAGGGTGGACTGGCCGTAGGTGCGCATTTCCCAGGCGGAGGCGGTGACGTCGCCGAGTTTCCAGCCGTAGCTGGAGAGGTCCTCGGATTTCCAGCGGGTGTAGGCGAAGTGGGTGTCGTCGAGAGTGAACTGGGCGGACTGGTCGCCGGAATGGGCGACGGAGGCGGTGGTGCCCGCGGCGCTGCCGGGGTCGTTATAGAAGTTGTAACCGGTTCCTTCGAAGCCCTGGGTGTAGACGATTCCGGCGCTGGCGGTGGCAGCGAGGATGGTGAAAGGCAGGGCGATGAGTGTGATTGTTTTCAGTATTTTGGCGGTCAATTTTGTGTCCCTCGGGCAGAGTATAACCAGCGGAACGGACGAAATCGGGGCGAAAACAGGAATCCGGTTTCCTCTGACGCGGAATACAGAAATCGCTGACAAAGATCCGGGGTGGTTGGGGAAATTCGGGGTGACTGGATGCGGCGGGGTCCGGGTGACGAGGGTCGACAGTAGGGCGGAGTTGGAGGGTGGGGTTTGGGATGCCGCGGGAGGGGTGGTTGCGGCGAAACTTTATGCTAAGCTTAAGATTCCGTGTGTTTTTCGCTTCGCGGGGAGTAATTCGGGGGCGAAAGGGGCGCGGGAGGGGCTGTCAGGCGGGAGGAGGCGGAAGCCGAATTCTGCGGGCGGCACTTTATTTTCGTTGTGGGCTTGACTTTCCCGTGCAAGTCCATATGATATCAATACCTTGTCTCGTTGAGGTCCTTTGGGACGTCCGGGGCTCGGGTAGAATCTTTGATCGGTTTGGGGGTGTTGTTCGTTGGCAGAAGTAAGATTGCAGGAGGGCGAAACTCTTGAAAATGCCCTTCGTCGCTTTAAGCGGAAGGTACAGCAGGAAGACATCATTAAAGAGGTCAAGCGCCATTCCTTCTATTTGAAGCCAGGTGAGAAAAAGCGTGTAAAAGCCGCTCTCGCCCGTAAACGGAACCGGAAGAAGAGCCGCCGGGAACCTGAGTAAACAGTAGTTCAACAGGGCGAAGCGCGTGGCAACGCTTCGCCCTTTTTCTCACCAGGATGGTGCCATGGCCGAATTTCAGGATCGGGTACTTAAGTGCATGGACTGCGGAGCGGATTTCATCTTCTCGGCAGGGGAACAGCAGTTCTATAAAGAGAAGGACTTCCGGAACGAGCCGAAGCGCTGCCGCACGTGCAAGAACAAGCGTCAGACGGCTTCGACTGAGAGGGGAGCACACGGTGGGCGCGTTGAAACCACGGCCACCTGCTTCCAGTGCGGGCGCGAGACTACGGTTCCGTTCCGCCCGACTCAGGGTCGCCCCGTTCTGTGCCGGGACTGCTTCCAGGATCGCAAGGGCGGCCCTGGGGTACAGCGTCCGGGCTAAATACCCCTCCGGGGCTTCCACCAGATATGTAGTCTGATTGCCTCGGGCACCTGCGTGATACGTGTGCCTGTAGAATATCCTCAAGGGCCTGACTGTTTCCGGCCCTGACCTCCCCTCATGGACCTGAGCGAACCCTCCCTCGAACGGCTAAGGCTAAAACTTCGATATAAGGTTCTGTACCACGTTGGCCACAACTGCGCGGATGTGGACGATCTGGTGCAGGAGACGCTGTCGCGTTTCATTCGGGCGGCGCAGCGGGACCAGATTCGGAACACGGAAGAGTTTGGGGCGTTCATCAACGGCGTGTGCCGGAATGTGATTCTGGAATACCGCCGGAAGGCGAAGCGGGAGCCGACGCTGGATGACGATTCGGAGATTCCGGAGACCGGCGTTCGTCCGGAAGCGGAAATTCTGGAGATGCGGGATGCGATTGATTCGGGGCTGGCGGAGTTGGCGGACCGGGATCGTTCGATTCTGAAGGCGCTGTATCTGGATGGCCGGGAGAAGGACGAGATCTGCGTTGAGTGGAAGATGTCGGACGCACAATTCCGGGTGGTTCTGTTTCGGGCGAAGGAACGATTCCGCAAGGTGTATGTAGGCGAAGTGAAACAACGCGGCGAGCAGATGCACTAGGTGGATGGACGGATCATGAACTGCAGAATGGAACCAATTCAACGGGAACAAGTGATCGCGAAGTATCTTTCGCGGACCTTGGATGCCGATGCGGTGGAGGAGTTTGAAGGCCACTACCTTGGCTGTGATGAGTGTTTCGACGAGCTGCGGCTCAGCGAACGCATGGCGGCGGAGTTGCGGCAGTCGAATCTGACGTGGCGGCGGTCGGGGGGCGTCTCGGTGCTGCAGTTCCGGCATTCGGCGGAGTTGACCCATTCAGCGGATGAACTGGCGGAGTTGCGTAAGGAAGTTCTGGAACAGAGCGACACGCGGGTGATTGTGGATCTGAGCCGGGTGACGCGGATTGACAGCGCCGGGCTGGGACAGCTGATGAGCTGCTATTCGCATCTGGTGCGGAATCAGGGTTCCCTGAAGGTGGTCAATGTGTCGCCGGAAGTGAAAAAAGTTATGGACATGACCGGGATCAGCAGTTTGATCCGGGCATTTAACGATGAACAGGAAGCCGTTAAGAGCTTCAACTAAAGACTGGTAAGTTCGTTTTTTTTAGGCGGTGTTGGGCGGGGATCTCCCCTCCGGCACCGCCTTTTTTCGTTTTTGGTTCAGTATGGGATGGGCGGTTCAGGCTGGTGCTCCGAAATGAAACGCGGCCCCGGCGCGAGTGGTTCCAACTGATCGCAAGTTACTGAACTTAAATCAGTTACTTGCCGGATTTGTTTTGGCGCGAGCCGTGCAATGTTGAGTGGCGAAGGAGCTGTAGATGACATCCTCTGCCACCGCCGTCGCACTGAACGAATCGGAACGAAATCGCCTGGTTCTGCAGCATCTGCCGCTGGTGCGTGCGATTGCTGTGCGGGTGTACGAGAACCTTCCGGTCCATGTGGATTTCGATGACATGGTTCATGCCGGCGTGATGGGGCTGTTTGACGCCGCGGTGAAGTACGACAACAACAAGCAGGTCACATTCCAGAGTTATGCGAAGCACCGTATCAAGGGCGCCATTCTGGACAGTCTGCGGGATATGGACTGGGCATCGCGGGATTTGCGGCGACGGCACAAGCTACTGGAAGAGATCACGCGGGAGATACAGGCGACGCTGGAGCGGAATCCGACGGAAGCGGAAATTGCCGAACGGATGGGGATGGAGGTGGACCGGTGGCGACTGGTGGCGTCAGAATTGCGGATGGTGGGGCTTCTCTCCGCTTCGAGCCGGGCTCCGGAGAGTGAGAACCAGACGGTGCCGGAGTTTCCGGCAGGGGATGATTTGAATCCGGACGTTCTGGTCGGGAAGCAGCAGCTCCAGACGGTACTGGCAACGGCGGTGAAGTCGCTGCCGGAGCGCTATCAGACGGTGATTCAGATGTACTATTCGGGTGGCCGAACGATGCGAGAGATCGGAGACCGGCTGGGGATCAACGAGAGCCGGGTATCGCAGATCCACAAGGCGGCTTTGGACAAGATGAACGACAACCTGCAGCAGGCGGGGATTACGTGCAGCGGAAGTCTGCTGTGAGACCGGGCGGGGTTAGTGGGTTGCGGCGCTGGACCAGGGCCACTGCTCCGGACGGTCCGCGAGGCCCATGCTGACAGGCGCTGTTTCCATATCGCGGACGATTTTGGCGCATTCGTCGCAGGGGACCCAGCGGCTGGAGATGGGCTGGGAGCCGTCATCCCAGATGGAAGTGGCGATACGGTCCAGGGAGACGGCGGGGCTAAGAAGGGCCTGAACTTCGCCGCGAACAATGACCCAGGAGCGCAGCCGATAGAGTTGGCGGGTTTCGCCGGAACTGAGGCGCCGGCGGATCTTTTGTGCTGCCCGGGGACCGTCGTTCTGGAGTTTCCAGGCGAGGTAGAGGGCATCGGCTTCGTGTTTGCTGTGGTTGTCCATGGCAGTTTTGGGACTTGCGTCTGCGTAATAAGTGGGAATCCGGAGAATTATTCTCACAGAAATTTGAGGTCTGCCGGGGGTGGAGGCACTAGTGGCGCGTGTTACAAAGGACAGAGATGACTCCGCGACAATTCGCATCCAAACTGACCGGCGTATTTGGTTTCCCGGTCACCCCGTTCAAAAAAGACCTTTCCCTGGACCTCGACGCTCTGGCACGAAATGTGGACGAGATGGCGCGCCATCCGTTCTGCGCACTGGTGGCTGCAGGAGGCACCGGCGAGATGTATTCGATGACGCCGGAGGAAATCGAACTGGTGGTGAAGGTTTCCGTGGAAGCGACTGCCGGGCGTATGCCCGTGGTGGCCGGAACCGGTTTCAACACCGTGCTGGGTGCGGATATTGCACGCCGTGTGGAAAAGGCCGGCGCCGAGTGCATTCTGGTGCTGCCGCCGTATTACTCGCATGCTCCGGAAGAAGGGCTGTTCCAGTACTACGAGACGATCGGGGCGGCGACTCCCCTGCCCCTGATGATCTACAGCCGCGACTGGGCGGTGTTCTCACCGCAGCAGGTTGCACGGCTGGCGGATCGGGTGCCGACACTGGCGGCGTGGAAGGATGGCCAGGGCAACGGCCGCACGTACCAGCGCATCATGAACTACAACGGCGACCGGCTGGCGTGGCTGGGCGGACTGGGCGACGACTGTATCCCGACCTACTTCGCTGCAGGCGTGCAGGGTTATACGTCGAGCATCTCGAACATTGCTCCGAAACTCTCGCTGGAACTGGCGGATGCGGGCATGAAGCGGGACTTCAACCGACTGGACAAGCTGATGGCCCGGTTCGTGAATCCGCTGTACGCGATCCGCGAACGCCACAAGGGTTACGAAGTCTCGGTGATGAAGGACGCGATGGAGATTCTGGGCATGACGGCCGGTCCGGTGCGTCCTCCGCTGATGAACACCAAGCCCGCGGACGTTTCGGATGTGCGGGAACTGATGGGCATCTATCGGGAGTGGATCGACTAACAGAGTTCGCCGGGCATATACTGGCAGCGGTTATGAAACGCACCGCTGCCAGTCTCGCCCTCCTGTTTGGATTCGTTTTTTCTTCTCTGCTTTGCGCGGATGACGGGCAACGCCTGTTGCGCCTGGATCATTATGTCCGGGTTAAGTCTGCCGTCCCTGCGATATCAGGCCAAGTGTCTGCAATCTATGTCCGGGAAGTGGTCCGGGCAGGAAATATGCGGGGTGCGTCGGCGGGTCCTGTGGTGCTGTTTGTGCATGGTGCGGGGACTCCGGCGGAAGTCGCCTTCGACGAGCCGTTTCAGGACTATAGCTGGATGGCGTTCCTTGCGAATGCCGGGTTTGATGTCTTTTCGATGGACATGACGGGCTACGGCCGGTCGACGCGGCCACCAGCTATGAACGATCCGTGCAACCTCTCGAAAGAACAGCAGGTGGCATTCGTCCCGAGCCTGGTTGCGGCACCGTGCAGCGCCTCGTACGGCCAGCAGATGACCACTCTGGCATCGGACTGGAACGATATCGGTGGCGTGGTGGATTATCTGCTGGCGACGCGGAAGACGGCGAAACTGAGCCTGATCGGGTGGTCGCTGGGCGGACCGCGGGCAGGTGGTTACGCGGCTCAACATCAGGACAAGATTGACAGGATTGTGCTGCTGGCTCCGGCGTTTGGGCGGAATGCGAGTTCGACGCCGCCGACGAAGGTTCCGGCGGATGGGCCGGCGTTCAATACGCAGTCGCATGCTGAGTTTATGGCGAACTGGGAGCGGCAGGTCGGGTGTCCAAATCAGATTGATCCGGCTTCTGCTGATGCTGTGTGGAAGGCGATGCTGGAGTCGGACCCTGTTGGGGCTACGTGGGGCACGGGTGTCCGGCGCGCACCGCAGGTGACGAGCTGGGGCTGGAACGCGCAGATGGCGGCAAGTCTAAAGGTTCCCGCCCTACTGGTGGCCGGGGCGCATGATAAGCAGGTTTCACCGGCATCCGTAAAGGTACTTTATGAAGCGATGGGGTCGGAGGCGCGAGTGTATGCGGAACTGGCCTGTTCTTCGCACAATGCACTTTGGGAAAAGAACCACACGCTGCTGTTCCAGGCGTCGCTGGACTGGCTGACGTCGGGGAAAGTGAACGGAACGGCTAAGGGCGAAGTGCGGCTGGGTTATTCGGTTCCCTAGCGGGCGAAGTTTCGGAAACGGGGACGCCACGAGAGTAGCGGGTGAGACGCCAGGCCGCGTATTGGATCGCGCCGGCGGCTCCGAGCCAGACCTGCCAATGGGATAAGAGACCGTCGGTATAGAGAAATTCGCCGGCAAGTTCGACGTCGCCCAGGAGGCGCCAGGCTCCCATGAAGGCCAGGCAAATGGCGACCAGCGTCAGCAAGCTACCTGCGAGCAGGGCTATGCGGGCGTTCTTGCCCTTCTTTCGCGTAACGACGGGACCACGTCCGAAGCGAATTCTGACGATCATAGATTGTCTTTGCTCTCCACTATAGCGTTGTCCGGCGAGCTTCGCGGGGGGCGAATGAGGTAAGTTGTTAGAGGCATGAAGAAGCTCAAGACAGCAGTCTTTGGAACAGGGTTTATGGGCCGGGTCCACACCGAGGGAATCCGGCGGCTTGGCAACGTGGAGATTGTGGGCATTGCGGCCTCGAGCGCGGATAAGGCGCGGGCGTTTGCCGACGAAGTTTCTGTGGAGCGTTCGACGGGAGATTACCGCGAGCTGCTGGCAGATCCGGAGATCGACGCGGTGCACGTTTGCACGCCGAATGCGCTGCACTTCCCGATGTCGAAGGCGGCACTGGAAGCGGGTAAGCACGTTCTGTGCGAGAAGCCTCTGGCAATGTCGTCGGAGCAGGCTTCCGAGATGGTGCGGATCGCGAAGGAGCGGAATCTGGCGAACTGCACATTCCACAATCTGCGGTACTATCCGCAGGTGCAGAACATGCGCCGGATGCGGGAAGCGGGCGAACTGGGTGAGATCTATGCGGTTCAGGGAACGTATTCCCAGGACTGGCTGCTGTACGACACGGACTACAACTGGCGCATTGAGTCGGACGCGAATGGACCGTCGCGCTGCTTTGCGGATATTGGCACGCACTGGTGCGACATGGTGGAGCACATCACGGGGCTGCGAATCTCGTCCCTGTGCGCCGATCTGCAGACGTTCCACAAGACGCGAAAGAAGCCCAAAGGTTCGGTTGAGACTTTCACCGGTAAGACGTTACAACCAGAGGACTACACCGATGTCGCGATCGACACGGAAGACTTCGGCAGCATGATCATGAAGCTGGGCGACGTGGCGCGCGGCGCGATGACGGTGAGCCAGATTTCGGCGGGCCGGAAGAACCGGCTGTGCGTGGAAATCTACGGGACGAAGGGTTCGGTGACGTGGGATCAGGAGAAGCCGGACGAACTGTGGATCGGCCAGCGGAATGAACCGAACAAGCTGATCGTAAAAGACCCGTCGCTGCTGACGGGGGCGGCGAAGAGCTACGCGGATCTGCCGGGCGGCCACAGCGAAGGTTACGACGATACCTTCAAGCAGGTCTTCCGCCGGTTCTACAAGACGGTGGCGGACCGGTCAGCGGCGGTGGAATACCCGACCTTCGAAGACGGCCTGCGGCAGTTGCGGATTCTGGAAACGGTACTGGACAGTTCGGCCAAGCAGGCCTGGGTACCGGTTAAGTAGCAGCTACAAGCAAGGTTTGAACCTGTTGAGTGGAGTTCAGCGTCTACTGAGGTAGTGCTGAACTCCACTTTGCGTTTAGGCTCGGCGGTCCTGAAGATGGCTCCCCATATGTGGGAGAGGTATCAGCGGGAGATGCAGCGGACCGTGATGGCTCCGGCGCACCGACCGATGCCGCGGTTGTGGGATGACACGGGACTGCATGCCGCGTGGCTGGGGCACAGCACGGTCCTTCTGAAGATTGAAGGAACGACGGTGCTAACGGACCCGGTGTTTAGTGAGCGGGTTGGCGTGGACCTGGGTGTGGCGACAGTGGGGCCGAAACGGATGGTTACTGCGGCGCTGCGTCCGGAAGAACTGCCTCCGGTGGATGTGGTACTGCTTTCGCATGCGCACATGGACCATTTCGACTTGCCGAGCTTGCGGACGCTGGAATCGCCGTTGACGCAGGTTGTGACGGCGAACAGGACGAGTGATCTGCTGCGGGTGCCTAAGTGGGGCGGCGTTTCGGAGATTGGGTGGGGCGAGAGTGTCCAGGTGGGGCAGCTGAAGTTTCAGGCGTTCGAGGTCCGGCACTGGGGTGCGAGGGTGCAGACGGACACGTGGCGCGGGTATAACGGGTATGTAATTGAGTCGCCGAAGTATCGCGTGCTGTTTGGCGGGGATACGGCGATGAGCGACACGTTTGGGCACCTGCGGACGGCGCGGGGGATCGACCTGGCGGTGATGCCGGTGGGGGCCTACAATCCCTGGATTCGAGCACATTGCTCGCCGGAACAGGCCGTGATGATGACGAATGCGGCGGGTGGGGAGTTCGTAATTGGTGTCCATCACCAGACTTTCGAGCTGGGGAGTGAGCCCAGGGCCGAGCCGCTGGAGCGGCTGCAGGCGGCGTTATGTGCGGCAGATCACCGACTGGCAATGACGGAGATCGGCCAGGAATTCCATCTATCGAGATAGAGCGTCACGACAGCCTACATGTCCAGTAAGCAAACTTGAGATAATCCTCTCAAGTGAATACGAGAACAGCGCTTCTGTTGGTAATGGCGATGGCCGCCCCAGGGCTGGCGCAGACGCGTGCGGCTGCCGACCTGGGTAAGCAGGTGGCGGCGGCGGAACTGGACCTGGATAACTGCTACAAGGTTCGGGACATCGAGATCACGAAGGATGAACTTCGGATTTCGCTGACCGAGGGTTATCTGATGTTCGGAAAGCCGGTAAAAGGCCAACCGTTAACTGCCGTGTTTTCTGCGGATACGGAGGGTGGAGATGGAGAAATACTTTTACTTCCTCCGGACCGCAGTGAACGGAAATCGATGGCTGCCTACATTGGGTCGCCGAACCTGAATGAGCACTTCGAGCAGGCAGCATTCCTGTTCACGGATGACACGGCGAAGTCACTGATGGAGCAGATTCAGGCGAGCGGGGCGAAGAAAGCTCCGGAGTTTGCGGCGGTAATGAACGAGCGGTGGGGCCGCGTGGTCTCGAATCTGATGACGAGTTTTGAGGCCCGGATCGTATTGGATCTGCTGACACCGGACGGGCGTGGCGGATTCCTGGAAGGTGTAATCCAGGGGCGGAAGCTGGGCAATTTCGATGTGATCTACGATCAGCGGGGCTACGAGCAGATTGTGGCCGGGCAGATCA
>CANIHR010000160.1 GCA_947467185.1 Bryobacterales bacterium
CGCCAGGTCTCTTCCAGCTGAAGTCGAACTGGGCCATCGGCATGGTGCAGTTTTCGGCTTCGGTATTTGGTTCCGGCCTCCGCCTCGCAGCGCCGGTTGTCGCCCTGCTCTTACTGGCCGATGCCTCGCTCGCCGTATTGGGCCGTGTCCAGCAGCAACTGCATCTTGTCAGTCTGGCTATGCCGGTGAAGTTACTGGCGACCACGCTCCTTCTGTCTGTTGGCGTCGTTGTGCAGCCCCGTTTTTTCGAGACGGCGATGCTGCAGTGGATCCGTTTCATTGAAGGCTTGTTGCGGAGTTCTCACTGATGGCCGACAACTCCCGGAAAACAGAAAAGCCTACACCAAAGCGCCTGGAAAAAGCGCGTAAGGATGGCGACTTCCCCGCCGCGAGGGAATTTGTTGCGGCCCTTCAGTTCTTCGCTTTCGTCAGCATGGCCGCCGCGTATTTCCCCCGCTGGCTGCAGGACCTGCAAACCGTGTTGCGCGCCAGCGTCACACGCGCGTTCGGCAAGTCCCTCGGCCCCGGTGAACTGATCACTGTCTTCCAGACCCTGACCATTGTCACGATGAAGCCGCTGGCAATCCTCGGCGGTATCCTGATGGCCCTCACGGCTTTGCTGCAGACGGCTTCCACCTCAGTGGGTCTTAGCTTCGCGAGGCTGGCGCCGAAGATGTCGAGACTCAATCCGGTGGGCAAGCTCCGCGACCTCCCCGGCAATAACATGGCGCAGCTTCTGCAGGCTCTTGTGATGGTGCCGGTCATGATGTGGATCACCTGGACGCTGGTTCGCGACAGGCTGCCCGAGATCATGCGGCTTCCACTCATGCCCGCCTCCGTCGCAGCAGCGGCAACCGGCGCGTTGATCCATGAAGCACTGAAGAAGGCGGCCTTCGCGCTGGTTCTGCTGGGTACCGTGATGCTGGCGCGCGAGCGCTCGAAATACAACCAGCGCCTACGCATGAGTAAGCAGGACATTCGCGACGAATCGAAGGAGAGCGAGGGCAGTCCGCACGTAAAGGCGAAGATCCGCAAATTCCAGCGCGATCTGCGCCGCAAGAACCAGATGAAGGACGTGGCGTCGGCGACGGCCATCATCGTCAATCCCACCCACTATGCCGTGGCGCTGCGCTATGACCACAGCGGCTTCGGGGCTCCGAAGGTTGTGGCCAAAGGTCGCAACTACCTGGCGGCTCGCATTCGTCAGCGCGCTATCGAAAATCAGGTGCCGATCATCGAGAACCCGCCGCTCGCGCAGGCGCTCTATAAATCCGTCGATGTGGGGCAGGAGATTCCACCACACTTGTACCGCGCCGTCGCCGAAATTCTGGCGTACGTGTTCCGTCTTGCAAATCCACGTAGCTGGAGGCCTAAGTGACCGCATCAGTTCCAGCCAAAGATACCGGCCCTTTGGGCGGTGCGCGCTTTTCTCTGAAGGCGCTGGGCGAGCTCGCTGTTCCCATTTCGGTCCTCGCCATCGTAGTCGCGCTCATCGCGCCAATGCCGGGCTTCCTGCTCGACTTCCTCATCGTCTGCGACATCATGATGTCCGTCATCGTGCTGATGGTGGCGATGTACATCACCAAGCCCGTCGAGTTCAACGTCTTCCCCACCACGCTGTTGTTGCTGACCCTGTTCCGGCTCGCACTGAACGTCTCGTCATCGCGCCTCATTCTGCTCAACGGGCACTCGGGTACTGCGGCCGCGGGCGATGTGATTCAGGCCTTCGGCAACTTTGTTGTGGGCGGGAACTACATCATCGGGGCCGTGATCTTCCTCGTTCTGATTGCGATCCAGTATGTGGTTATCAATCACGGTGCGGTGCGCATTTCCGAAGTAACGGCGCGCTTCACTCTCGATGCGTTGCCGGGCAAGCAGATGTCGATTGACTCGGATCTGAACGCCGGTCTGATCGACGAACCGACCGCGCGCATCCGCCGCAAAGAACTGGCCAGTGAAGCGGAGTTTTACGGAGCGATGGATGGCGCCAGTCGCTTCACGCAGCGAGATGCGGTCGCCGGAGTTCTCATCACTGGCATCAACATTGTCGCGGGTCTGCTGATTGGCGTGTTCCAGCACGGCATGGAGGTTCTGAAGGCCCTGCAGACCTACACGGTGTTGACCATCGGCGATGGTCTGGTGACGGTGATCCCTGCGCTCATGATTTCGATTTCCGGCGGCATGATCATCACTCGCGCCAGTTCCGACAAGCGCGTCGGTGTCGAATTTCAGCGGCAGTTGTTCGGTGCCGCGCAGCCCCTTTTGCTGGCGAGCAGCGTGATGGTGCTGCTCGCCATGTTCCCGGGGCTTCCCCGCATCCCGTTCCTGCTGCTCGGTGGTGGGTTGGGCGTCGCGGGCTGGAAGCTGCGGAGCAAACCCGTGGAAACTGCGGCCGAGGCCGGACTTGTCCCGGCGCGCCCCAAAGAGAATATCGAAGAACTGCTGAAGGTGGAACTGATTGCGGTGGAGACCGGTGTCAGTCTGGTGGCCTTCATATCCGACGGTGCGAATTCTCCCCTCCTCCGGCGCATTGGCGCCATCCGCCGACAACTCGCAACCGAACTTGGTTTCATCATCCCCGCCGTTCGCGTCACGGACAATCTGAACCTTCGATCCCGGGAATATTCCATCAGCTTCAAGAGCATTGAAGTGGCACGCTTTGAGCTGCCGATGGGGTGCGATCTCGCGATAGCGGTCACCGCACGCGAGAAGCCTCCTGAGGGGCGCCCGACGAAAGATCCCGCGTTTGGCGCTGATGCCTGGTGGATACCCTCTTCGCAATCCGACACGGTGCGCGCGATGGGCTACACGGTGATAGATCCCCTCAGCGTGATGAGCACTCATCTGGCCGAACTGATCAAGCGTTCCGCCCATGAATTGTTCACCCGTCAGGAAGCCAAAAAGATGCTGGATCGGGTTGCCGCAGATCACCCGAGGGTGGTGGAGGATCTGGTTCCCAAACTGCTTCAGTTGGCGACCGTCCAGAGGGCGTTTCAGAATCTGCTGCGCGAGCGTGTTTCCATCCGCGATGCTGTGTCGATTCTGGAGGCGCTGGGCGAAGCGGCCCCATCCAGTCGCAATCCCGTGCTCCTCACAGAATTCGTGCGCCAGGCGATCCGGCGCAGCATCGTGAAGCCGTATCTGAACGCGAACGGCGAACTGGCTGCGTGGTTCGTCGATCCGCAGGTGGAACGGTTCGTCGAGACCGCTGTGGAGCATGGTGAATCGAACAGCACGATCTCGATTCCGCCCCATTCGTTGCGGGATCTGCTGGAGCGCGTCAACCGGGCGGTTGGACCGATTGAATCTCCGGCGGTCGTGATCACAAGTTCGGGTTGCCGGTACTTCCTGCGGCAGGTGATCGAATCGGCCGTTCCGAATCTGTTCTTCCTCTCGCACGGCGAGGTTCCTGCCGGTATCAAGGTAATTTCCCTGGGAGTCATCCAGTAGGAGTTGAATCAAAATGCAGACCAAGACATACTTTGCGAGCAGCGTCCCGGCGGCCCTCGATGTGGCACGAAAAGAGTTGGGTCCCGACGCTATGCTGCTGAATTCGAAGCCTGCGCCGGCTGAGTCGCGGGCCTTCGGGCGACTGGAAGTGACATTCGCCTATGAGGCACGAAGAGTAGAAGCACCTAAGGAAGAGACGCCACTGTTCCGGCAGGATCCGGTACCGACCCGCCCCCTGCCGCGCGCTTCCGAACCGTTCGCTGCGCTCGAGGCCCTTCGTCCCCAGCGTGTCATGCGGCGTGAGAGTTCAGACCTGGAGGATCTGCGGCGCCAGGTGGAAGCGCTTCGTGTCGCCGTCGGCGGAACTTCCGGAGTGGCAACTACTCCCGGTGTTTCGGTCCCGGCGTGGGGTAGTTTTGCCCCGGTACCAGCGCGTGAGGGCGAGAACCCAGCCATCGCGCGACTGCAGCGTAACGGGCTTTCCGAAGCGCTGGCCAGGGACATCGTGGAGTCGGCGGGCAGACGGGGGACTGGACTGGCCGATGAGATTGCCGGGCGCATTCCGTCCGCCCCTTTTGACGCTCCAAACTCCGGCGACACCCGGACCCTTGCTTTCGTCGGACCGTCCGGGCGCGGGAAAACGACCTCGCTCGTCAAAATCGCTGTGCAGTATGGCATCAGCCGGAGAGTCCCCGTTCGGATCTATCAGGCGGGGGCGCACGGGATTGGTTGCCAGGAGCAGATGGCCCGCTACGCCGCTATTCTGGGCGTACCGTTTCTGGCCATCGAGTCGATGGAGAGCCTGCACCTCTCGCTCTCCGGCGATGGCTGGAAGGGCCTCGTACTCATCGATACGCCGGGAATCTCTCCGGCTGCGACGGGCGACCTGCAGGAGTTGTCGCGATTCTTTATGCGCCGTCCCGAAATAGAACGCCATTTGGTCCTAAGGGCCGACGCCCGATCTGCCGATATGGCGTACATGGTGTCCCGGTTCTCCGCTATGGGGTCGCTGCGGCTCCTGTTTACAGGAGCCGAAGAAGCCCTGACCACCGGGGCTATGGTCGAGACACTGATCTCAGCCGGGCTGGGCGCGACGTTTACCGGAACCGGGCCGGATATCCCGGATGATCTGGAGGAATTCGACTCAGCCAAACTGGCTCGCGCGGTGTGCAGTGATCGTGCGGGGGCGGCTGTGGCGGCTGGTTAGCGAGGAGTTCTGTGGCAGCGGCGGCGTACAGTTTTCACCAGGAATCCAGGCCCGATCCGGAGCGCGAGCGCCTCATCATCGAGCATCTGCCACAGGTGCGTCTAATCGCCCGCCGTATCCACGAACGTCTGCCGGACACGATTCACCTGGAAGACCTGCTCTCGGCGGGTGTCGTTGGCCTGATCCAGGCAATTGACAATTTTGATCCTCTGCAGAATGTCCGGCTCAAGACCTATGCGGAGTTTCGCATTCGGGGCGCGATCCTTGATAGTCTTCGTGACTCGGACTGGGCTCCCCGGATGAAGCGTCGTCTGGCCCGGGAACTGGAGGCGGCGGTTGAAGCGGCCGAGCGGCACCTTGGGCGCGTGCCGGACGAAGCGGATATCGCGGCAGAACTTCGGATCAGCGTGACGGAGTATCGGCACCGGTTGACCGAGGTTGCAGCACTGGACATCGGCGAACTGGAGTTCCTCCGCGATGACAGCGGGCTGCCGGCGGCCTATCGCTACGTGAGTGAACCGGAAGAAAACTCACCGGTGGTTCAGTTGGAGCGGGCGGAACTGGAGCGGCTGATTACGGCGTCTATCGATCAGATTCCCGCAGTCGAGCGCCTGGTCCTCAGTTTGTACTTTTTTGAGGAATTAACGCTGCGGGAGGTGGGGGACGTGATGGGCCTGCACTTTACCCGGGTGTCACAAATTAAGACGCAGGCGATTGCGCGGCTGCGGAATGCGATCGGGTCAAAGTGGCCCGGCGTGAGAGCTTAAGGCGGAAACGACAGCAATGGCACAGGAACAGGCAGGAAACGGGGCGGGTCGCATACTGGAGCACCTGACGTCCGCACTGGCGGAGTCGTTGTCCAGTATGACGGGGCAAAACTTTACAGTGACAGCGGGTGCCAGTGACGCGGCCGGGCTGGAAGAGCCGATCGTCTGGCAACAGACATTTTCTGCCGGGCCGGACCCAGGTCTCTGGATGTCGGCTGGCAAAGACCTCTGGCAAATGGCCGGGACCATGGTTCTCGCGGCTGTCGGCATTGACTCGGCAGCCGACGAAGATTGCCGGTCCACCTGGTTTGAAATTGCCGGCCAAACCATGGGTGGCCTGGCGATGCGGGTTACCGGTGATGTGCAGCAGGAAGTGACCGCGACGCGAGGTGAGGATATCGGCACCATGCCGGACGTAAGTATCACGTTTCTCACGGCTGCCAGCGGCGACAAATCGTGGCAACTGACGGTGGCGTGGTCCGGTATTCTGACAGCGCTCTATGAGCCACGCCCAGTAGCTGCAGTGCATTCTGTAGACGCCGGATTGTCGAAAACGTTCGATCTGTTGCTGGATGTTGCCCTGCCTGTTGCCGTTTCGTTCGGTAAAACGGTGTTGCCCATTCGCGAAGTCCTGAAGCTGAATACCGGCTCCATCGTGGAACTGAATCGCCTGGTTACGGAGCCCGTGGATGTGATCGTAAACGATTGCGTCATTGCGAGAGGCGAAGTAGTTGTCGTGGAAGGGAACTATGGGGTGCGGATCACCCACCTCGCCAGCCGGGAAGACCGGCTGCGCACGGGGATGGATGGTTCGGTCAAAGCGGCGGGGGCAGGACGATGAGTACGGATTCCGGTTGGCTGATTAGTGTGTTTGGTCTTGCAATTGGGATGACAGCGCTGGGGTTGGCGACGCGCGCTCGTGCGGCGTGGCAGAAAGAGACACTGGACCTGCGCGCGATGTTCGTACAGCTTGAGGCCAGTTGCGGGAGTGAAGTGACGCAACTGAGACAGGCACTGGACACCCTCGAACGGGGGATGGTGGGACCGCAGGAAACTCTGCGGGAGGGCCGGCTGAATTTGTCGGTACGGTCCCAGGCCCTGCAAATGCTGCGCGGCGGAGCGACGGCTGAGGCGGTTGCTTCGAGCCTGGGAATTGCAGCCAGTGAGGCGCGATTGCTCACCCGGGTAGGGCGTGCGCTGGCAATTCAGACGGAATCTCTGCCGGGAGCCTAAAGTCGGGACCAGTTGCTGCCGATCTGGTTATTGGCGGACTGCTATGACCGAAACGGGCCTGTTGCTGGCGGCAACGATTGAACAAGTACTAAACGGCGACCCTGCAGCGGACGTCGGCGAGGGGGCGAAGTGCGGGCCTGGTGTCGCACACCTCCTCAATACCCTCAATGACTATCTGGCGCTGCCACTGCCGCACGATTTGCGCTCCAGTGCCGTCAAAGTGACGGAATTGTCGAAGCGTGCTGTTGGGGTCGATGCGGCTGGGGGTGAGTTCGAGAGTGCTCTGCGTTCCCTGAGGAATGCTCTTGAGTCGCATCTGGAGCAGGAGGAAGCCGCCCGGCAACTGGCCGATGATCCGGAGATGCTGCAGGAGTTCCTGGTGGAGTCGCGGGTACATCTGGCGACCGTGGAATCCGGGCTTTTGCGACTGGAGTCGGATACCGCCGACGTTGAAGCTCTGAATTCCGTCTTTCGGTCGTTCCACACAATCAAGGGTTTGGCTGGTTTTCTGGGCGCCGCGGCAATTCATGAACTGGCACACGAGACGGAGAACATCCTCGATCTTGCCCGGTCCGGGAAGATTATTGCGGCTCCGGAGGTAATTGACCTCATTCTTCGATCGGCGGACGAACTTGCCTGCTGTCTCGATAAGGCTGAGCAGGGGAATGTCCGTGAGATGCCCCGGTGTGATCTCCGCCTTCTGGAAGAGATTGGGCGAGTTACAACGCAAGCGGCCTCCGATACGCAGGTCGTTACGTGGAGTACGCCGGTTGCGATGGATTCTGCCGTTTCGGAAGCCCAATCGGAAAGTCCTTTGGCAGACAGGTCCGATGTTGCCGTGGCTCCGCCACGCTCTCAGGCGGAAGCCAGTGTGGTCCGAATCGAGACAGCAAAGCTGGAGTATCTCATCGACATGGTCGGCGAGCTTGTCATTGCCGAGTCGGTTGTCCGTCATGATCCCGCAATTCTGGCCACCAGGGATCCTCTTCTTTCCCGCAACCTCATGCAGTTGGGGCGTGTCGTGCAGGAAGTGCAGAAGACCTCGATGTCGATGCGTATGGTTGCCGTCGGGACGCTCTTCCGCAAAATGAGTCGCCTTGTTCGTGATCTGGCCCGCAAGTCGGGTAAGACCGTCGAAATGGTAACCGTTGGCGACGACGTGGAGCTGGACCGCAGCATCGTGGAGGATCTTGCCGATCCGATGGTACACATGATTCGCAATGCCGTCGATCATGGGCTTGAAACTCCTGCCGACCGGATTGCAGCGGGCAAGTCTGAAAAAGGGATCGTTCGCCTCCAGGCTGCCCACGATGCCGGCGAGATCGTCATCCAGATATCGGATGATGGGCGTGGTCTGGCAGCCTCAAAGATCCTGGCTAAAGCGCGCCGACAGGGTTTAGTGGCGGAAGATGCGAATCTCGACGAAGATTCCATCTTTCGCCTGATCTTCGAACCCGGGTTTTCGACGGCCGAAAAAGTTACCGATATGTCCGGTCGTGGCGTTGGTATGGATGTGGTGCGGAAGCAGATCCAGAAGCTCCGCGGGCATATCGCGATTCGTTCGGTTGTCGGTCAGGGTTGTACGTTTGTCCTCCGCCTGCCGCTGACCCTGGCGATTATTGACGGACTCGTGGTCGGCGTCGGTTCTCAGCGTTTCATTCTGCCGATGTTCGCGGTGAGGGAAATGTTTGCCCCCGAGCCCGGCACCCTCGTGACACTGGAGAATCGTGTCGAAGCGGCAAACTTCAGGGGGCATCTTTATCCGATCGTTCGCCTCGCTCGCCTCGCAGAGTTGGGGCATTGTCCTGCCGGCGCCCGGGCAGGTGGTGTTTTGATTGTTGTGGAAAGCCGGGACCAGTTGTTCTGTGTTGCGGTAGATCAGTTAATTGGGAAGCAGGAAGTTGTCATCAAGTCCCTCGGTCACACATTTCGGGATGTGGCGGCGATCTCTGGCGGAGCTATTCTCGGTGACGGTCGTGTCGGACTGATTATTGACGTAAACTCCCTGCGGACCGGGAGGCCGGATTGACTGGCGCGTGGAACCCTCTTCCGCCACTGACGTCCCACGACTTTGATATCGTTCGACGTCTGGCGTCCGACACCTGCGGCATCAGCCTTCATGCCGGTAAGACGGGTCTGGTCTCGTCCAGACTGGAGCGGCTGGTCAGAAAATACCGATTCGATAGTTTTAGCGAGTACGTCCGGTTCCTCGGCGACCATCGGAGCAGTCCGGAATTCAGCGAGTTCATCGACAATCTCACGACGAATCACAGTGGCTTCTGGCGTGAGCCGGAGCATTTTACCTTTCTCCAGCAAACGGTGCTTCCGGAACGGGCAAAGGGAATTCGGATCTGGTCGGCTGCTTGTGCAACAGGTGAGGAACCCTACACACTTGCCATGTGCTGCGCCGAGAGCCGGGTAGCCGCGTCCATTTCTGCCTCGGATATCTCCCGGACCGCACTCACTGCCGCCATGCGTGGTGAATACGATGAGGCTCGCCTCTCCGCGTTGCCGGCCGGGTGGCGCAATCGCTATTTTGAACAGGACCGAGTAACCCCGGGTCACTGGCGGGTCAGCACTACGCTTCGTGCTTCCGTTCGATTTGCAATTGTTAACCTCCTGCATCCCGTCGTGGAGGCCGGTACATTCGATATCATCTTCTGCCGCAACGTGATGATCTACTTCGAGCAACTGACCCGGGATGTGTTGGTCGACCGTCTCGTACAGCAGCTTGTACCCGGTGGGTATCTGTTTACGGGGCATTCGGAAACCCTGCTGCGCTTGCCCCCAGCCCTGCACTACGTGCAGCCGGCAACCTACCGGAAGTCCTGATGGCTGCAATGAACATCAGCCTCGGGGTGAGACCTGTCGGACCGGAACTTGTTGTGGGTGTCGGTGACTGCAGAACGACGGCATTCCCGGTGCGAACTCTTGCTACCTATGCGCTGGGATCGTGTATTGCTGTCATCGGGTGGGACTGGAAGGTACGCGCAGGCGGTTTGCTCCACGTTATGCTGCCTGATTCGTCCATGGATCGAACCGGGGGGGGCGCCGTTGGCAATCCTTTCCTTTATGTGGATACGGGAGTGCCGGAGCTTCTGCGTAGACTGGAGGCGATGGGGGCGGCGAGGACCAGGTTGCGCTGGTGCATGGCCGGTGGGGCAAACATGATGGCCGATTCTACTTCATTTGAGATCGGCAAACGCAATCATCTTGCGCTAAAAAGGGCCTTTTGGAAAGCGGGGCTCTTCGTCGACAGCGAAGAAGTGGGTGGCAACGACTCGCGCTCAGTACGGTTGGACCTGGAGTCCGGCCGTGTTGACCTCAGGCGGGGCGTCGGTTCGGGCCGGGCCTTGATGCCCGGACGCATGGCCCTGAATTTGGAAAGAGGCAGCAAATGACTGTTTTGCTTGTGGACGATTCCCCGGTCATGCGGCGCTTCGTGGCGAGGACCCTCGAAATGACCGGCCTGGGCCCGCAGATCCATGAGGCCGAGAATGGTCGCGATGGTATGTCGAAAGCCGTCGCTCTGGTTCCTGACCTCGTGATCACCGATCTCAATATGCCTGAGATGGACGGTGCTGAACTGATTGCCGAAATGCAGGCCTCGAAGTTGCTATGCGGTATCCCGGTTCTGGTTCTAACCGCTGACCGGAGCCCGGTACGTTCGGAGGCGCTGATGGGAGCTGGCGCGGCAGCCTGTCTTACGAAACCCATCACACCCCAGTCCCTGCGAAAGGAACTCCTGTCGCTTCTTGCAGAGGTGGATCGATGAACATACCTCGCGCGATTATTCAATCAACCGTTTCTGAAATTCTGGAAACAATGTACTTCATGTCTCCGGCCTACTCCGGAGAAGGACTCCGCGATTCTGACCTTCTCGATGTGGCCGTGGACTTTTCCGGCGATCGTCGGGGTCGTTTTCGTATGCAGGTTACCCGCCGACTCGCCACCGGGATGACGATGGAATTTCTTGTCTGCGAACAGGATGGCATTAATCCCGATCAGGTGGAGGCAACCGTAAAAGAACTCGCAAACGTCGCCTGTGGGGCGGCGATGTCCGCGTGGATGCCCACTGCAAATTTTGACTACGAATTGCCTTGCCTCCTGGCTGACCTGCCGGAGATTCAGGGCCATACCTTCGCCGTGGCCTCCGGTATTGCGGAAATAGCCTTTCGTGTCGATCTGGCCGGCTAGCAGCCAGTTTAGGCAACCAGCCGGGGGGCTCGGGAGCCGAGGACTCGCATTTTTGCAGCCAGGGTCGTGCGTTTGAGGCCCAGTAGTTCGGCGGCGGCTGTCTTGTTGCCGCGTACCCGTAACAAGGCATCCGTTAGAAGTCGTTCTTCGAAAGACTCTACCGCCTTTTGAAAATCGAAATGTCCGCTCGCAAAGTGGGCGGCCAGGACAGAAGGTGATTCGTTTGCGGATGTGCCCGGCGAAGGACAGATGCGAACATCATCTGCCGTGATCACTGTTCTGTTTCCGCTGACGATCGTCGCCGCCTCGATGATATTCTCCAGCTCCCGCACATTGCCCGGCCAGTGGTGAGCAATCAGTTTATTGACCGCGTCGTCACCCAATACCTTCGGCGCTGATCCCTCAGCCCTGCTTACCTTATCAAGGAAGTGTTCTGCCAATACGAGAATGTCGCGCACACGCGCTCTCAATGGGGGAACCGAAATACGAAACACATTCAGACGGTAGAAAAGGTCTTCGCGAAAGAGGCCCTTCCGTACGCGTTCAGCCAGACCCGCGTTCGTTGCCGCGATTACGCGGACATCCAGTCGGATCCGCTCATTTGCGCCAACTCGCTCCAGCTCACGCTCCTGCAACACTCGAAGCAGCTTCGCCTGTACCCCGACAGGCATTTCTGTGATCTCATCCAGAAAGATTGTTCCCCGGTTTGCGGCTTCGAATTTTCCGGCCCTGGACTGGATGGCGCCAGTGAAGGCCCCCCGCACATGTCCGAATAACTCAGCCTCCAGCATTGCCTCGGGGATCGCGCCACAATTCACCGCCACCCACGGCCCCTTTCTGCGTGCACCGGAGCCGTGTATGCTCCGCGCCACAACCTCCTTTCCGGTGCCGGTCTCCCCTTCAATCAGGACCGTACACGCCCGATTCGCAACCAGGTCAATATCATGGATGACATTTTGGATCTCGGAGCTCCGTCCGATCAACAGGGGCGTGGACTGCGCCGCCTCGCCCCGAGCTCCTGTGCCCACGAGTTGCGGTCGTGCGAAACGGAAGCCGTCACTGTTACTCTGCGGAGAGTTGTCGGTGGAATACGAGGAGGATTGCAGGGAATAGTTCATAGAGCAGTGCGTCCACCTCTCTATCGGCACCAATCGCAAAAGCTTTAGCATTATTTTTCGAAAAACATACACCCGAGACCTAAACTTCTCCGCCTGCGGTGCCGATTAACTCCATGTGCGGAGGTTGGCAGTGTAGTACAGCTGTCGGCGAGTCGCCGAAAGGATGTGTGGTGATAGATCACGAACTTCTTGTGGAGAGTGTGACCTCTGCTACGTCAGAGGTATTCTCCATGATGCTGGACATGCAAGTGGACTACACTGGTCTGCTCAACGACCTTCGACCGTCTGAGTCCGGTTTGATCTCTCTGGTTGGGATCACCGGAGATTGGGGTGGCTCCGGGAGTTTCTGCTGCCCTCCGGGTCTGGCAACACTGCTGTTCTCCAGAATGTTGGGCGCCGAGCCGAATGAGAGTAAGGGGATCGATGATGAGGTGCTCGATGTCGTTGCTGAAGTCACGAATATGATGATTGGCAATGTCAAGAATGCTCTCGAAGTTGTGACGGGCCCCCTCGCGATTAGTGTCCCAACCGTCATTCATGGCCGGAACTTTCAGTTTCGAAACGCCTCCGGGCTTCGTGGAGTCGCGATGGGCTTCTCGGTGGAGGGTCACCGGTTTGAAGTTCGGATTGCTCTGGCTCCGACTTCGGATTCTGTAGGTGGCCGCCCCCGGATTCCAGTTCTTGGTCTTGCGCACATTTGAGCCGAAACTGCCAAA
>CANIHR010000161.1 GCA_947467185.1 Bryobacterales bacterium
GACACCGTTCTTGTGCGCGGTGCTGCGGAGCCCGGCGAGCCACTGGTTGGTGGGGCCGGAGGCGTTCTTGCGGACGAGTTCGGAGATCTCCTGCGACTTCATGCCGGGAGTGAACTTCGGCATGGGCGGGAGCCAGTAACCGGTGAGGTCGAGGCCTTCGAGACCGAGGTCCGCCGCGTAACGGATGACGTCTTCGTACGTGAACTGGCCGGACTCGAGTTGGGGCCGGAAGGACATGGCAACAATACCCGGGCGCAGACGGCCTTTGTAAGTGGCGGCGAGGGCGGCGGCAGGGAGGGCCAGCAGAAGGGCTCGGCGATTCATAGCTTCGGAGTGTATCGCAAAACGGGAGAGCGGAAATGACATAAAGTATTTGGCATGCGTTTTGTTTGTTTATTGCCCCTGCTGGCGGTGTTCGCGCTGGCTCAGCAGCACGGTACGGATCCGGTCCAGTTGGACAACGGCGCACGGCTTTATAGTTCGACGTGCAGCGTTTGTCATGGCCCGGACGGGGATCAGGTGTCGGGCGTGGAGTTGAAGCGCGGACAGTTCCGGCGGGCAGCGACGGACGACGAACTGGCGAAGATTATCCAGCTCGGGATTCCCGGAACGGCGATGCCTCCGAACAACATCGGGAGCGGGAATCTGGTGGCGCTGGTGGCGTATCTGCATGCGATGCGCGACTTCAAGACGAAGAAGGTGGCGCTGGGGAGTGCGACGGCGGGGGGTGCCCTGTTCGCGGGTAAAGGTGGCTGTACGGGGTGCCACCGGGTTGCCGGGACCGGGTCGCATATGGCTCTGGATCTGAGCGATGTGGGCGCGGTGCGAACGCCGAGTTATCTGGAAGATGCGCTGCTGGAGCCGGAGACGGCGAATCTGCCGCAGCACCGGTTTATTCGGGCGGTGACGAAGAGCGGGGAGACGGTGAGCGGGCGGCGCATGAACGAAGATACGCTGACGGTGCAGATCATCGACTCGAAGGAGCGGCTCCGGTCGTTGGAGAAAGCAGAGCTGAAGAGTTACGAGATTGAGACGGCGTCGCGGATGCCTTCGTATCGGGATAAGTTGACGGCTGCGGAGCGTGCGGATGTGATTGCGTATCTGGTTTCGTTGAAGGGTGGTGCGCGGTGAAGTTCATTATTCTTTTTGCGGCTGCAGCGGCGCTTTCAGCGCAGGTCAACTGGACCACTTACTCGGGCGATGTGAACGGGCAGCGGCATAGTTCGTTGACGCAGATTACTCCGGCGAATGCGAAGGATCTGGAGATGAAGTGGGTATTTCAGGCGGATACGCTGCAGAAGATGGAGGCGTCGCCGATTGTGGTGGACGGCGTGATGTATTTCACGCAGGCTCCGAATGATGTAGTGGCTCTGGATGCGAAGACCGGGCGGATGTTTTGGATTTACCAGTACCGGGTATCGCCGGACGCGCGGCTGTGTTGCGGGCAGGTGAATCGGGGTTTGGCGATTCATGGCGACACGTTGTTTTTGGGGACGCTGGACGCACACCTGATCGCGCTGGATGCGAAGAACGGGCGCGTGCTTTGGGATACGCAGGTGGCGGATCCGAAGCTGGGGTATTCGATTACGGAAGCGCCACTGGTGGTGAAGGATAAAGTCATACTGGGACCGGCCGGTGGCGAGTACGGGATTCGCGGTTTCTTTGCGGCTTACGACGTGAAGACCGGCAAGGAGCTGTGGAAGTTCTACACGGTTCCGGCGGCGGGAGAACCGGGCGTGGAGACGTGGTCGGGCGACTCCTGGAAGCACGGGTCGGCTGGCAGCTGGAATACGGGCTCGTATGACCCGGAGCTGAACCTGGTTTACTACGGCACGGGAAATCCGGGACCCGACTGGAATCCGGATGTGCGGCTGGGGGATAACCTCTACAGCTGTTCGGTGGTGGCGCTGGATGCGGATACGGGGAAACTGAAGTGGCATTTCCAGTTCACGCCTCATGACGCGGCGGACTGGGACGCGGCGGTGGTGCCGGTGCTGGCTGATATCGCGTGGAAGGGGACGCGTCGGAAGGTGCTGATGTCGGGTAATCGCAACGGGTTCTTCTACGTGCTGGACCGGGCGACGGGCAAGTTCCTGCAGGGGACTCCGTTTGTTCATCAGACGTGGGCGGCGGGCCTGGATGAGAATGGTCGGCCGATCCGGTTACCGAACACGGAACCGACGGTTGAGGGCACGAAGATCTATCCCGGGATGCAGGGCGGGACGAATTGGTATGCGCCCTCGTTCAGTCCGAAGACGGGGTTGTTTTATCTCTCGGCGTGGAAGGATTACTACTCGTATTTCTCGAAGCTGCCGGTGACGTTTAATGAGGGCCAGAGCTTCTTTGGGGGCGCGACGAAGTCTGCCGTGCAGCCGATTAAGCGCGGGCCGATTAACAGCTGGACGGACTCGGCAGGGCATGGGGAAGTGATCGCGCTGGATCCGGCGACGGGCAAAGAGAAGTGGGCTTTCAAAATGCATGATGTAACGGATGCGGGGATTCTGACGACGGCGGCGGACGTGCTGTTTACGGGTAGCCGGGAAGGTTACTTCTGGGCTCTGGATGCCCGGACCGGCGCGCCGCTATGGCATGCGATTACGGGCGGGCAGATTTCGGCGGCTCCGGTTTCGTATATGGTGGATGGCAAGCAGTACATTGCGATCTCGGCAAATCACTCCGTGTTTGCTTTTGGACTTCGTTAGAGGAGAGTACGGATGAATCGCAGACAGTTTCTGGCAACGGCCGCGGCACTCTCCAAAGTGGGGCCGCTGGCGGCGCAGACGGCGAATCCGCTGGACCGGATTGCGGTGCTTTCGTGGAGCTTTCGCGATGCGTTTGCGAATACTCGGGCGAAGAACGGCTGGGTGCCCGATACCGACCTCGACATCATGGATTACCCGGCGATGATTGCCGACCGGTACGACATTCATGCGGTCGAGATTCAGACGATGTATCTGAAACAGGACCCGGCGTTTATCAAAGACCTGCGGGGGCGCCTGGACGAGGCGAAGTCGAAGCTGGTGAGCATTGCGGCGGAGCCACCGGACGCGGTGAACGCGGCACTGGGCGGCGACGATGAAGCTGCTCGCGCGAATGCGGTGGCGGTGAACAAGAAGTGGATCGATTTCTGTTCCGAAATTGGCTGCCCGGTGCTGATGATTAACCAGGGAAATCTGCATGACAACCTCGCTCCGCTGACGGACTCAGCGAAGCAGTTAGTGGAGTATGGCAAGGGCAAGAAAGTGACCATCACGGCCGAGCCTCGCGGGACTTCGGGACGTCAGCCAGAGAAACTGATCCAGGTAATGAAGGACTCCGGCATGAAGGCAACTCCCGACATGGGGAACTTCGCCGATGATGTTCGGGAGCGGGGTCTGCGCGAGATGATTCCGTTCGCGGCAGGCACATGCCATACGCGTTACAACCCTGCGCGGTTTGACCTGGCGAAGCTGATGCAGATCACGAAGGATGCGAAGTACAAGGGCCTTTATACGATCGAGGCCGGGTTTAACGGGGATCCGTATGTGCAGGTCCAGACGGTGCTTGACAACATCCTGAAGTACCTTTGACGGGGTCGAGGGTCGCTGAAAGAGCGAGGGTGGCCCAGGCGGTTCCGGCGGAGGAGATGAACTGGTCCTGACCGTGGGGGAAGCCCGATTCGAAGTAGGGCTGAATCCAGATAGAGCGGGTCTTGACGTGCCAGGAGCCATCGGGATTCTGGGCGCGCAGGAGGAAGTCGATTCCCTTTTTGTAAGTCGGGTCGGAGGCCTTCATTTTGGCGGCTACGTTGAGGGCGTAGAGCGCCTGACCGGAGGCGTAGGCGTCAGAACCCATGCCGGAGAGTTGGCTCCAGCCGCCGTCTTCGCGCTGGGTGACGACGAGGGCTCTGGCGGCCTTTTCGATGACTGCGGGTGAGGCTTCGCCAGACCAGGCGAGTCCAAGCAACTGGAACGCTCGTTCCTGGGTGGTGGCGGGTTTGGCGTTGGTGAGCCAGGTGGCGGCGCGGGCCAGGATCTCTTTGGTTTCGGTCTTCGACTCGGGGCGTGAGTAGCGCTTGAGCGTAGAGATGGCCATGGCAGTCGCCTGGTAGTCTCCGGTGTTCATGGGCGGGCGGCGACCTTCGGGGCTGAACCAGTTGCCTTCAGCAGTCTGGTTGGCTTTGGTGAAGTAGACGACCGCGTCCGTGAAGTAGTCGCGAGCTACGTGGTTGGCGTCTTTATCGAAGAGTTCCCAGCCGAGGCTGGAAGTCGCGTTGGTGACGAAGTCCATGATGCGCTCGATGGACTGGCCATTCATGGTCTCGGAGAGCTGGGCGATTTCTTTGGGGGCGCGGAGACCACGGTCGCGGGCGATGGCGGCTGCGGCGGAGGGCAGGTCCTGCGAGTGGCAGGAGTTGCAGCCGGCGATGCGGATGAAGTTGTGGCTCTGCTTTTCGAGGAGCGCGAGGCCCTTTTCGATGGCTTCGGGAATAGGTTGCGGGGTGGGACGCGCGGCGGGCAGCGGGGCGACTCCGAGGAGCTTGCGATCCGCTTCGGGGACACCGAGAAGACGGGCGATTTCGGTATCTCCGCGCTTGGCCGCGAGGGTCTTCGGGGTTTCGTATTCGCCGGTTACATTGGGGTCGGCACCTTTGGCCAGGAGCAACTTCACGATGTCGGCGTTCTGGTATTCGGAAGCGGCGGCATACATGAGCGCGGAGTAACCGCGGTCATCACGCACGTTCACGTCGGCACCCTTTTCGAGGAGAAGCTTGATGGAGGCAAGGTCGCCCGCGGTGGCGGCATTCTGGAGGGCGGTTTCGCTCTTCTTGCTGACCGCGTTGACCTTCGCTCCGGCCTCAATCAGGAGAGTGACGGCGCGGGGGTTGCGGCTTGCGGCGGCGGCCATGAGGGCTGTCATGCCGGTGCCGCTGGCGGTGTTGACATCGGCTTTTTTCGCGAGGAGCAGGCGGATGGCTTCGAGGTCGCCCCGGTTGGCGGCGTTGTTGAGAGGGGTGTTGCCATTCGAGGTGGCCAGGTTGGGGTCAGCGCCTTTTTCGAGGAGCAACCGGAGGATGGCGTTGCCGTTGCCGAGGCTGGCGGCGAGATAGAGGGGCGTGCGGCCGTCGTTCTGGCGGGCGTTCAGGTCGGCACCTTTTTCAAGGAGGAGCCGGACTTTGGCGTCGTCGCGAATGGCCCAGTGGAGGGGCGTGGATTTGCGGCGGTTCTTCGCGCTGACGTCGGCTCCATTATCGAGGAGGAGTTTGAAGACCTGGAGGTTAGCGTAGCCTGCGGCGTGGTGGAGCGGGGTGTTGCCGGCGGCGTCGGTGGCGTTGATGAGGGCTTTGTCGATGTTTTTGACGGAGCCATCGCGAACGGCGGCGATGAGGGCGGCGAGGCGGGGATCGACCGGCTTTGGGGGAGCTTCGGGCTTGAGCTCCATGCGGTAATCGGCGCCCTGATCGATCCAGGTCTTCAGGAGGTCAATTTCGTCTTTACTGAGTGGTCCGGACGGGGGCATCTTCATGCCGCCGTCGCCGTTGACGACGCGCTTGATGAGCTTGCTCTGGTCACTGTGGCCCGCGATGATGACGGGACCGTAGTCGCCGCCGCGCATGGCGTTCTGCCGTTTATCGAGACGAAGCCCGGACTGCTGGACTTCGTCTCCATGGCAAGCGAAGCACTTCTGGGCGAGGAGGGGACGAACATCCTTCTCGAAATCAAGCTTTGCGGGTGGGGCTGCAAAGGCAACGAGCGGCGCGGACAGGGCGAGCGTTAGGGCAAAGCGCATCAGAGTACTTTACTTGATTGCGGCGGTGACCTCAAGGGTGGCTGTCTGGCTGGCAACTCCGCCGACGGTGACGACGACGGGTTGAGGGCCGGGGGCGACACCAGCGGGGACAAGGTAATTGACCTGCGTCATGCCGACGACACCGGGCGTGATGCCGTAGAAGGAGATGAGCGCCTGCTGGCCACCGACGGTGACACTGATGGGCTGGACGGGGCGCGGCAGGGAGCCCAGTGCCGTACCGGTGGCGGGTGCATAACCGGAATCGAGGGTGGGGGAGACTTCACCGTCACCCGTGATGTACAGAGCGGCGGCAGCGCCCTGGGCGGCTTTCGCGGTGGGCAGGAGTTTGCCTGAGCCATCGGTGAGAATGCCGGGCGCAGTGGGCGTGATCTGGAACTGGTAGCCCGCGATGGCTCCGTTGTTATTGACACCGACAACGGCGGGACCGGAGCCGAGCCAATAAGGGACCTGGACGTTCACCTGATTCGGAGACACGTAATAGAGCGGCGCGGGGATGCCGTTGATAGTGACGGAGGTGCCGCCGAGCGAGTAAGGCAGGGGCTGTTTGGTGGCGGACTGGGCAGCGGAGGAGAGACCGGCACCGTAGACCGCCAGGACCATGCCGGGGGCGGCGTTCGGAAGGTAGGAGAAGGCATTCCCTGCCCCGGTGATCGCTGTGCCGGGCGTGGCTCCGTTGACGAACATGACAGGGACCGCGACGTACTGCGGGACGGCGCTGGGCGACTGGAAGACGACGGTCGCATTGTAGGCTCCGGGGGCGAAACCGGCTCCGTTCGCCTGGAAGTTCAGCGTGGCGGGACCGGTGCCCGACATCTGGGAGAGCTTCAGCCAGGAGGTGGTGCGGTTGGCAGGGAAGATACTGGCCGTCCACTGCTGGGATTTGTCGGCAAGGTTCAGCGTAAAGTTAGCAACGGGCGGGATGGGCCCGACGGTATGGGCGTTGATGGTGACGGCGGCAGGGGCGGCGGAGAGAGTTCCGGGCGTAATGGCCGGGCCGTTGAAGGCGACGAAGAGGTCCTGCTGGAAGGTGCTGCCGTTGTCCTCGGAAAGGACGAAGGTGAGAGTGGTGGTGTCGGGCGCGGTGATGTCACTCCAGCACATGGTGCCGGAAGCCGAGGACCAGGCTTCGAGGCGCGTGGTACCGAACATGGTCGGGATGCTGGTGCTGATATTTCGATTGCCCTGGAAAAGTTGCAGGATGTACTGGCGGACGCCGAAGGTGTTGTCGATGGTTATGCGCTGCGACCACTGGCAGTTGGCGGGCGCGGCTGGGTTGCGCTGCATCACGAGCGGGATGGCGGAGATGGTGGCGCCGGTATAGACGGGCTGGGGCAGGAGTGTGACCGTTACCTGACGGGTCCAGATGGTGCCGGTCGCGTCGGTACCAGTGAAGACAATGGTCCGGTCAACGGGGGTGGGCTGGCCACGGAGGATGATGCGGGAGGTGACGGACCGGCCGGCGGGAATCGTCGGGACGGGGAAAAGATCTGAGAGTTTCTGAGGGACTCCGTCGATTGAGTAGCCGGTGATGATGGCCGGGATGTTATTGCGCTCGGTGAGTTGCACGGTAACGGGCCAGGTGAGGCCATTGGGTTCCTGAGGGAGGGCGAAGACGGAGACCGGCGCGGCGAGCGTAACCGCAGAGAGGGGGGCGGCGGGCGCGGTGATGCGGAGGCGTCCGGTGGCTCCGGCACCGGAGTAGACGTTGTCGCCGGAGTAGCTGGCGGTGATGGTGTAGGTTCCAAAACCCACCAGGGAGGCGGGGACGACGGCGATGGCACTGTAACTACCGTTGGGGCCGGCGGTGAGCGGCGTGGTGGCGAGGGTAATGGCTCCGTTGGAGAACTGGATTGTGCCGGCGGGAACGGTGGTTCCGGAAGGCGTGAGGGTGGCGAAGAAGGCGACCGTGTCATTCAGCGTGACGGGGTTGGGCGCGATGACGAGGCTGACGTTGACGGGGCTGCCGGACTGGTTGTACTGGGTGACAAAGTTGTTGGCGTCGAGGGTGCCAAGGCCAGTGGCGAGGTCGTAGCCGGGGCCGGCTTTGTAGCCGAAGGAGCCGGTGAGGCAGTCCTGCGTGCCCTGAAGGCAGGGGACGATGTTGTCTCCTTCAACGATGTCATGGAAGGCGTTGGGGGTGGTGACGGCCATGCGATAGAGCTGGGGGTTGATGTTACCGAGGCCCGGGGTCTTCTGGAAGCCTCTTCTTACCTGGTACTGGTTCAGGAGGGCGAGGAGACCGGCGAAGGAGGGCGAGGAGGCTGAGGTTCCGCCGACGATGTAGAGGCCGCCCAGATAGGTAACGAGGTAGCCATCGTGGATAGCGGCGCTGAAAGACATGTCGGGAACGTCGCGGGCTTTATCGGCGGGGACCCCGGGGCCGGTCTGCCAGGCGGGTTTCGGGATGAAGACGCTGGCTCCGCCACCGGTGGCGAGGAGGCCGGACTGATCACTTTCGTTCCAGGCTTTTTCGGGGATGTAAGAGAGAGCGGAACCGCCCTGGGCGGTATTACCGGGGGCCCAGTAGTTGCCGGTGCCTTCATTGAACTGGGTGCCGCCGACAGCCGTGACTTCAGGGGCGACGGCGGGGAAATCGGTGTAGCGACCGTTGCTGGCGTAGGGAGAGACGCCCTGCACTTCGCAGCCACCCGCGCCGCTGTCACCGGAAGAGGCGAGGATGGTGATGCCCTGGGCGTTACCCTGCTGGAGCGCGACGCGGTAGGCATTCAGGGAGACATCGAGTTCGCAGAGGCCATAGCTGATGCTGATGACGGGGGACTGGTTGGCGTTAATAGCGGCGATGGTGGCGGTGAAAGCGTTGGTGCCGTAGATGTAATAAATGGTGGCGCGGGGAGCGAGAGCGCCGGCCCATTCGACGTCCAGATTACCTTCAAACTGGGAGCCGGTGAAGCCAGGTTCAGTAGTGGAGTAGGGAAGGAAAACGGGGTCGTTGGCGGGCAGGCCGAAGCGGGTGCGGAAGGCACGGATGTCGCTGAGCAGGATGTTGGACTGGCCGACGATGACGATGCTCTGGCCTGCCCCATCGTAGCCGGCGGCAGCGAGGGGCGTCAGGTTGTAAATGGTGGAGAAATCCTGCGGTGCCAGGTAGTGGTTTGTGCCGGAAGTGAACGCTGGTTCGGGCAGCGGGCGGGCACCTTTGGCGCGAGGGCGAGCGATGAAATCGTCGAGGCCGACAAAACCGGCGGTAATTGCGGCCAATTCTTCAGGCAATTCGGGTTCGGAGACATTGGCGAAGTGGTCTTCACCAGCTACGTTGAAGCGCTGGAATGTAGTTCGGAGGGCACTGGAGACACGGTCGGTGGTGCCGGAAAAACGAACCCAATTGCGGCTACGGGCGGTGGTATCGACGGTGAGGCCATGGTCGGTAAGCCACTGGGTGATGCGGGCCTGGTCGGCGGGATTGAGCCCGAAGCGGTCAGCAAAAACTTCGGGCGTGAGCCATTTGTGGAATTGCGGGGAGGCCGGTTTTTGCTGGTCGGCGAGGAGTTGGTCGAGATCCTGCTGCTGGGCGTCAGAGGGTTTGAAAACGAGGGTGATGTCGTGAATTTCCTGGGTAGGCCCGAGGGGGCCTCGCGCGAACTGCGGCTTCGCCTGGCGGTGTACGGTGCCGGGGATGGAGCGGGTACGCGAACCGCTGAGGGACTTCGTGAGGCGGTTGGGTGCGGCTCCGAAGAGGGAGAGCGCCGTGGCGGCCAGAAGCAGGGTGATTTTCCGGGAAATTCGCATGTCGTTTTTCGTCAATTCAAGCAGGGTTTTGAAAGCTGGATTTAAGGATAACGCAGGGAGAGCCGAGCAATGCGGCGCGGGGCAGCTGTTGGGTGAATACGAGACAGGTATTGCCGTATACTAGCCGCAACTGAACCAGCGGGCCTGGTGCCGCGGGTTTCAGGGAGCTGGAGTTCCGGCACGATGGACGAACAAGATCCAACACTGACTTACTCGGAGCAGCCGCAGGCCCAGTGGGCAGGCAAGTACCGTGTTGTCGGCCGCATTGGGCAGGGCGGTATGGGAGTTGTCTATAAAGGGTTGGACGAGGACCTTGGGCGGACAGTGGCGCTCAAGTTTCTGCCCCCGGAACTGGACGGCGATTCCGCTTCAGCGCAGCGTTTTCTGCGGGAGGCCCGAGCAGCCTCGGCGCTGGATCATCCGAATATCGGGACGATTTATGGTGTAGAGGAAACGCCCGACGGCCGTCGTTTCATAGTGATGGCCTATTACGACGGCCAGAACCTGAGTGAACGGCTTCAGGACACGAAGAGTCCGCTCGATGAGGCGGCAGCGGTATCGATTGCAGGGCAGGTGCTTCGGGGACTGGCTGAAGCGCATGAGCGGCAGGTGGTACACCGCGACATCAAGCCGTCAAATATTCTGCTGACTCCTCAGGGAGTAGTGAAGATTGTCGATTTCGGACTGGCCGCGATGCCGGACGGCGATCAACTGACGCAGACAGGGACACGGATGGGCACGCCCGCATATATGTCACCCGAACAAGCACTGGGGAATCGTGTGGATGCGCGTTCCGACCTGTGGTCACTGGCGGTGGTGCTGCTGGAGATGCTGGCGCGCGAAAAGGTGTTTCGGGCTGAGGGTACGCGCGGTGTTCTGGACCAGGTGGTGCAGGGAAAGATTGCGGCGCTGGGTAAGTTAGTGGAACCCATGCGCGGCATCGTGGCGCGTGGACTGGAGCGGGACCAGGACAAGCGGTGGCAGACAGCAGGAGAATTCCTGTCGGCCCTGGAGGGCTGTACGCCGAAGGTGCGACGCCCCAGGCGACACCTGCTGCTGGTGGCTTCGGCGTTGATCCTGATGCTGGCAGCGACCGGGGGCGCATGGTTGTTATTTCGGGGGACGGGGCGGGTTGCCGGAGCACCGCGTTCCACAAGTATTTTCGATAAGTACCGGCAGAGCATGGAACTGATGAACCGCTGGGACAAGGACGGCAATCTTGCCCGTGCGACCCAACTGCTGACGGAGTGCGTGCAGACGGACCCGACCTTTGCGCTGGGGTTCGCGCGACTGGCGGAGGCCAACCGGCTGAGCTTCGCTTTGTCGCGCAATCCGCAGGCGCTTGAGGTTGCGAACAGAAATGCCGAGGAGGCACTGCGACTGAATCCGGAGCTGGCGTCGGTTCAGGTTGTGTGGGGAAGAGTCCAGGCGTTGCGGGGTAACAACGATCTGGCGATGGCGAGCTTTGAGCGTGCGGTGCGGATTGACCCGAATGACAGCGACGCACAAATGGCAATTGCCCGCCAGTATGAGAGGCTGGGCCGATTGAAGGATGCGGAAGCGGCATTTCAGAAAGCCACGCATCTGGAGCCGGACGGGATCGCCCCGCATGATTTTTATGCAAACTTCCTCTACCGTCAGGGGCAGTTCGACGAGGCCATCCGGGAGTGGCAAACGGTACTGCGGATTGCCCCGGACCATACGGCAGCGTGGGTAAACCTTGGCGCTGCGGCGGGCGAGGCGGGACGGCTTGACGAAGCGATTGCGGCGTATAACAAGGCGCTCGAGCTCAAGCCTAACGACATGGCCTTCAACAACCTGGGCGCTGTTTATGGGCGAACCGGACGGAATGCAGAAGCGGTGGAGGCCTACCGAAAGGCGATTGAGATGAATGCCGGGAATTACCTGTTCGTGGGAAATCTGGGGATGGCTTACGACCGGATGAAAAATGAACAGGAAGCACGTGTGACGCTGCTGCGGGCCATTGAACTGGGCGAAAAGACGCGCAAAGAGAATCCGCGCGACGCTCTGGTGCAAAGGCGACTGGCGGCTTACTACGCGCACCTGGGGAACGCGTCAGCAGCGCTGGATCGAATTGGAACAGCCCTGGCACTTGCGCCGAAGTCGCCCGAGATACAGGCGGGTGCGGCAGAAGTTTATGAGGTGTTGGGCCAAAGAAAGATGGCGCTGGCGATGGCCCGGCGGGCGATGGCACTTGGTTATTCGCACAAGCGACTGGAACAGTATCCAGAGCTCGCCCGGCTGTTACCGGAACTAAAGTGAGTTTTGGGGTGGCATCGGATTCGCGAAACAGGTAGACTGCGTGGAGTGTAATTTGACTGGAACCGCCGGGAGATAACTGGAATGCCGAATACATGGAATATTGCGCTGGACTATACGAACGCCAGCAGCGACCCGCTCATCGTCAATGTGGGGGATAAAGTTACCTGGACCAATGAGGCGTCGAATATCATTACGCTGACGTTGCCGGACTGTGTCTCTGGTGGTGCGGGACCGGTGCAACTGGCCGCGGGTGCCGTTTCACGGGATTACACAATTACGGGAGGCGGACCAGGAACACACAGTTACTCGTGGCAGAGTGGAATCTCACCGGCAAACGTAGCGGACATCTGCATTGTGACTGCAGTGGTACATACCGCGATCTCTCTGAGCGCGGACGGCGCCGCCCCGGTAATTCTGCAAGTGAATCCGGGTGACACCGTGACCTGGACAAATGACTATCCCGGCACGGCGCTGGAGTTGACGCTGCCGCCGTGTGTCTCGCCACATAACAGTCCGGTGCTGATCCCGCAGGGGCTGACTACTCGCAACTATACGGTCAACGCGCAAAAGGGAGCATACATGTACTCGTGGGTCACCGGCAGCACGGGGAGCGATGCCGGCACGATCGACGTGTCATAGGGACAAATTTATGGCTCAAAACTGGAATATATCTCTGAGTAGTGCGGGTGCAAACCCGAATCCTCTGACCGCGAATGGTGGCGACAAAATTACCTGGAGTAATGACGGGACGGATACGCTGACACTGACCCTGCCGGACTGTGTGACGCCGAACCCGGGGCCGATTACGATTCTGAAGAAGACGAGTTCCGGCGAATATACAATAAACGAGGGCAAAAC
>CANIHR010000162.1 GCA_947467185.1 Bryobacterales bacterium
AGGCGAGAAAGCTGAGTTGCGGGTTGCGGTAGCCCATCGCCCCCGCAAGCAGCATGTCCTCCGCTGCGTTGCGTTGCAGGAGATCTGCCAGGCGCAGGATTTGCGGCGGCATCTGAGGTGGCATTCCGCTCAGATACCGGAGCAACTGGCGCTGCGAGGTGGCGCTGGCGGGTTCGTTGACATCCGCGATATTCCTTTCGCGAGGAAGGGTCTCGGTCGAGGGCAGGATCGGGTCAATCACGCGGACTTCCATGGGCGCGACCACCCAATATCCGACCTTCAGCAGCGCTTCAATGCGAACGCGGCGGGGTGGGACATCGGGCGGAACCCAGATATCGAAAATGTAAGAGCGGGTTGTCTGGTTGGGCAGCCAGTGAACGGATTCGGGGATGGCTCCGAACGCGGGGGATCGCACCTCGGTCAGCCAGTCCGGGCAATGGTCCGTACCGCAGGGCACGAAATGCTGGCGGTAGATGGTGACTTTGAGCGCATCAGGCGGATTGCTGCCGGCGTACAGGAAGTAGTTGGTGGAGGGCGGAGCGGTGACAACAACCTGCACGGTGAGGTGGCCGTTGCGGGGCACTGCGGGCGAGAGGACTTCGCGGGGACTTCGTTCGTAGTCCTGGCGGACCACGTGACCGAGGGGATTGTAGCGCTGGAATTCGGAATGAATCTCAATCTCCTGGGCCTGCACGGCGGAACCGTACAAGCCCAGGAAAAAGCAGAAACAGAACTGCCGGATCACTTGATGTAGAGTGTGCCGGTTTGGGTGGAGACGCCGTTTGCGTCGGTGCACTTCAGAGAGACGGTGCCGGTGGGGCTGTCGCTCGGAATTACCATGCTCCACTGAGCCAGGCCGACCGCAGAGGGCGTCCAGCCGGTGAAGGCGACCGGGACGGACTTAGTGCCGCCCAGAACGCAGGTGTTGTTGCCGGTGTAGCCCGGGGGAGGTCCACCGGCACCGGTGCCGGTGGCGACGTCATAGCTGAGCTTGCCGAGGCCGGTGCCGTAGATGGAGACGACACGGCCGCGAGCTTCCGGATTCGCCGCGCTGTTCAGCGTGTAGTCCTGATTGCCGGCGATGGAGTCTGTACCGAGCGGTGTGATGGTGAAGAAGGCGGGCTGGCTGGCGGCGACAGGAACGGTGATCTTGTCGCTGGCGCTGCCGGCAAAGTTGACCTGAATCTGGGTGGTCCTCTTGCCTGCCACTTCAAACGGAACCTGTACGTTCAGCTGACCGCTGAAGGAGAGGAACATGGGAGCCATCACGCCATCGAAGGTAACAGTGACGTCGCCGAGGTTGTTGGCGAGCTTGCCGTAGCCATCGTAGGGGCCGTTCTGGGCGAACGCTGCCGGTCCAAGAGCGCTTCCGGTACCCGCATAAATGGAGTAGAGGCCGCCGGGCGAGACAACGCCGTCGCCGTTCAGCCCGACGTAACTGGCCGCATTTACAACGCTCTTCGAGGTGAAGACGGGCTTGGGCGGCACGATGAGGAAGAGACCGGAATAGGCGAGAACCGAGGAGCCCTTCGTGAGCACGATAGTCATCAAAGCCGAATTTGTGCGGGCCGGAAGATCGAGGGTGGCGCGCAGCAGGGGGCCCTGTGCGAAGGTGACGGCAGTATCGACTCTTGTGGAGCCAGCCTTGATAGAGGCACCCGCACCGTAAACCTGGACGGTTGTGCTGGCATCAACGCCACCCGAGAGGAATGCAACGTCGAGCGACTGACCGGAGGCCAGCGTGATGGGCCCGGCAATGCCGTTCAGCGAAACAATGTCACCTTTGCCGGCGGCGGCACCGAAGCCGATGAAGGGAGACGCGAGAGTGCTGGTTCCGGCAGTCACGGCAATATCAACGGTGGAGGAGGCTCCGGCAGTCACTTTGGTCACCGTGGGCGACGCGGCACCACCCGCAAAGGTGGGAACGAAGCCGGAGGTGACATCCGAAGCACTGAGGTACAGGTTCGGAGGCGTAACGATGGCATTGAAGGGCTCGGAGTAGACAATGTAGTTACCCGCGACGACCTTCTGGGTATAGGTGCCGTCAGTACCGGTCAGGGCGCTGACCATGATGCCGGCTGCGGAATCAACCAGCATGACGGGCACGTTCTTCGCGGGAGCGCCGGCGAGAGTTACTTTGCCGGTGATGGTGCCAACTGAGGCGTTAGCTGCGGGGTACAGAGCAACAGCGAACTGACGGTCATCTGAAGAGACCTGACGCTGGCTGAGCGACGGGACGTAGCCGACGTTGGCGTACGAAATTGCCGAATACTGGAACATGGTGGCGCCCAGTGCAACGGAGTGGTTCTCACCCAGAGCGTGGCCGACTTCATGCGTCAGGACGGCCTGGAGATCGATACCAGTGGAGCCGTCGGTGGAGAAGAGAATACCGTTGGCGGCGCCGGATGCGTTCAGAATGATGTCAGCATCAGCGATATCGCCTTTTTCAACTGCGGTGCCTTCGGCGTTCACCCCACTGCTGGAGTAGGTGCCGGTTACCGTGAGCGCGAGAGCGCCAATCGATTTGCCGGGGGCGAAACCGAGTGCGGTGAGATCGTCCAGCGTTTTGGCGATGGCGACGACGTGCTTGCCATCTGTGATGCTGTGATAACTGTCGGTGCTCTTCAGCGGAAGAAAGTTGATAACCGCGCCAGGAATGCGGTTCCAGGCGGCGAACGACTCGCGGATCGCGGTGACGGGATCGCTCGAATCGGAAACAACCTTCACCGGAACGCTGATAGCGTCCGACGTGGCACCAGGAACGATTGCACTGTTGATGTAGTACTGAATCGCCTTGTTATCAACGCGGCGAATGGGGGTACCGGTGCTATCAACCGACCGAATGTAGCCGAAGGCCGGCGCAAGGAGCAGGGCTCCGGTAGAGAAGATTTTGAGGGTGCGATTCATTTACTGGACCTTCCCGACGCGGGTGGCGCGAATGCGGGCGGCGACACGAACGCCGGCTTCCTGGAGGGTGAGTCCGTCCAGCGTGCTGGTCGGGGCAACGCCCATACCGGTTTTCAAATCAACGTAGTCTGCACCCTTGAGTGCGACTTCAGCGCGCAGACGACCACGCGCATCCACCGTATACTTACCCTGGCCCCAGCCAGTGGTCCGAAGCATCCCGTTGGGCATCTTCTGGACAAAGAGAAGAACGTTGTCACCAATGTTGTAGGTAGTGGTGCCGGCGATCGTCATCGTCAGGCCTTCGGCGGAACCGCCGGGTTCAGAGATCTCAACGACGTTGCCGGGAGTTCCCTTCTGCGCGGAAGTAACCTCCACAGCATAGTGGGTCCAGATGTAGTGGTGTCCGGAATCCCAGGCCGCCCAACTTCTGGTCACTTTGCCGGTGACAATCAGGTCGGAATTGTCAGTCAATTCCTCAAAAGAGATACGTTGGAGTGTGGTTGCCTGCGCCAGAGGCACGAGGGCGGCTACACACAGGCCAAGCAGGAGGAAATGCCTCCCGAGCGTGGAGCGGAGATTCATACTCCCGGATTATGGCATAACCTGAGGGCTGAACGGTTGCCACAAACGCCAGGAAAAGTGGTATTTCCATCTGGAAATGGAGGGCACCCACGAGGCTCCAGGACTGCCGGGACTGTGCCAATACCCGCCCGGGCCCTGAACGCGGTATCTTTAGACTCATATGATCCGGCTTGCTGCGGCTTTTTTGTGCTGCGCTTCCTTGCTTCCCGCCGCCGACGCTGCGCCCGGGAAGGTGTTTGCCCTTGTAGTGGGCATATCCGAATACAAGAGCCTGCCCCATGATTTGTGGCTGCAGTATCCTGACGCGGATGCGAAGATGTTCAGCGCGTTTTTGGCGAGTCCGCGAGGGGGTTCTGTGCCGCCGGAAAACGTGGTGACGCTGATTAACGAGCAGGCCACTACTGCAGCGATTCGGCACAACTTTAAGACGTTCCTGAAAGAAAAGCCAGGGAAGAACGACACGGTCTACATCCTGATGGCGGGTCACGGCACGGTTGACGCCCACGGCGCCTACATTTTGACCTATGACGCCGACCCCTCCGACCTTGGGGCGACTGCGCTGCCGATGGGTGAACTGAAGGCCATGGTGGAGCAGGAACTGAACACCGCCGGGCATGTGATTCTGCTGGCGGACGTCTGCCGCGCGGCTACCATCGCCGGGCAGAAGACAGCGGCTCTGGGCGGCGCGGTGGCGGACATCGGTGAAGCTCCAGGCGAGCTATTGGGGCTAATGGCAGCCCGGCCGAAGGAACTTTCGAATGAGAGCCCGGAGTTTGGCGGCGGGCATGGCGCGTTTACCTATTCGCTGATGCGGGGACTGGATGGGGCGGCCGATGCCGACAAAGACGGTTCGGTGACCTCCGGCGAACTCATCGACTTCGTGACGAAAGATGTCTCGAAGCTGACGACCAATCGGCAGCATCCCCGCGATTTCGGCACCATGGACAGCGGTCTGAAGCTGTCTGATCTTTCCCGGCCTGGAATCAAGGTCCCATAGATGACCAGATTGACGGGACGTCTGGCGCTGCTGGGCCTGCTCGCGGCGAGTGTCGTTTGTGCGCAGACGACGCAGGGCCTGATTTCCGGCAGGATTTTGAATTCTGTGACCGGGCGGCCAGTGGCGGGCGGGTCCGTGACCTATTCCGGCACCACGCTGGCGGCTACCGGAACCGTGAAGAGCGACGGGCAGGGTTTCTATTTTCTGCCGCTCCTTTCGGCCGGCAATTACACGATTCGGACGACAGCGGACGCTTACCAACCGCAGGAATTACAGCAACTGGAACTGCCGGTGGCGGGCAGGCTGAACATCGATTTTCGGCTGCGACCTTTGAACGACGTCTGGGAATCGGGGCAGTATCGAAGTGTGTTCCTGCCTGGCACGAAAACGATTGTGACGTTCTTCGGCCCTGACGTGGATTCCAGCCGGTCCGGCACTTTTGAAGCGCAGAAGGGTTCGAGGGGGACGCTGGACACGTCGGCTTCCTACGTGATCGACCCGAATCAGATTGTAGATCTCCCGCTGCAGGGCCGCGATGTGTACACGATGCTGGTCAGCCTGCCTGGTGTGGCGGCGGACTCGGCCACCGGACGTGGTCTGGGCGTGAGCGTGGCCGGGCAACGGCCGTCGTCCTCAAACTATCTACTGGACGGTGTGGAGAACGACAACCACCTGATTACTGGCCCGCTGAGCAAGGTGGCGCCGGAAGCCGTGCAGGAATACCGAATTTCGACCAACAACTACTCGGCCGAGTATGGCCGCACGGCAGGTTTTGTGGCAAACGCGGTCACCAAAGCGGGGGGTGCGGATTATCACGGTGTGATCTACGAGTACGTGAAGAACGACGCGCTGAACGCTACCGATTTTGCGGATAATCTGCGGGGCGTCCGACGCCATGCAATGAAAGAGCACCAGTTCGGATACCAGATCGGCGGGCCAGCCATTCCGCGCGGGGCACTGCGGTCTCGTCTGTTCAGTTCCAGTTCCATGGAACAGCTGATCAGCCACAGCAAACAGGGCGAGCAGACGTATATTCTGCCCACCACGAACCTGCTGCCGGCGCTCAATGTGGGCGCGAACAAACTCTCCAGCCAGTTGCTGAAGAAGTACGCGTTCCCTGTTCTCGACTCGAAGGCGCTGGTGGCGGCCTATAAGGTGGAGGCGCCCGTTGTGATTGATCGCCTGCTGGACCTGGAGCGCGTCGACTACATCAGCAAAAGCGGCAACGATCACTTCTCGGGCCGTCTCGCGATGGGAAGAATTTTCCAGCCCAACTTCAGCTGGACGCCCTATACCGACTTCATTGCGGCGCTGCACCAGAACACGACCGGTGTGGCGGGGAACTGGCAACGTTCGTGGACGCCACGAATCACCAGCGAAACGAAGGTCAGCTATAGCGACGACAACCTCTGGTGGGACAGACCACACCCGGAAGTTCCGACGCTCGCTGTGGCGGCCGACCCAACCATAGGGATTTCACCGACCCTGCCGGGCAGCCCGCTGCTTTATGCCTACCGGAACCACAACAAATCGCTGGAAGTGATTCATTCGACGGTGCTGACGCGGAATCGCCACGTGATGACGCTCGGTGGTGGCTTTGTACAACGCTTCAACTCCGGGTATCTAACGGCTGGCCGGGACTCTGAGTACGTGTTTAACGGCATCATCGACTTCGCACTGGACAGCCCGTCGATTTTCAGCACCGCTGTGGATCGTGCTGATCCGACCAGGGTGTCGCCTTCGTTTGACCGCAACTACCGATATAACAATGTGTTCGCGTTCTTCCAGGACAGTTTCCGGGTTTCGAAGCGGCTGACGCTGAACTTCGGCCTTCGTTATGAACGGTTTGCCGCTCCGGCGAATACGGGGACGGTGAAGGACTCGCTGCTGGTCTCCAGCACGTCCGCACCGCTCACGTCGGATCTGAAGACGGCAAAACTGGTGGTCGGCGGGGCGGGTAATCAGGCGATTTTCGGAACTGACAACAAGAACTTCGCGCCCCGTGCGGGTTTCACCTGGGACCCATTTGGGAAGTCGACGACGCTGATTCGTGGCGGCTTCGGCATGTTCTACGACCGCCCGTTCGACAACCTCTGGCAGAATGTGCGCACCAACCGGTATTTGCTGCCGTTCTACTACCTGAGTGGCGACCCGGTGAATTATCTGGAGTCCGCGTCAGCGACGATCACGAAGAACTCGGCGTCCACCAGCGACTTCCCCGGCCTGACGGTGATTGATCCCCGACTGAAGAATGGCTATGCGCGGTCCTCGTTTCTGGGCATTCAACAGGCGGTTCGGGAGTCGCTCACGATTGACGTGAACTTCACGAATTCACAGTCGCGACGGCTGATCACGACGGACTTTGTGAACCGGCCGTTTGCCGATGGCTTCTTCTATGCGGACCGTCCCGATCTGCCCAACGTGTTCTGGCGCTCTCACCAGGGTGTGGCCGATTACTTCGCGATGAGCGCACTGGTTCGCTACCGTCTGCGGACGCTGCAGTTGCAGGGCGCATACACGCTGAGCCATTCCATCGACAACCAGAGCGACCCGCTCACCGGCGATTTCTTCGATTTGAACTTTACGTCACTGAACGGTGGCGGTGGCGATGCCCTGCGTGCAACGTTCCAGCGGCAATACAACGCCAGTGGAGATCGCGGCAATTCAACGTTCGACCAGCGGCATAACCTGTTCCTGACCGGAATTTGGTCACCCGAATCGCGGCATTTGATCACGAAGGGCTGGAAAGTTGCCTGGATGGCGGCGTTCCGCACCGGCACTCCATTTACGGTGCTGGGCGCTTCCACGATTCCCGACTCGGGAGGCATCATCCTAAACGCCCGGGCCGACATTTTGGACCCGAACAACGCATACTCCGTCACGCGGCCAGCCGTTACCGGGGGCGTGCGTTTTCTGAATGCCGCAGCCTTCAATCAGCCCGAGGGCCGCGGTGGCAACACGGGTCGGAATGCGTTTCGTGGCCCGGGCCTGTATAACGCCGACCTGTCGCTTTCAAGGTCCTTCTCGGCGCCACATTTCTGGAAGTTCCGGGAGAACGCGACGATCACGGTTCGGGCGGACGCCTTCAACATGCTGAATCACGCGAACCTGGGAAACCCGGATAACAACATCACGGACAAGAACTTCGGTATTGCTACTTATGGTCGCCAGGGTTCGTCCACCGGCTTCCCCGCTTCGTCCCCCCTGAGCGATGCCGCGCGGACGTTCCAGATTCTGTTGCGGGCGACGTTCTAAAGAACGTCGTAAAATTAAACACGATGTCGAGAATGCTCGAAGAGATCCGTCAGCAACCGCTGGCGCTTGCTCGCACCCTGAAATCTGAAGTCAAAACGCTGGCCAAACTGAAGGCCGCGATTGAGAAGCGCCGTCCGAAACTTGTTGTGCTGGCCGCGCGCGGCACGTCGGATAATGCCGCCCAGTTTGGGCGCTATCTGATTGAAATCACGACCGGAATCCCGGTTTCGCTTTCCGCTCCTTCTATCCATACGGTGTATGGAGCGAAGGTGGATTATACGGACGCGCTGGTAGTGGCGATTTCGCAGTCGGGTGAATCCACCGATACGAACCTGGTTCTGGAGCAGGCCCGGGCGGATGGTGCCCTGACTGTCGGCATCACCAATGAGCCGAAGAGTTCACTGGCTGGGTTGGCCGAACATGTGTTTCTGGTGCGCGCCGGTCGCGAAAAGAGCGTGGCTGCCACCAAGACCTATACCGGGCAACTGATGACGCTGTACCTGGTGGCCTGTGCGCTGGGCGCAAAGATCAAACAGAGCGACCTGGAACTGATTCCCGATTTGGCAGCGCAGGCTCTGACGCTGGAACCTGAGATCGCCGCACTGGCGGGGCGGTACCGCTTCATGAACCATGCGGTGGTGGTAGGTCGTGGTCTGAATTACTCGAACGCCTTTGAGTTCGCCCTGAAGATGATGGAGACCTGCTACGTGGTGGCCGAGCGCTTCTCGTCTGCCGATTTCATGCACGGTCCCATCGCCATGGTTGAGACGAACTTCCCGATGTTCCTGTTCGCGCCGTCAGGACCGACATGGCCCTCCATGCAGGAAATGCTGGTCCGACTGAAGAGCCTGCAGGCGGAGACGCTGGTGATCACGGATAAGAAGAACAAGATTCCGGAGGGTTCGGCGACCCGCATCGTCCGGCTGCCGTTTGCGGTGGATGAACTGCTGACGCCGATCCCCTACATCATTCCAGCGCAGCTTTTTGCCGCACACCTGGCTGCCGAGAAGAACCTCAACCCGGATCAACCCCGCACGCTCAGCAAAGTCACGCTGACGATGTAATCAGCGCGAGACGGAGATTTCTTTGAACAACACGATGGACTTCTCATCGTGGTTCTGCAGGCCGATATAGCCGGAGTCGGGACGGGGTCCGCGCACGGGTTCAAACCAGACTTTGCGCTCCGGGACTTCCTGCCCTTCGTGGAAGGTATTGATCACGTCCCCATTCAGGCGGACGGTGGTTTCCGGGCCTTTCAGGGTGATCTCCATGGTGTTCCATTCGCCGGTTGGTTTCTGGACTCGCTTCGTGATTTTGGACAGCGAGTAGATGGCCCCGGTGGCGTGCCATTCGTCGCCCCTGGCGTCGATCTGCACTTCATAGCCGTTGTGGACGCCATACCAGGGGTCCTTCGGCTGCTCTTCCATTCGGATATAGATACCAGAGTTCGCGCCCGGAGTGGAGACGGTCTTGTAGACCACCCGCACCGTGCAGTTGGCAAGCTTCTCGCCCTTGTACCAGAGCAGGCCCATGCCTCCCTGCGTCTTCAGGTTGCCATCCTCGATGACAAACTGACCGGGCCCCACGTGTTCCCAGCCGGACGTGTCTTTGCCGTTGAAGAGGGGCTTCCAGTCGGCTGCGGTGAGCAGACTGGAGGCGGCGAGGGCGAGAAGCAGGAAACGAGGCATCACTTCCGCATGATAATGGATCGTGGACCGGAATTGGGGGCGGCGTGCGTGGGAAGTGCTGAAAGCCGTGGGTCGCTTTCTGCGCGGACGCGTCCGGTACCGGGTCACACAGGGTGGCCTGCTGTTCCTGCTGGCGCTGACCATCACGGGCAGCGGGGCGTTCGTCACTGGTAACAACCTGCTTTTTCTGGTGTTCTCGGCGATGCTGGCGCTCTTGTTGGTGTCGGGTTTCCTGGGCCGTCTGGTGCTCCTCGGCCTGAAACTGGAGCTGATGCTACCCCGGCACGTCTCAGCTCGGGCGAATACCGACGCCCACATCCGCCTGCGCAATGTGAAGCGCCTGACGCCCTCGTTTTCGATTGAACTGGCCGGCAAGACGGACCCATTGAGCGGTGCCCCACCGATTCTGCGAACTCCCGTGTATTTCCCGGTAGTCCCGGGCGGTGAGGCAGTGGAGGTCCCGGTGCAGGTAACATTCCCGTACCGCGGACGGCATCGGGAGAATCTGTTCGTGCTGTCCACGCGTTTTCCGTTTGGCTTCCTGAGGCGTGAAGTCTCGATTCCGATTGCGACCGAAACGCTTGTGTATCCCGCGATTGAACCCGGGGCACACGGCGAAACGCTGCTGGCTGGCCTGGAGGGTGAGGCGGCAACACCAGAACGCGGGCGGGGACAGGATTTCTACCGCATTCGTCCCTGGGAGGCCTCGGACGGAGTTCGGATGGTGGACTGGAAGTCAACCGCCCACACCGGAACCCTGCAGGCGCGTGAGTTTGCGCGCGAGGACGATCTTTCTGTCGAGATCGTGCTGGACCGGACGATCCCGAGGGGTGCTGAAGGCCGCTTCGAGGCACTGGTGGAAGAATGTGCCTGGCTGGTGTGGACGCTGTCGGACCGCGCGACGCCGTTTGCGCTGCTTTGCGACGGCCGGGTCGAGACGGAAGTCTACGCGGCACTGCGGTTGCTGGCAACGGTACAAGCGGCAGTAACGAGAAAGGGCGGCGAACCACCGGAAAGTTCCGGTGAATCCGCCGCCCGTGTCTGGCTGTCTGTCTGGAGCGAAACTTAACGCTGGAACTTCGGATCCCGCACATCGTTCACCGGACGGGCCGGTGAACTGAAGAGATCGAAGAGGCGAGAGAGCTTCGTGGTCAGGACGAAGTAGACGCCCTGGCGAATCGGATTCGTCAGGAAGTTGGCGCTGATTTCGTCGGCCGATTTGAAGTTGTAGCCGAGGCCCGCGCGGAGGTCCGCGAGGGGCCAGAAGCCAGCTTCAATGCCCCACGTGCCGCGCTTCAGGTTGGTGACGGGCTGCCGGAGATACCGACCTTCCGCCGCTACGTCGAAGCGAGTCGCGAGGCGAATCTGCGTCCGGCCATCCCATAGGTAGGTGTTGGTGGAGATGGTGGGCAGACCCGAGTAGTTGAACGAGCGGTCGCTCATGGCGAACTTACCGTAGAATTCGACGCTGCGTGTGGGCTGGATGTAGCCGTCGGTGGAGAGGATACCAACCTTGTCCTTGGTCGGCTGGCCACCCTGCAGACCGGTGAGGTCGGAAACGCGCAGAGTGTACGAGAACATCAGCGCTTCGCTGTCGCGGCGGAGGGGCCGGATGGCGAAGGCGCCCATGCCCTGCGTGGCGACGCTCTGGCTGGCCGAGTAGATATTGGCGGTACCAGGTGCGGCGAGGAAGTTGGCCGAGGAGTGCTGGAACTGGCCGAGGACAGTCATGCCGTCGGTCACGCGTCCGGCAGCTCCGGCGGTGTAGATGTGGCCAAAGCCCCCGCGGTCGCGGATCTCGTAACGGGAGGCAGCTTTGAACGAGTCGTTCGGCAGCCAGGAGAAGCCCACCGAACCACTGTTGAAGCTGTTGTCCTTACCTGTAATCAGCGCACCGTGTTCCAGACCGAGGTCCAGGTTGAAGTGTTCGCGCACCGGGATGCGGTTCACCAAACCGAGGACGGCGTAGGAATCGGACCCGTTCAGGCCGTTCTCCACAAGGTAGCGGCCCTGGACCGAGGTGTACTTGTTCCAGCGATCTTCAATGCCGATGCTGGTTTCCCGCTTGCTGGCGAGCGAGGCAAAGCCGGTCCGGCTCAGGTCGCCAATCGGAAGAATCGGCGCGGACGAGAAGCGCTGGGTGGCGAACAGGTTCACCGTGTCGCTCATGCGATAGCGGCCCGTAATCAGGGTCTGATTGGGATAGGTCGGATCGCTGGAGGTCAGATTCTGCTCGCGGCGAATGCTGGCCCGGAAGCGGTCTGTGGCGCGCCAGTCGAGACCCGCACTGACTTCGTTCGCGCGATTCTGTTTGCCGTTGACGGCATTCTGGAAGTCGCGGAGATCGTAGTTAGCAGTGAGGCTGAGGCGCTCGGTGAGGCTCTGCTTCAGTTCGAGCGAACCGGTCTGGCGCTGATTGTGAACCAGCGACGTCTTGTTGTGCTCGTCGGTGAAGCCGAACTTGAAGCGAGTGGTCGATTTCGGCGAAAGCTCCACGGCGACGCGCGTCGTCTGCGAGCCGGGCATGGTGGTGGCACCGAAGGGGTTGTAGAAGCTGTCTTCCGTGCGGTTGAAGCTGGCCGTAAGTTCGCCGTGCGCAACCGGGAGCGGCTGCGATAATTCAGCGCGAACCGCGAGGCCGTTCACGTCGGTGAGCGGGGTACCGGTCAGCGTGCTGGAGGCACCGGCAGCCGACGCGGAACCGTAGCTGACGGGCAGTTCCACCTTCAGATGACCGTTGCGCGGCAGCGTCTTCTCGATCGCGAGCGAACCGAGGTAGTATTCGCCGAGGCTCGCCTCGCGCTGCGTGGTGAAGCCAAACTGCAGACGCAGGCCAGCTTTGTCGAACCGTTTATCGGCCTTGACGCCAATGACCGTGGAGGTGAACCCGACACTGCGGTATTCGTAAGACGCGACGACCTGCACCAGGTTCAGAGCCTGGTCGTAAGCGTTGAGCGACTTCAGGAAGAAGATCGCGCCGGTGGTCCAGTCGAGGTTGTAATCGACGTTGCGCGAGAGCGGCTGACGCGACAGCACGATTTCCGGGTTGTAGCGATCCCGAATTTCGAGCGTCAGGTTTTCAGAACCCGGCAGAACATCGGGGTGGCTCAACTGGATCAGGCCGAAGGTGGAGCCAGGGAAGACGTCACGCGAGTAACCCGTGTTGGGC
>CANIHR010000163.1 GCA_947467185.1 Bryobacterales bacterium
CATCGAGCTTTTCGCCGGTGTCCGTCTCGGCCCCGGCACGCTCTACGGTGCCATCACCCGCCTCGAGCAACGTGGCTGGATCTCCCCCGTTGGCCCCAAAGATCGCCGCCAGCCCTACGCCATCACCGGAGCGGGCAGTGAATTCCTCACCGACGAACTCGGCAAAATGCAGCGCCTCTCCGCCACCGCCGAACAGAGGCTGAACCCCGCATGAGATCTCCCCTCAGCTGGCTCCTGCGGCTCTACCCCCGCGCCTGGCGAGATCGGTATGGTCACGAATTTGAGGCGCTGGTCGACGACACGGGCCACCCCTGGCGTCACGCCACTGACATTTTCCTGGAAGCGATGAAGCTGCGGCTGGCCGCGCAGAACTGGCGCGTCATCGGCGCATTCGGCCTGCTTGGTCTGATGGTTGCCTTCACTATCACCTCGCGGATGACGCCGAGGTACGTTTCCCAGGCGGTGCTGCAGGTGAGGCTCCCCTCCGGCCTCGGCCCCGAGGACTCAATGCGGCAGATCATCCAGCTGGGTAATCAGGTCCTTGGTTCTGCCCCTCCTCCCGAGGTACACATCTCTGTTCAGGCGGGACCGAAGCCCGGCAGCAACAGGGCACTCTCGATCCAGTTCTCTGCCACCGATCCCGTAATAGCAAGGGCAAGGGTCCAGCACCTCGTCACGCGGTTCGTGGACGAGAATCAGCGTGCGGGCGGTCGCCGAGTGCCTTTTGCCCTCGAGGTCCTCGATCCGCCGAATCTGCCAGTGGATCCGGCAAGCCCAAATCGAATGAGGATTCTACTGTTTGGTCTCATTGGCGGGATGCTCCTCGGAAAGGCGGCGACCTGGCGTCCCGGTTGGTTGAGGTCGGCATGAAGCGACTCCTTACCAGCCTCATATACCTGTACCCTCGTGTCTGGCGCGAACGCTACAGCCAGGAATTCGCCGCCCTGCTCGAAGACACAGGCGCTGGCTGGCGCCAAATTCCCGATATCCTGACCGAGGCCTTGCAAATGCGAATCGCAACCCTTAACTTACGTCTCATCGGCCTGTTCGCCCTTTTCGGGCTAGCCATCGCGACGATCGCCTCGTTTCGGATTCCCGACAAATTCGTCTCGGTAGCAGTGGTGAAACTGCTCCCGGTCGCCGACGGCGACGACGCCACCGCTCGCAGGGAGATGGTTGAGTTAACCCGAGGCGTCACCAGTCAGTCTTCCCTCGTCAGGCTCTTCAACGACCTTTCCGTCGATCTGTACAAAGACGAACGCCGGCGCTATCCCCTTGGAATGATCATCGAGGACATGAAGAGTCATGATCTTTCCGTGAACACGAGGCCCGATGGCCTTACGCTCGTTACCTATCGAGGCACCTCCCCAGCCGAGGCGCAGACCGTCGTGCGCCTCATGGTCGACCGCCTTCGCGAGGATCACGGGCACCGCCACAGTTTCCCGCCCGGCCTGCGCAACGCACCCCACCTACCGGCCAGCCGTCTCGACGTGGTCAATGCTCCTTCGTTCGACAATGCCCCGATCTATCCCAACCGCCCGGTGATCGCGCTCGTCGGAATTTTCCTGGGCATTGGGGCGGCCTTCGCCTTCGTCCTGATCCGCAAGGCCCCCGGCTTTTGGTTCCGGGGTGCGCTCACTCTCATCGGACTCGCTCTGCTTTCCCGGTTCCTGCCCTTTCCCTCGGAATCTCGCTCGGTCGTGGTCTTTGACAGCCCGGCGACGGCAAGGAGCGTCCGCGTGGAAGTGGAAAAATCCCTCCAGCCAGGTGTTACCCTCACACCTGACCCGCGAGCAACCGGCCTAAAGATTCTGGCTCGTCACTCCGACCGCATTCTGGCGCAGAGGTTGGGCGTCGACACCATCCGGCAGCTTGAAGACGCAGTGAGGGCGCGACAGGCCTACTCGCAAACGACCTGGGCTGAAGTTCTTGACGGGCCCAGTTTCCCGGTCCTTTCGATAGCGGACATCTGGCAAGGCAGAACGATCTATACCGCGCTGGCTCTGGTGCTCGTCTCCGGATCGCTCCTGCTAGTGGATCGTCGTCGGCGGCGTGAGGTGCAACCGGCATGAAGCGCGTCCACCGGATTCTCCTCCACCTGTATCCCAAAGCCTGGCGCGAACGCTACAGCCATGAATTCGCCGCCCTGCTGGAGGACACTGGTGCCGGCTGGCGCCAAATCCCCGATATCCTGACCGAGGCTCTGCAAATGCGACTCGCCACTCTCAACTTCCGCTTCATCGGTGCCTGCGCCCTCGCCGGACTGGCCATCGCCACCGTGATTGCCTTCCGAATCCCCGAACGCTACACCGCGACCGCCACCCTGCACGTCACTCCGGCGAATCCCGACTTTTCGGGTAGCGCGCTCTCTGAGGCCGACCTGATGGTGCTCGACGCCTCGAGCCGCACGCAACTCACCAACCTCATCCTGTCGCCGGACCTCAAACTCTACGATGAGGAACGCCGCACCAAACGCATCGAACAGGTCATTGCCGAGATGCAGGAAAACGATCTCCGCCTCACCACGGCCCTCGACGGAACCATGACCGTCTCCTACCGGGGAAAATCACCCGATGCAGCCCGCGCCACCGTGGAACGCCTCATCTCCCGCATCACCGGCCAGCACCTAAACCGCCAGCAGTTCCTCGCCCATCTGGCCGCCGACAAGGTCCTCTCCGTCGAAAGTATTGGCCACATGAAAACCCAACTGGTCCTCCTCCAGCCACCCTCGCTCCCGGTTCGTCCCTCGCCAGACCGAGCCGTGATCGTCCTCGCGGGACTCCTGGGCGGCCTGCTGCTCGCCGGTCTGCTCACTCTGATGCGGATCCGAACCCGGGTCTGGCTCATTGCCTCTGTCGCCGTCGCCTTGCTCTCCGCAGTCACATTCATCCTCCCGATACCTTACGAATGCGTCACCACGGTGTTATTCGATAGCCCCGCCACCCGCGCCGCCCTCGCTTCCGATCCGCAGCGACTCATCGCCGATGCCCAGACGCAGGCAATCCTGATCCGCGTTGGCCGTCGAAACTTCTGGGGCATCCAGTCGGAGCCGCAAGCCGTACGAATCGCCGCGACCATCCGCACTCGCCACGCAGACCCGGAGTTGGCACGCTATCTCAGTCAGAGAGCGATTATCTCGCTGATCGAGGCGGCTCGTGCAAAACAATCTCTGCCCAAACCAACCGTGGAGGTCCTCACGGCTCCCACCCTTGCCTCCCAGCCGATGGGCTACGTCTGGCGCGAGGGAATCCTCGCCGTCAGCCTCGCGCTCATGTTGCTCTCGGGATGCCTCTGGCTGCTGGAAAAGCGTCGCCCGGACCTCGCCGTCCAGCCCGCATGAAACGTCTGGCCCAGGCAAAAAGACACCGGTAGCGTTTGGGTCCACATTCCCGCTATCCTTCTCGCAGCCCTCAAAATGCGTTTCCAAATGCTGAACTGGCGCTTCGGCGGAGCCTTCGCCTTCTCGGGCCTGATCCTCGCCGCTGTCTTCGCCCTCAACTACGAGCCGCGCTACATCACGACAGCTGATCTGGACTGTATGGCAGCCGACGGCACGAATCCGGAAGCCTTCAAGCTGGCCCTGCAAGGTCTGCACGGAAACCTGACGGCCAGGAAAACTCTGTTCCAGGTCATTCAGGACCCGCGCATCAGTCTCTATCCCCGCCAGCGTGCGTACCTGCCCCTCGAAGACGTCGCCGAACAAATGCGCCGCGACTTCCGCTTCGAAACATCTTCCCTCGACGCGCGCCGAATCCAGATCCATCTCTCACTTACCGGAACAGACCGCGACCGCATCCAGCCGGCCCTCGAATCTCTGGTCAAACGCACTTTCGCGGAACACACCCGTCTCCGCCAGCCCGCCCCACACAACCCCCTGAACGGCAGCCACCTCGAAGTCCGCGTTCCACCCTCACCCGTCCAGTCCACCGGAGCGACCCGACCCGGCATCACGCTTTCCGGCATCGGCCTCGGTGCGCTCGCCAGCTTTCTTTTTGCCCTGGTCCGGCGCTTTTCCAAAGTCTGTTTCCTCTGCGGAGCGATTGCGTTCACCCTGGGCGTCTGCTCCCTGGCCATCCCCCTGCCGTATGAGGCAAAGGCCACCCTCGCCACCGACACGCTGGACCGTCGCACCCAGATCTTCGAGTCTGCTGATATCGCCATGTACTGGCTTCACGCCGTGCCCCCACCACGACTCGTACCGGACCAGTCCGGTTCCGGTTTCGCGATCATCGTGCGCGATCCGGTTCCCATCCGCGCCCAAAGGACCGTGCAGGATGCCACCAATGCCCTGATGAGAGGCTTCACTCGCCGTCACAGGCAGCCCGCCCCCGGTGATGAACCCCTCCTTGGTGTCGTAGCGCCGCCAGCCCTTCCCCGCGCTCCCATCGGTAATGCCTGGCGCACCACTCCTCTGGTCGCAGGCTTCGCGCTCGCTACTCTCGCCGGTCTCTGCCTGCTCCTCGACCGTCGCCGCTACTTCGCCCCGTCGCCCGCCAGCTCGGCCTGTTTCTCCAGGTAGGAAATACCCTTCGTCATCCACTCCGGCTTCGGAGCGCCCTTCAGGTAGTAATCGAAATACTGCTGCATCCGCATCGAATAATCCTTCTGATTCGGTCTCCGCCGCAGATTGTGAGGCTCCCCGTTGTAACTGAACATGTAGGCCTCTTTCCCCAGCCGCCGCATCGCCAGATACATTTCAATGCCCTGGTACCATGGCACCGCGTCATCGGCGTCGTTATGAATCATCAGCAGCGGTGTCCGAATCCGGTCTGCCTGGAACAGCGGAGAATTCTCAATGAATCGCATCGGATACTGCCACAAACTTCCGCCAATCCGGCTCTGCGTCTTCTCATACTGGAACTGACGCGGTAGCCCCGTACCCCACCGAATCCCGTCATACGCCGATGTCATATTCGCCACCGGAGCCCCTGCTGCCGCAGCTTTGAAGCGGTTCGTCTGCGTCACCATGTATGCGATCTGGTAGCCGCCCCAGCTGTGACCCTGAATGCCGATCGCATTCTCATTCACCGCGCCCTGCTTCACCACTTCCTGAATCGCCGGCAACACGCATTTCAGCGCACTCTGCCCCGGATATCCCTCCGTGTACGCAATGTCCGGCGTCAGCACCAGATACCCGTTGCTCACGTAGTAACTAATGTTAATGACGTTCGATGGCCGAGGGTCCACAAAGCGATTCAGCTGCTGCGACAGCCGCTCGTAGATGTAAACGATCATCGGGTACTTCATCGCCGGGTCAAAGTTCTCGGGCTTATACAGCGTCGCGTCCAGCTTCACTCCGTCCTGATTCACGTAATGCACTAACTCGGCCGAGCCCCAAAGCAGGTCCGCCTTCTGCGGATTCACGTCGCTCACCTTGCGGAAATCCTTCATCGAAACATCCGTCACGTGGAGATCCGGAAATTCGGAAAACGACCCCGAAGTCAGCACCACCACATCCGCGTCCTTCGCTTTGATCGGCGTACCATACTCCCGCGCCGACATCGTCAACCTGCGCAGCGAACCTTTTTCCAGCCGGTAAAAGCCTTGCTCCCGCGTCTTTTCGTTCTCCGCCTTCAGCAACAGCGGCTGCGTCAGGTCAAACGTCTCCTGCTCCGTATCGAGGCGGACAGTCCGCAACACAATTCCGTCTTTTCGCCCCGCACCCTGGGTCAGATTCACTGCACCCGACCCATCCGGGGCCACACTCCAGATATCGAACCGGTCATAAATCAGAGCCCGGCCATCCTTCGTCCAGCCACCCAGGCCATATGGATTCGGCACCGAAGGCGAATCATGCTCCTCATTGCGGAAGCGCACATTGATGCTCGCCGTCAGATTCGTCACCCGCCCAAACGGCACCGAAATGCTCTGCCACTCCTTGCCATCGAACCGCATCCCGTACTTGCCGTCCGGAGACCACGTCACGCCGCCGGTATGCTTCTTCGCCACCAGGTGCCGCTCGCCATTCGCCGTGTTCACCAGATACGTGTCGCGCGTGCGGTCGCTGTAATCGTTCTCCTCGCGATACTCGCGGTCATCGCCGCCCAGTGCCCACTCTCCATTCACAGAAGGCGTCAGATCCGCCATCCTGGGGTCCGCCAGTTGCCGTGCCGTTTTGGTCGAGAAGTCATACGCGGCACGGAAGGTCCGGTTCCGGTCTGCCGCCGCCTTCACTTTCTGAATTGGCTGCACGTAGTCGTCTTTGTAGTGCCACAGGTCGAAGGAAGCCTTATCTTCCGGTATCGTCGTCCCCGCCGACACTGGCCCGATCGGCGGTACGCCCAGGCTGTAGAACAACCGCTGACCCTCTTTGGGAAACAGTAGCGGGGCCGTTCCGTTGCCGGAAATCACATACCCCGCCGGAGCGCTTTCGACCACCGCTACCGCCTCGGCCGCGTTCCGGTCCCAGGCGTAAACCTTCAGTTTTGGCGTCTTTGCCGCCGTATCGTCGCGGTCGCTCAGAAATGCCAGCCGACTCTGCGGTTTATCCCAGGTCAGCTTCTGCGCCTTGCCTTTGCCAGCCAGAATCGCCTTCGCCTCGGCACCCGGGGCCAGTTGGTATACGCCGGATTCTGCTGCATAAACCAGCGTCTTGCCGTCCTTCGCGAACGTGTACTCCGTCACCGCCACCGTGCTCGATTCCGCGCCGGTTACCAGATTCCGTACCACCAGTTCACCCGCCCCCGTCGCCGCGCCTTTCAGGTAGGCCAGCCAGCCGTCACCCGTTTCCGGCAACTGGAAGTTCCGGACTCCAGCCACTCGCACGGCCTCACCACCCGCCACGGGCACAATCGTCAGGCTCCCCTTCGGCATCTCTTCCGGCTTCTTCTTCGCCTTCTTCGCGGCGTCCGTGTCTGCTTTTGTGGGGAACGTGGTGAACACCAGCGTCTTCCCGTCATGCGAGAACGCGATGGTCACGGAGGGCGCACGAGGTGGCACTTCCGACTCGGGGTCTGGTGCAGGAGGCGGCGGTTGCGCCCCTGCCGGCTCCCGACGCTCCGTTCCCGTCTTCAAATCCCGCAACACCACCTGTCCATCGCCCTCCTGCGGGAAAATGGCGTAAGCCAGATAGTGGCCGTCCCGGGAAAGTGTGGTGGAGGAACCGCTGTTCCACGAGTCCGCATCCGCGTGAGTCAGGGGACGTTTGGCCCCCAGGGCCGCGACCGTAAACAGGCAGGCGAAGACAAAGGTCTGGAAAGTAGTGCGGGAAGCGCGCAGATTCATGGGAATAGCGGGATTATAGCGCGTCGGCCAATCATGCCAGGCGTCGGTGCGAAGATGGTCCGCGGCATCTGGCGACGCTCGCCCTTGCGCCTTCTCCGTACTCCCCGCCTCCGCCGAATAGCTGTTCATCTCATTCCGCTGCAACGGCGAAACCGGCGTCTTCGCCTCCTTCAGTAAAAATGGCCGGGTTTGGATAGCGGCGATTGTCTTGCCGTCAGGAACGAGCCTTTAAATCCGGTCGCTACACTAGTCGGATGCGTCGTTCCGCCCTCTTCCTGCTTACCGTGCTGGCCTCGCTCCTGGCTCAGGATCGCCCCTCCTCCTGCTCCAGTTGCCCCACCTGGAACATCCCCCAACCAGGCTTCCGACTTTACGGCAACACGTATTATGTGGGGACACACGGCCTGAGCGCCATCCTCATCACTTCTAACAGAGGCCACATCCTCATCGACGCCGCACTCCCCGAATCCGCCCCCCGCATCATCGACAACATCCGAGCCCTCGGCTTCAAAGTTGAAGACATCAAACTGATAGTGAACTCCCATGTCCACTTCGACCACGGCGGCGCCCTCGCCGAACTCCAGCGACTCAGTAAGGCTAAAGTGGCTGCCAGTCCGTGGTCGGCCAATGTGATGATGAAAGGCATCGTCGCAAAGGATGACCCCCAGTACGGCGTTATCATCCCTTCGCCGAAGGTGGATGCGAAGGTGGAGACGTTCAATGACGGAGCCCGGTTGGCGGTCGGTCCAGTCGCGGTGACCGCGCACTTCACCCCCGGCCACACTCCGGGAGGCACCAGTTGGACCTGGCAGTCTTGCGAGAACCGCCGCTGCCTGAATTTCGTCTACGCCGACAGCCTGACCGCAGTCTCCGAAGACAACTACAAATACAGCCAGAGGAAACAATACCCCCACGCAGAGGACTTCGAAGGCAGCTTCAAATTCCTCGAATCCACCCCCTGCGACATCCTGGTCACCCCCCACCCGGAAGCCGCAAACCTCTGGGATCGGCTGGCAAAACGAGGTACGAACCCGGATTCACTGATTGACCCCGCCGCCTGCCGCAGCCTGGCGATGGGGCTGAGAGAAAAGCTCAGGCAGCGCCTCTTAGCGGAATCGAACTGAGCCCTCGCCCATAGGACAACTTCGGGAATGGTTACCCAAATGCCTTAGTTCCGGTCGAGGTCAAACCATGTCACCTTTGCTGAAACTCCTGATCGCCCTGGTTGTTACCTTGAGTTCCTGGACTACCACGCTGATTGCTGCGGAAAGCCCCGTCTCCTGGGACGAACTAAGCCCTCTAATCGCGGGCAAACGCGTGTGGCTCCCGCTAAACGATGGGACGAGCGTCACTGGAACGGTTCACTCCGTTTCCCCAACGGCCCTGCAGATCGAAATCGAAAAATCGTCGGATCGCAAAACACATCCCAAAGGTGCCGCTACTATTCCGGCTTCTTTGGTTTCGACCATCAGTATGAACAAACTCCCGGGCAATCGGGGCAAGCTCATCGGTGGCATCATTGGCGGTGCAATATCAGTGATTGGTGCCGGTATTCTGGCTGGAGAACGGTCCAAGGAAGGAGGCACTGCGGGTGACGGAATCATAGCCACGCTGGCGGTGGCACCTGCAGCCATCGGACTTACACTGGGCTGGTGGTCTGATCGAATCCAGGCGCATGAGAGTGTGGCCTATCGGATCGTGCCAGCCACTGGAGCGGAGAGAAAGTGAGTCAAAAGACTGCGCCAGCACGCGCATAACTCAGCCTTTGTGGACGGGAGACGGGAAGTAGTTTGGAGCCCCGTGCCGGGATTGAACCAGCGACATCCAGTTTACAAAACTGGCGCTCTACCAACTGAGCTAACGGGGCCTTGCGCAAGCAAAAACTACCCCTTCAGTTTACAACGGCCACCTTCACTTCTCCAACCTATCCCTGCACCGCCCGAGTTGTCACCGCATCTTCTCCACTCGCCACCGTCCCGCCATTCAGCGGTAGCCGGATCGTGAACATTGTCCCCTTACCCGGCTCGCTTTGCACGTCAATCGTCCCGGCGTGTGCCCGTACAATCCAGGCCACGAAGCTCAGGCCCAGACCCAGGCCCTTCTCCGGCGTCGCCTGGCCTTTCTCCCCTGGAACACGGTAAAACCGATCGAAAATATGCGGCAAATGCTTGGCCGGAATCCCGCGCCCCGTATCTTTCACAACGATCTGCGCCGTGTCCCCCAAATTCTCGACCGACACCGAAATCCTGCCTCCTGCCGGTGTGAACTTGATCGCATTTGTCAGCAGATTCGAAATCATCCGCTCCAGCTGAATCTGGTCGAACTCGCCCTCGCAAACCGGTGACAGCTTCTGAAACCGGAGGTACACATCGGCGCCCTCGGCTGGAATCTGAAACTGGTCCACATGTGTCTCCAGCATCTCCACCAGGTCCAGCCTGTGCTTCTGCAGCACTACCTGGCCGGTCTCCGCCTGCGACAGCAGTAACAACGCCCGCACAATCTGCGAAAGCCTCTCGATATCCCCCAGCGACGTCTCAATCGCCTCCCGGAAATCTTCCTCATTCCGGGCGGTCATCAGCGCCACTTCCAGTTGGCCACGGACCACAGTGATCGGCGTTCGCAGTTCATGCGACACGTCGGTCGAAAACTGCCGGACCTGGTTGAAGCTCACCTCCAGACGCTGAATCATCTGGTTGAATGTCTCGATCAGATAATCCAGCTCATCTCCGGTTCCGTGTGCCGGAATTCGGAGGCTCAGGTTTGATCCCCCGATCCTCTGCGCCGCCTGCGCAATCTCCAGCACCGGTTTTAGCGCGCGACCTGCAAAAATCCACCCCGTGCCAAATCCCATCACCATCCCAAACGGGATCAACGCCAGGCAAAGCAGCGTAAACCGGTTCACCAGTCGCGCCGACTCTGCCTGCGACTGACCGATCGCCACGTAATATCGGACCCGGTTATCCTCGCTCGCCACATAACTGGCCCGGATCAGATACGGCACGCCCGCGGAATCCGTCACCTGTCGCCACTGTGCCTGATTTGACGCCAGCACCTTTTTAATCGCCGCCGGAGAATCGCGCACCAGACCCTCTTCCCACGCCTTCGACATCTCCACCGCTTTACCCGTCGGGTCGGCAATGAAATAGGTCTTCTTCACCCTGGCGGACGCGGATGCCTCTTCCTGGTCCTCTTGATCGAAGAACCAGATCGGCTTGTACGCGCCATCGCCCTCATGCTCAATGCGCATGTAGCCCTTCAGGATTGTCCAGTTCTGCTCCAGATCGTCCCGCGTCTGCGTATCCAGATTCGACACCAGATTCTGCCGGAAAAGCAGACTGACCCCGGCCAGAATCAGCGTGAACAGACCTGTATAGATCGCGGTCAGTGTGAACCGCAGCCCGCGTCGCATGTGGCGTCGAATAGCCAGGTTAGTTCACCGGTTGCACGTCGCCCTGAAACTTCCAGGCGGGTCCATAATCCTTCGTTAACTTCTGCTTCGTCAGGCTGGCCCGGATCATCTCGACCGGGATCCGGTTCTCGCGCAGTACCGCGTCATTGAACTGCTTGTTGGTCATCTTGCCCGGTCCCACCAACTGGTCATGGAGGGCCTTCAGCTGCATCCCACCCAACAAGTATGCTGCCTGATACAACGGTGTGTACCCCCCGCCGAACGACCGCCGAACCTCACCCGCCGCATTCTCTCGCTCAAACCCAACCTTATCCACCAGGAAATCGACCGCTTCCGCAGGAGACATCTTCCCCAGGTGGAAGCTCAAAGAGAAGATGATCCGCGCACACCGATGCATGTGCCATACCAGCGCCCCCACCCGGTCTTCGGGCGTCTTCTGGAACTTCATCTCCCACATCATCAGCTCCCAGTACAGAGACCATCCCTCCGTCACAAATGGAGTCCCGCTGATCGATGTCCGGTACGGCTTAAAACGCGCTCCGTAATAACCCTGCAGATGATGTCCCGGAATTAGCTCATGGAACACCGTGGCGCGCGACATCGGGATATTATTTCCCCGCATGGACATCAGCTTCTGCTCATAAGTCATCGAGTTGACCGGATACGACACCGAAATCACCTCGCCGCCCGTAAAGAACGGGTTTACCAGTTGCCGGTCGGGCGTCATCATGTCCATGCGCCACGTCTCTCGCGCCACCGGAGGCACCGTCACCAGATCAAATTCATCGAGGAAAGCCTCCGCCTCGCGTGCCAAATCCCGAATCACCGCCGGCTGCTTGCCCGGCTCCACGTACATCGTCTTGATCTTCTCGACAGCCTTCTTCCAGTCATCGCCGAAGCCCATCTGGTTGGAAGCCTTCTTCATCTCGGCCTCGCACCACGCGTACTCCTTGTTGGCTATGGCAATCAGTTGCTCCGGCGTGTAGGGAACCATCTCGAACGCCAGTTCGCTCATCAGACCCTCGCGCCCAATGGGATTTCCCACAATGTCATCCGTGGACCCCGGCTTCGCTGCTGCGATCGAGGCTTGATATGCATTCGCCCCACCACCACGGCCACCACGCCCACTAGTTGCCGGTCCCGCCTCGTCCCCATCGGCCAGTCCCGCCACGCGATTCCGCAGGAAGCCCGCGTAAGAATTCAGCGACGCCTCTGCCGTCTTATAAGGTTCCGACGCCCACCACGTGAACAGCGGATCGTAGCCGTCATAGAAGGTGAACCAGGTCCGCAGGGTATTCCGCAGCGCATTCGCCTCCAGTGCCGCCCGATTGCCCACCACGCGCCGGGTTCGCGCCGCTTCCGTACCCGTATCCTGGCGCAGCTTAGCCTCTGCCGACCGGCGTGCGGCCTCAATCTGGCTGTTCAGCTCCGTCAGCGCCTTCGCCGCTGCCGTCCCATCCACCGGACCCATCTTCCGCCGGGCCTCTTCCAACTGGAAAATGGTTCCGGCGAACGGCAGATAAACCACCGTCTCTCTCTGTTCCGCCGCCTCACGCTCCAGCGTTCGCAGATCATGATCCAGGCTGTTCCGGAACACCAGGTAATCAATCTTCCCGTCCTGGCTCAGGGAATCAAAATTCTTCGCCGCCAGCGCGGCCTGGGCTGTCTGAATGAACTTCTTCAGTCGGTCGCGCCGCTCAGGTGACCCCTGCACGTTGTAATACCGCAGAATATTGCCGCGATCCAGCGTGAATCGCTCAATCAGAGGCCGCAGTTCGCTGTTTGAATTATCCGTATCTGAAAGATCTGACGGCCCCGTAGCCGGCCACCCCGTCTGGGAAAAGGAGGCGGTCAGAAGCACTCCCAGTGCAACACCGATTCTGCGGTTCATGATTTTATGAGTGTAGCTATTGCGAGAGGGCAGCGGCGGTCCGGGCAGCCG